>NZ_JBQFNM010000007.1:0-222875 GCF_056532675.1 Ruegeria sp. I1 | reverse complement strand
CTGCGGTCAGCGTGGTCTTGCCGTGGTCAACGTGGCCAATCGTGCCGATGTTGACGTGCGGTTTTGTACGCTCAAACTTTTCCTTTGCCATTCCTCAGGCGCCCTTTTGCATTTTGGGGGACCCTTGGTCCCGTGGTTACATCTGCGCGCGCGAGATATTTGGTTCAGGGGGGAAAATCAAGCACATCCTTGGGGAAAAGCCGAGCTCAGGCCGGATTTTGCACCAGTTCGGTAGAATCGAGCGGTTGGATCAGGTCTGGTCGCTTGTCGAACCAGCCATTGTCATTGTGCTCTTCGGCCAGCCATTCTTCGACGCGGTCAGCAACTTTAAGGGCCAAACCACTCATTTGCTCTTCTTTGGTTCGGGTGCGCCCCGAACCGGCAAAGGCGCTTTCCCCAGTCGTATCTTCCAGCACTTGGAACTGTTTGGCCTTGGCCAGAAACTCTTTCTTTTTCACGTCATAAACGTTTACCAAAACAATCGCGGTGCTTTTGGGATTGTAGATAACGGGAACTCCGGGAGGAGCCAGCATATAGCCTTCGAGGCTGATGCCGATGTCATATTCCTGCGCGCCTTGGTAGCGCCCCAGACGGATATCAACCGCGTTCTGGATCGCGTCTTCCCATTCTTTTGGGGTTGCATCGCGCGAAACCGGACCCTGTTTCGCTTTTTCGGCAAACGCGTAGTTCACCCGCAGCTTGAATTCACCCAGTGACTCGGGTTCTTCGTAAACCTGCGTCTGCGTGCAGGCGCCCATCAGGGCCAATCCGGTGATCAGTGTCAGAATGCGCAACATGTCTCGTCTCGATAGGCCTGTTTTTCTTTTGATTTAGCCCACCAACACAGGCTGTGCCAAGCCGCATCGGCAGAAATTCACCCGCGCAAGCCCCTTGATCACGAGAATTTATAGTCGCGTGGGAAACCATAGGGGGGCTTTTTCCCAACACTGGCGCGTTTGGCCAGCCACTGAGACATATCCGCCTCGTGCCGAGTCTTGTCGCCCCCCATCGACCATTTGAGGCCTTCCTCCCAATTGAAGGTGGTGATGTCAGACAGGCCGCCATCCAGTTCCAGCGTCCCCTGACGGCCCCGCGCCATATTGTATTTCTGCAGACGCACACCTTTGCCGCGTGTCATCTCGGGCAGGTCTTCGGTCGGGAAGACAAGGAACTTACCGTTCTGAGATACGACCGCCACATGGTCGCCTGCGACCGGCTTACAGATCATCGCCGTTTCGTCATCCTTGACGTTGAGCACCTGTTTACCGTTGCGGGTCTGGGCCAGCACATCATCCTCGGGCACCATGAAACCGTTGCCTGCGTCGGAGGCCACCAGCAGCTTTCGACCCGGTTTGTGGATCAGGATGTCGATGATCTGAGCCTCGTTCGGCAGGTCGACCATCAAACGCAGCGGTTCGCCCATGCCACGCCCGCCCGGCAGGTTGGCGGCGCTGACCGTGTAAAACCGCCCGTTTGACGCAAACACCAGCAGCCGATCGGTGGTCTCTGCGTGGAAGATGAACCGGGGGCCGTCGCCGTCTTTGAACTTCAATTCGCGTGCCAGATCGATATGTCCGGTCATTGCGCGAATCCAGCCCATCTGAGAGCAAACAACCGTGATCGGTTCCTTGTCGATCATCGCCTCAAGCGGCACTTCCTCGACCTGCCCTGCCTCGGCAAACTGCGTCCGGCGCGCGCCACCTTCATAGTCTTTGCCGAAGGTCTTTTTGGTCTCTTTTAACTGCTCTGCTATCTTGGCCCATTGCAGAGCGGGATCGGCCAGTAGATCTTCCAGATTGGCGCGCTCCAGCATCAACTCGTCGCGTTCACGGACCAGCTCCATCTCTTCCAGACGACGCAGGCTGCGCAGACGCATGTTGAGGATCGCGTCGACCTGAACTTCAGACAGCTCGCCTTCGCCCGGTTTGGGTGGGAGGTAGTCGGATTCATCCGTGGCGCGGACGTGGTCGATGCCCCAATCCTCGCGCATCAGGGCGGCTTTGGGGTCGTCGTCATATCGAATGATGTCGATCACACGGTCGAGGTTGAGGAAGGCGACGATAAAGCCCTCCAACACCTCCAACCGATGGTCGATCTTCGCCATTCGATGACGCGAGCGGCGCAGCAGCACCTCTTGCCGGTGATCAAGGAAAGCGCGCAGCACTTCCTTCATCGAACAGACCTTGGGCGTCACCCCGTCGATCAGCACGTTCATGTTCAGGCTGAACCGCACCTCGAGGTCCGAGTTGCGATAGAGCATCCCCATCAGCACCTCGGGGTCCACGTTTTTGGAACGCGGCTCGAGGATCAGACGGATGTCGTCAGCGGATTCGTCGCGTACATCGGCGAGGATTGGGATTTTCTTGGTCTGAATCAGCTCAGCGATCTTTTCGATCAGTTTGGACTTCTGAACCTGATAGGGAATCTCGGTGACCACGATCTGCCATTGGCCGCGGCCCAGATCCTCGACCTCAAATCTACAGCGCAGCCGGAAAGATCCGCGCCCGGTGCGATAGGCCTGCGCGATATTCTCGGGCGGCTCGACAATGACGCCACCCGTCGGAAAATCCGGGCCGGGCACGTAGTTCAACAACGTGTCGTCGCGGGCATCCGGCGTCTTGATCAGATGCAGACAGGCATCGCACAGCTCCGAGATATTATGCGGAGGGATATTCGTCGCCATGCCGACCGCGATTCCGCTGGCACCATTGGCCAGCAGGTTCGGAAACTGCGCGGGCAGCACGACCGGCTCGGTCAGCGTCCCATCATAGTTGTCGCGGAAATCGACGGCGTCTTCGTTCAGACCCTCAAGTAGCGCCTCGGCCACGATGGTCATCCGCGCTTCGGTGTATCGCGAGGCCGCCGGGTTGTCGCCGTCGATATTGCCGAAGTTCCCCTGTCCATCGACCAGCGGGTAGCGGACGTTGAAGTCCTGCGCCAGACGCGCCATCGCGTCATAAATCGCAGCGTCCCCATGGGGGTGATAGTTACCCATCACGTCGCCGGAAATCTTGGCCGACTTTCGGAACCCTCCGGTTGCACTGAGTCGCAACTCGCGCATCGCATAAAGGATTCGCCGATGCACCGGCTTCAACCCGTCCCGCGCATCCGGCAGGGCGCGGTGCATGATGGTGGACAGCGCATAGGTCAGATAGCGCTCACCAATTGCGCGGCGCAGCGGTTCGGCTACCTCGCCCCCACCTTCAGGGGCCTCCATATTGGGGTCGTCGATCGTGTCATTCATAGATGATGTGATACGACGCAAGCGCGGCTGGGTAAAGCAAGCATGGCCCATTTTGCTGGGGACAAGTCGTGCTTTTTGCAACAGGGGGAGGCAAGCCTGTGTTTTCCCCCGATTTTCGACTCAGCCATCAAAATATGGTACCATTCCGACAATAAATGAATGCTGCCTTTTTGTTGTTGTAACGATTGATTTTGGGGGATGCGCCATGACGCGCCTTATTCTTATTACATTTGCCGCACTCGGCTGGACCTTTTACGTGATGAGCGGAGGTCCGGATTTTGAACCACGCGGCCTGCGCGCCGACAATCCGCAACGTATGGCTGAAGCTTTCAGTCCCGCATCTAAGCCCGTGGCCTCAGCCCCGGTGGAAGAGCTTGTGACACAGGTCAGCTTTGAACCGACCCCGTCGAATCGTCCTGCACCAACACTTGAGCCGCTTGCAGAGCCTGAGCCAGCCCTGACCGAAGAAGAAACCAAGGCCATGCTGGCACAAGTGGCCGCTGGCCTGCAGGCGAACCCCTCTTTGTTCGAAGATCAGACAGTTTCGCTTGCGCTCGCATCGCTTGAAGACGGTGTTGCCTCGCTTCAACAGGTGGTCACAGATGCCGATCCCGAGATAGTAGGCGTGCCCGCTTTGCCTGAGCCAGAAAAGGACATCCGCGAGATTTCAGGCACACGCGTGAACATGCGCGATGGGCCCGGTACGATCTATCCGATCATCGGCAAAGCGCAGATCGGCCAGCAGGTCGAAGTTCTGAGCGACTCGGGCACCGGCTGGTTGCGCCTGCGCGTGTTGCCCGGGCAACAGGTCGGATGGATTTCAACATCGCTTGTCCGAAAAACATCAAACTGATTGTTTAGCGTCATTGTCCTGCCCCAATGCTGATCGTAGCTATTGAGCACATTCTGGTGCGGGACACTCATGCAAAAATCGATTCTCATCACAGGTTGTTCTTCGGGTATCGGGCTTGATGCGGCACACGGTATGCGAGCACAAGGATGGCGGGTGTTTGCCTCGTGCCGACAGCAGCGTGATTGTGATCGGTTGCGCGCCCAAGGCTTTGAAAGCCCGCGAATCGACTATGCGGATGCAGACAGTATCAAGGCCGGGTTGACCGAGGTTTTACAGGCCACCGGCGGCACGCTGGACGCCCTGTTCAACAACGGCGCCCATGGCCTGCCCGGCGCGGTCGAAGATGTACCCACAGACGGGTTGCGTCACATCTTCGAAGCCAATTTCTTTGGTTGGCACGAACTGACGCGGCAGGTCATTCCCGTCATGCGTGATCAAGGCCATGGGCGAATTGTTCAATGTTCTTCTGTACTTGGGCTGGTGGCATTCCCATGGCGGGGTGCATATGTGGCGACGAAATACGCCATCGAAGGGCTCAGCGACACGATGCGTCTTGAATTGAAGGACACAAACATCCGCGTGATCCTCATCGAACCAGGCCCGATCACGTCAAAGCTGCGTGAAAAGGCCATCCCGTTATTCGAACGGTTCATTGATTGGGAAAACTCGGCCCTACGAGCGAAATACGAAAACTCACTGCTGAGGCGGCTGTATGAGAGCTCGGGGCCCGACAAGTTTGAACTACCCGCCTCGGCGGTCACGGCCAAGCTGGTCCATGCGGTCGAAGCGCGCAGACCCAAAGCCCGCTACTATGTCACCACGCCGACCTATATCGCCGGTTATCTGCGCCGGATATTGCCCACAAGGGCGATTGACCGCATTCTGTCCGACATCTGAGACGAAATTACCGGTTCGCTTTTTCGGGTATCGGGGCTAGATCAGTCCAAACGAAACAAAAAACGCAGACGGTGAACCCTTATGGACCTTTTGATGGTCGTTTTGCTTCTGGCCATGGCGTCAGTGGTGGTCGTATTGGCGATCGGCATTTCCAACTTCGGCAAAGGCGGCATGGCGGCCGCGAAGAAAAGCAACAAGATGATGCGGCTGCGCATCCTGTTTCAGTTCATTGCCGTATTGCTGATCCTGCTCTACGTCTACCTCAAAGGACAGGGGGCATCTTAAATGGTTGTACTAAACAAAATCTACACACGAACCGGAGATGACGGGAAAACCGCCCTCGGCAATGGTGAGCGGGTTGCCAAATACTCTGGCCGGGTGGCCGCTTATGGCACCGTGGATGAATTGAACTCCTTCGTGGGCGTGGCACGCACAGAGGCCGGTGGTGAAACCGACGCGGCCCTCGCCCGCATTCAGAATGATCTGTTCGATCTGGGGGCCGATTTCTGCCGCCCCGACATGGAAAAAGATGCCGAGGCAGACTATCCGCCACTGCGCATCGCCCCTGCCCAGATTGACCGTCTTGAGGCCGAGATTGATGCTATGAACGCCGACCTTGAACCGTTGCGCAGTTTCATCCTGCCGGGTGGATCCCGTCTGGCGGCCCATCTACACGTCTGCCGCACCGTGTCCCGTCGGGCCGAACGCCTTGCCGTTGAGCTGACAAATATGGAGCCGGTGAACGAGGTCGCCGTAAAATACCTCAACCGTCTCAGCGACTGGTTTTTTGTGGCGGCACGCTGCGCCAACAACAACGGCAAAGACGACGTCTTGTGGATTCCGGGCGCGAACCGCTGACTGGCACGCCTGCAAATCAACTGCTTCTATCCGCAACAAAGTTTCGCGCCGTGGCGTCAAAAATTACGAAACGCGACGTCCCGAGCCCCTGACGTGACGATTTTGCCCTGTTGCACCGTGAATTGAGACGCTATTCAGTCGTCCGAGAGCATTGGTGGAGTCGCGTTGCGACTTACCGTTTTTGTGAGGAGAAAGCGCAAAATGAAGGTACTCGTGCCTGTCAAGCGCGTGATTGACTATAATGTGAAGGTCCGCGTGAAAGCGGACGGTAGCGGTGTTGATCTCGCCAATGTCAAAATGTCGATGAACCCGTTCGACGAGATCGCGGTGGAAGAAGCGATCCGCCTGAAAGAAGCGGGCAAGGCTGACGAAGTGGTTGCCGTTTCGATCGGCGTCAAGCAGGCGCAGGAAACCCTGCGCACCGCGCTGGCCATGGGTGCAGACCGCGCCATTCTGGTTGTTGCCGCTGATGATGTCCATCAGGACATCGAGCCGCTGGCCGTCGCAAAGATCCTAGCCAAAGTGGTCGAGGAAGAGCAGCCCGGCATCGTTCTCGCAGGGAAGCAGGCGATCGACAACGACATGAACGCCACCGGGCAGATGCTGTCGGCCCTGCTGGGTTGGTCGCAAGGCACCTTCGCGTCCGAACTGGACATCGAAGGCGATAGCGCCAAGATCACCCGCGAGGTTGACGGCGGTCTGCAGACCATCAGCGTCAAGATGCCGACCATCGTGACCGTTGACCTGCGCCTGAACGAGCCGCGCTATGCGTCGCTGCCCAACATCATGAAGGCGAAGAAAAAGCCGCTGGACGAGAAAACCGCCGCCGATTACGGCGTCGACGTCACGCCGCGTCTGGAAATCGTCAAGACCGACGAGCCGCCGGCACGTGCCGCAGGCATCATCGTAGGCTCGGTTGACGAGCTGGTCGGGAAACTCAAAGAAGCGGGGGCTGTGTAATGGCTGTTCTTCTTCTGGCTGAAGTCAACAATGGCGAGCTGTCGCTGGACGCTACCGCCAAGGCCGTAGCCGCCGTCAAGTCGCTGGGCGACATCACCGTTCTGGCCGCTGGCGGTTCCGCTGCCGCAGCTGGCGAGGCTGCTGCCAAGATCGACGGTGTCGGGAAGGTTCTGGTTGCCGAAGACGCATCGCTGGGCCACCGCCTGGCGGAATCGACCGCAGCCCTGATCGTGTCGCTGGCCGATGGGTATGAGCACATCGTGGCCCCTGCGACCACCGACGCCAAGAACGTGATGCCGCGCGTTGCTGCGCTGCTGGACGTGATGGTGATCTCGGATGCGTCCGGCGTGGTTGACGGCTCGACCTTCGAGCGTCCGATCTATGCGGGCAACGCGATCCAGACCGTGAAATCGAACGACGCCAAGAAAGTTGTCACCATCCGCACCGCGTCCTTTGACGCGGCAGGCGAAGGTGGTTCGGCATCGGTTGAAACCGTTGCGGTTCCCGGCTCCGCAGGACTGTCGTCCTGGGTTGAGGACAAGGTGGCCGAGAGCGACCGTCCGGAACTGACCTCGGCTGGTGTTGTTGTTTCGGGCGGCCGTGGTGTCGGCTCGGAAGAGGACTTCAAACTGATCGAAACGCTGGCCGACAAGCTGGGCGCGGCGGTTGGTGCCTCGCGCGCGGCGGTGGACTCGGGCTATGCGCCGAACGACTGGCAGGTGGGTCAGACCGGTAAGGTTGTTGCCCCCGATCTGTATGTAGCTGTCGGCATCTCGGGCGCGATCCAGCACCTTGCTGGTATGAAAGACTCGAAGGTCATCGTTGCGATCAACAAGGACGAAGAAGCGCCGATCTTCCAGGTCGCCGACTTCGGACTGGTCGCCGACCTGTTCCAGGCCGTGCCGGAACTGACCGAGAAACTCGGCTGATCTGACAGACCAGGTTTTTGCTGAAGCCTGTCGAAAGGCCCGCCAACAGGCGGGCCTTAGTCGTTCAGATCTCTGAGGTTAGGCAAGATAGCATCCGCAATGGCACGATGCGCGGCGGGGCCGATCATGTGTTCGGCCATTGGCTGCTGCAACGTGCCAAACAGCACATCCTCAAGCATCTCAGACGCACCTGATACGGCAACCTCGGCTTTGGCCACTTTCGCAGCAAACTGTCTGAGTTGACCCAGCATCGCATCGCTGATCTGTATCAGGGTATCCTCGACAAGCTGCACCCGACTCACCGTGAGGTGCAGCAGAAGAACCGGATTTTCGATGTTTAGCAGCAAGGTTTTCATCGCCTTCACCCAGCCTTCTTGCAGCTCCTGGGCGACCATCTCAAAACGGGCATCCTGATTGGCCTGAAGCCGGGTCAGCAAATGGCGCACAAAATTGATCTCGGCAAAGTCAATCTCGGGATACAATGCCAGAAGGTCGGGCGTAGGAGCAAGGAAGCGGTCGTTGCGGCGAGGGTGCACGCGATAGAATCGATTCGATTGACCATGAACCTCTGGCAGTTGCAGAATACACATCTGGCTGCCATTGATCAGCTCCAGCAAACCGTCGTCGCCAAGAATGGCATCAACACCTGAAAACAGGCTGCCCAGGTTGACGCATGTCTGTCGCAACTTGTCTTGAAGAACAGCAGGATACGGGTGCTCGACAAATCGCCCAAAGGTTTCATCCATGCCGACACAAGCCACATAGGGACCATCCAGCGCATTGGCAGGCCCGCGAAACCACAGTTTCGACCCAGAATACTGACATAGTTCGCCCCCGGCCACGCCGGAGCCTGCCTGATGATAGCTCATCTCACTCACCCATTTTTCACCCAACTGCCATCTTGACGCCCCAGATGTTGAGATTTTCCTAATATGCGCATTTGAAGCGAATTGCGGCCATACCTGCCCCTTGCCGCCCGCCCCGAACTGCCGATACTGTCGCCCATAACGCGCAGGGCAAAGGCAGCAGAACATGGATGTAAAATCGGTCGGAGTTATTGGCGCAGGTCAGATGGGCAACGGTATCGCTCATGTGCTGGCCTTGGCGGATTATGATGTTCTGCTGAACGACGTCAGCCAGGAGGCGCTTGACCGGGCGATCAATACGATCCAAGGCAATCTCGCGCGTCAAGCCTCGCGCGGGAAGATCAGCGACGAGGTAATGCAGGCTGCGTTGCAGCGGATCACAACAACGCTGGAACTGCCACGACTGGGCCAGACTGATCTGGTCATTGAGGCCGCAACCGAGCGCGAGACGATCAAACAGGCGATTTTCGAAGACCTGCAACCGCATCTTCTGCCACATACGATTCTCACGTCGAACACCTCGTCGATCTCAATCACACGACTGGCCAGCCGGACAGATCGGCCAGAGCGGTTCATGGGATTTCACTTCATGAATCCGGTTCCCGTGATGCAACTGGTCGAATTGATCAGAGGCATCGCGACCGATGAGCCAACCTATGCTGCGTGTAAAGCAGTGGTGGACCGTCTGGGCAAAACCGCCGCGAGTGCCGAAGATTTCCCAGCCTTCATCGTGAACCGCATCCTGATGCCGATGATCAATGAAGCCGTGTACACGCTTTATGAAGGCGTAGGGAACGTTCAGTCCATCGATCAATCCATGAAGCTTGGCGCAAACCATCCGATGGGGCCATTGGAACTGGCGGATTTCATTGGGCTGGATACCTGCTTAGCGATCATGAATGTGCTGCATGACGGATTGGCGGATACAAAATACCGCCCCTGCCCGTTGCTAACCAAATATGTTGAAGCCGGATGGTTGGGTCGCAAAACGGATCGTGGCTTTTATGACTATCGCGGTGAGGTTCCCGTGCCCACGCGCTGAGGGGGCCAGCCCCCTCGCCCGGATGGTATCCGGGCTCACCCCCGGGATATTTCTGGCCAGATGAAGAGTAGATCAGGACCTGTCTGATGTGCCCAAGGACATGGTGCGATCTCTGAGCCACGCCATGAACCCGCGCGGATCACGTTCCAGAAGCTGCATATCCTCGTCAGAGATCGGCTCTCCGATGACCGGAGATTGCGGTTTGTTGCAAGAGCGGACGATCTCATGCAGCAACAAGCCCTGGCGTAGGATCGGCGACAGTTTATTGGCAATCTGATAGGCACGTGAGTTACGACCCGGGAAATAGATCGGAACAACCGTTGCGCCCGAGCGGCGGATCATCTTGGCGGTAAAAACGTTCCACTCGCGTTCAATCGCAGGGCCGAACCAATCGTCCGACGACATCACCACCCCAGAGGGGAACAGCGCAACAACGCCACCATCCTTGAGGTGGTCCATCGCCTTACTGCGCATTTCCAGCATTTTTGCTTGCGCTTCGGGGTCGTGCGGAAAGGGTACCGGGATCATGAACGACGTGGCGGCCTCATCTAGACCGGTCAGAACCGAACGTGTCAGGATGCGGTAGTCACTGCGGACGCGCCCGATCAATTCTGCAAAGATCATACCATCCACCATGCCATGCGGGTGATTGGCAACAACGACAACAGGGCCGGTTTTCGGAATACGCGCGATCTGTTCTTCGGGCGTTGTAAGGGTAATCCCCATGGTCTTGAGCGCGCCGCTCCAGAACCGTTGGCCACGATACAGCTCGTTTTTCTTTTCGAACTTGTTGACCATCCTCAGAATGGTCAGCTTGCCGGTGCACCATTCGATGGCGCGAATAGCGGTTGCGGTCCAGGCATCGTCGAACGAGTTCGCATAGGTGAGCGTTCTACGATCGTAGATCTCGCCCTGATCCTCGGTCCCGTTTACGATCGGGCCTGTCTTGGTCTCGTGCGTTGTTTCCGCCAATTCCTGGTCTTCCCGTAGTTCCTGTCCCGGTGGGGCGGTTTAGAACCCTTCTCCGAACTTGTCATTCACAAGCGCTTCCAAGGCTTCTGCCAATGCCTCAGCATCTGGCCCCGAGGTCTGAACGTCAATAGTCGTTCCGCGTGAGGCTGCCAACATCAAAAGGCCCATGATGCTGTCGCCGGATGCAGAAAGGCCATCCTTGGAGACTTCAGCATTGGCATCAAACCCCTCGACAACCTCGACCAGTTTGGCGGAGGCACGGGCGTGAAGCCCTTTTTCGTTAATGATTTTCAAGCTTCGGTTGGTCATTTCAATCTGTCCGGTCTTAGTCCAATGTCACATTTTGCGCATTGATGTATTTGCGTCCAGCCTCCATCGCCTGACGTACTGCGTCAGCGACCGGCAGGTGGCGGCTTTTGGCCAATTTGATCAGCATGGGTAGGTTCGCGCCATAGAGGATTCGGCGATCCTGTGGCGCACAGGCCTTGAGGCTGAGGTTTGAGGGGCTGCCTCCGAACAAGTCTGTCACGATGACAACGCCGTCACCCAGATCGACCTCGTTCGCTGCACGGCAGATTTCGGCTTGTTTCTCTTCGCGGTCATGATCGGCTTCGATCGCGATCGCCGCCAAACCAGGTTGCGCCCCCACCACATGCTGCATGGCGGCCAGATACTCCTGAGCCAAACCACCATGCGCTACGATTACAATCCCGATCAATCCGGCCTCACATTCAACGCGCGTCGTTCCATTTCGCGGTGTCTAATTGCCACCTGCTGGCCCTGTTCTGCAAGGGCCTTTGCAACCGCTTCAGCCATTGCCACCGATCTGTGTTGCCCCCCGGTGCAGCCAAACGCCACCGACAGGTGCGCCTTGCCCTCGGCGCGAAACGCCGGCAGAAGCAGATTTAGCAGATCGGTGATCCGGTCAAAAAACGGCGAATAGTTCATATCCGACTGGACGTAGTGCGCGACATCCGGGTTTCGACCATCTGCCGACCGCAATTCGGGTCGCCAATAGGGGTTTGCCAGAAACCGGCAGTCGAAGACCATATCCAATCCACGCGGCAGACCGCGCTTGTAGGAGAACGATTCAATCGAGACCGCCAGATGCCGACCGTCTTTGGGCGCGAACCAACGCTCAACCTCCTCGCGCAGCTGGTGCACGTTTAACCCGCTGGTATCGATCAGAGTATCCGCGATCTCTCGAATGGGCGCCAACAGCTCTTTTTCACGGCGAACGCCGGTTTCTGGGCCTGCATCCTGAGCAACCGGATGGCGCCTGCGGGTTTCGGAAAAGCGCCTCAGCAACACATCATCGCTGCAATCCAGATAGAGAACTGTCAAATCCACTTGGGGCATGCGGCCCAGCTTCTCGGCAAGTTCGATAAAACCGATGGTCGAAAAATCCCGGTTGCGCGCGTCGATACCAAGGGCCATGGGTCGGTCAGCCTCTGCTCCGTCCATTAGACGCGCCAGAAGCCCCATGGGCAGGTTATCGATGGCCTCAAAGCCCAAGTCTTCCAGCACATGGATCGCTGTCGAGCGGCCTGCGCCCGACGGCCCTGTCACCAGAACGGTTCGCTTTTGCGATGTCATTTCGTCGGCCATTCCGGGTCTACGCGTCCGAATCTAAGAAGTTGCAGCAGGGCTGGTGCCAAATTGGGCACAGCAGCGCCCCGAAGCAAGGGCACGGTGCCCCAAAGCAGCGGGATCGTGATCGGATCAGGCAGGCGCGCTGTCTCTTTCTGATCCAGATCTACTACGAAATGCAGCTCAACAGACGGCTTATTCTGTACCCGCAGCAAGCCGATCCCGCGGGCTTCGATCAAACCGGCAATCTCTGGTACGGGTGACGCCATGATACAATCCCGTGCCATCCCAAGATCAACGCGATCATCGGCAACCAATACTGCGCCCTGCGTTATCATCTGCAGCGCCAAAGAAGATTTGCCCGCGCCAGAGGCCCCTACGATCAAGAGCCCCCTATCGGCAACCGCGACACAGCTGGCATGAACGCGGGTGCTGTCCCGGTCTGTCGCATCTTTAAGGGATGGGATGGCCATCGGATTAGACAGGTAGCCCCACGACAAAGCGCGCGCCCAGAGGATCCGAGGTTACATCGGCCTCGGTCGGGCGAATGTTTTCAGCCCAGATCACACCGCCATGTGCCTCGACAATCTGCTTTGAGATCGCAAGACCAAGGCCGGAATTGTTGCCAAAATGCTCGACCGGGCGCTGCGAGTAGAACCGTTTGAAGATCTTTGTCAGGGCCTGTTCCGGGATCCCGGGGCCAGTATCTTCGACTACAACCAACACTCGATTGTCCCGCTGGCGCACCCAGACGCGGATGGCGTCGCTTTCCTCGCAGAACGAAATCGCGTTGGTGATGAGGTTAACGAACACCTGTGCCAAGCGCGCCTCTAGCCCGTTCACGACAATCGGATCGGCAGGCAGGTCAGTGATATAGTCGATACCCTGCGCACGGGCGTCCTCGCCCAGAAACTGCCCGATATTGCCGAGCAGTTTAAGCAGATCGAAAGGCTGTTCTTCCTCTTTAACCAGTTCCGCGTCCAGACGCGAAGCGTTCGAGATGTCGCTGACCAAACGATCCAGACGCTTTACGTCATGTTCAATCACGCCCAGCAGCTTCTCGCGCTGATCATCGCGTTTGACCATGCGCAGGGTTCCGACGGCGGATTGCAGGCTGGCCAGCGGATTCTTGATTTCATGCGCGACATCGGCAGCAAATTGTTCATTCGCATCAATGCGATTGTACAGCGCAGTCACCATACCCCGCAGCGCGCGGCTTAACCGGCCAATTTCATCCGGTCGGGCGCTGAGGTCCGGAATGCGAATACGCCCCGGATTGACACCTGTGCCCCTGTCCTTCCCCATCTCGGCCGCCGAGGCGAGATCTGCCAACGGGTTGGCAATAGTCGAAGCCAGAACAAGGCTAAGGCCGATCGAGACCAGCAGCGCAACAACAAACATCTGAAGGATACGTTCCTGCTCACGCCTTGCAAGCGCATCGATCTCACCCGCAGGACCGGACATTGCCACGGCACCTGCTGGAACGCCTTCATACAGGATCGGAGCGGCGGCCACGATCACCGTATCTCCGGCATCATCCTGCACAGCCTGAACCTGACTCTGGCCCATCAACGCTTGCGGAATAATAGCCTGCACCTGTTGTGCCAATGTCGGAGCCTCGGTGTCCGAAGACCAGTTGAATATGCGTGACAATCCCGTCCAGACCGCATTCAAGGCGTCACTGATGACGGTGCCGCCTGTCCGCATCTCGGTGTCCGGCCGCAAAAGTACAGGAAGCTCCGATGCTTGCGGCGCGCCCCGGGTCCAGCCGATCAGCGTACCGCTGGCATCGTAGACAAAGACCTCGCCCCCTTCGGGCAGGCTGAGACCACCCAACGTATCCTTAACGTCAAGTTGGCTTGTATCCTGCGACGATTGCACAACACCCTGTCGCAACTGTGTTTCGAACACATTGCTGACCAATTGGGCGTCACCCATCAGGTTACGTGCGGTCTGCTGCACCTGCTCGGAACGCGAGTCATCCAGATAAAGCAGACCCGTCACCAGGATCACGAGGGCAATCAGGTTGAAGGTGATGATCTTGCGGGCCAGAGGTGACCCGCGAAGAGAAAACAGGTTCCTGCGGGACCGCTTCTCTCGTAACTCCGCAGACTCGGGGTCCTGGGGGATAACCCAGTCATCCCCAAGAACGACATCACCGTCGCGCGTTTCATTGGCTTGTTCGGTGTCGCGCACGGGACCCCATTACCCCTTGTAGATGGCCGCGCCTATTCTTCGTTGTATCTGTATCCGATACCATAAAGCGTTTCGATTGCCGAAAACTCAGAATCTGCAGCACGCATTTTCTTGCGCAGACGCTTGATATGGCTGTCGATGGTACGGTCATCCACATAGACCTGATCATCGTAAGCCACATCCATCAACTGATCCCGGCTTTTGACAAAGCCCGGACGCTGTGCAAGTGCCTGCAGCAACAGGAATTCGGTCACGGTCAACGAAACATCGGTGCCCTTCCAACTGACCGCATGGCGCAAGGGATCCATCCGTAGCTCTCCACGCTCCATAACCTTGGTGTCGCCGGTGGTGGCAACTGTTGCGTCACCGCTGGTGGCTTCTTGCCGGCGCAGCAAAGCGCGAATGCGCTCAACCAGCAGACGCTGAGAGAATGGCTTTTTGACATAGTCATCAGCCCCCATACGCAGGCCAAGAACCTCATCAATCTCGTCATCTTTCGAGGTCAGAAAGATCACCGGCATTTGCGTCTTCTGGCGCAGCCGCTGCAACAGGTCCATCCCGTCCATACGCGGCATTTTGATATCCAGAACAGCCATATCCGGCAGTTTCTTGTTGAACGCGTCCAGCGCGGCCTGTCCATCATTGTAGGTTTCAACCTCGAAACCTTCGGCTTCGAGCGTCATGGATACGGACGTCAGAATGTTTCTATCGTCATCCACCAGTGCAATCTTTGACATCGGGCTTACCCCTATTCCTGCTCACATACGCAATAATACGCTTTTTTGTAAGGTATTGTTGGCGTTTTTGCTGATCCGAATCAATCCGTAACCGTGAATCGTGCCATTGTTGCGGCAGCTATGCGGCAAAAATGCCTTGCTGCCCGCAAAATGCTGCCCAGTTTTCCGACAGGAAATTTTTGGTGGCGCTAAACCTGAACTTGGTTGCGCTAACTGCGCCAAACCGTCCTGTTCACGCCCCAAAGGACCATGATAAGACCCGCCCATCGGCCGGTTTTCCCCGGCAAACTGCCCCAATGGCGCACCCGACCCAACAAGTCGCAGCGCCGCCACAGGAGAAGACACGCATGACATCTGGACGGGTTAACCCGCAATTCCGCCTCGAAGATCAGGGGATCGAGGGCCTGGGCAATGTCTATTACAATTTCATGGAACCAGCGCTGATCGAAGAGGCGCTGAAGCGTGGCGAAGGCACGCTGGGCAATGGCGGTGCCTTTCTGGTCACCACCGGCAAGTTCACTGGCCGCTCCCCCAAGGACAAGCACGTTGTCAAAACCGACAGCGTTGCCGACAGCATCTGGTGGGAAAACAACGCCGCGATGAGCCCAGAGGGGTTCGATGCGCTTTATAAAGATATGCTCGAGCATATGAAAGGCCGCGACTATTTCGTGCAGGACCTCGTGGGCGGAGCTGATCCCACCTATTCAATCAATGTGCGCATGGTCACCGAATTGGCCTGGCATAACCTGTTCATCCGCCACCTGCTGCGCCGTCCGGATCGAGAGGACCTGGACGAGTTCATCGCGGATTTCACCGTCATCAACTGCCCCAGCTTTCAGGCCGACCCGGCAAAGCACAACTGCCGCAGCGAGACGGTCATTGCGTTGAACTTCGACCGCAAGCTGATCCTGATCGGCGGCACCGAGTACGCGGGTGAGAATAAAAAGTCCGTCTTCACCCTGTTGAATTACATGCTGCCCGAAAAAGGCGTTATGCCGATGCACTGCTCGGCCAACCACGCAGTGGGCAACCCGGTCGACACCGCCGTCTTCTTCGGCCTGTCCGGCACCGGCAAGACAACGCTGTCCGCCGACCCTGCGCGCGTTCTGATCGGTGACGACGAACATGGCTGGTCGGATCGTGGTACCTTCAACTTCGAAGGTGGCTGTTATGCCAAGACGATCAACCTGAACGCCGAGGCCGAGCCCGAGATCTACGCGACGACCAGCAAGTTCGGCACGGTCATCGAAAACATGATCTTCGACCCCGAAACCAAGGAACTGGATTTCGACGACGACTCGCTGACCGCGAACATGCGCTGTGCCTACCCGCTCGAGTATATCTCGAACGCCTCCAGCAGCGCTTTGGGTGGGCATCCGAAGAACATCATCATGCTGACCTGCGATGCGTTTGGCGTTCTGCCTCCGATCGCACGATTGACCCCGGCGCAGGCGATGTATCACTTCCTGTCTGGCTTCACCTCGAAGGTTGCCGGGACCGAGCGTGGCGTGACCGAGCCGCAGCCGACCTTCTCGACCTGCTTTGGCGCACCCTTCATGCCGCGCCGGCCCGAGGCCTATGGCAATCTGCTGCGCGACAAGATCGCCCAGCACGGTGCAACCTGCTGGCTGGTCAACACCGGTTGGACTGGCGGCGCCTACGGTGTGGGCAGCCGGATGCCGATCAAGGCGACCCGCGCGCTGCTGACAGCTGCGCTCGAAGGGTCTCTGGCTGACGCCGAATTCCGCAAGGATGCCAATTTCGGCTTTGACGTACCCGTTTCAGTGCCCGGCGTTCCCGAAGTTCTGCTGGACCCGCGCCGTACGTGGGACGATCAGGCAGCCTTTGACAAGCAAGCCGAGAAATTGGTGCAGATGTTTGCCGAGAATTTTGAGCAATACATCCCCTTCATCGACGACGACATAAAATCGGTCGCAATCGGCTAAACAGACAGGGGCGCTTGCGCCCCTTCTTTTTTGCGTCATCAATATGGCGCTTTGACCTTCAATAGTTACGCGACGGCACCATTCTCCACAATTTTATTGTTTTGACACTCAGATTGAGATAGGCACTCTGCCCATTACTAAGACCTCCGATGCAACTGCGCCGGAACCAAAACAGAAAGCACCACAGGGTTTCTCGCGCCTGCATACTCACCTCTGCAGATCGGGCCACCCAAATAGCAGAGTAAACCACTTACACGGGGATACGTGCCAGCGCGCAACTTGTTGAACACCCAAATTCAACCGATTTCGCGCCACCAGGACTGGACAGTGTCAGGCACGAAGCAAGACAGGTAAAATATGACAGAAATTTCGAAACTGACCGAGCTGCGCAAGTTGATGCAGAGCATGGAGCGTACATTGGGGCTGGAGAATCTCTCACCGGTCGAGCGCGACATCTACTACGCGGCCGAGGAGCTGTCGAAAGCAGATCAAGAGGTTCGGACATTCGGCTTGATCGAACACACACTGGTCCAAAGAGTTTCGCGCCCGACTTTTTTTCGTGCGCTGAAATCGTTGGTTGAAAAAGGCTATTTGTCTCAAAGCGGCAATGCAAATCGAGGGCGATACATCGTTCATGCGCCCAGATAAGCTGCGCCTCTTACGCGTTGTCGGTTGATCCCGGTGCGCAGGTGGGTCACCGAAACTTTCTTTGCCTCTTTGGCTTATGTGGTCGCATCACTCCTCACCTTTGAGGTTTTGATGCCGCTACAGAACATGTTCTTTCCAGAATATCCCAGCCGGGCAAGCCTGCTGTTTCTACCGCACGGTGTGCGCGTGCTATCCGCCTGGCTGTTGGGTTGGCGGGCGATCTTTGCGCTGTTGCCGGGGGTCATTGCGGTTTTTGCAATACTGGGCGGGGCGGATCTGTTCCTGCCCAGCCGCCTGATGGCCATTGCCATCGCGGTCACAACCGTACCGGCGGTGTTCTACCTTCTGAAATGGATGGGTTGGGATTTGTTCCCAAGAGCCGACAGAAAGCCCTGTTGGATTTGCGTCATGGGCGTTGGCGTAATCACGTCAATTCTGGTCTCTGGCCTGACCAACATGGCCTTTGGCAGCGCGACGGTTGAATATGTTGCCTTTTTGATCGGCGATATCTCGGGCCTGTTTTTCCTGATGCTGGGTCTCTATTTTGTGTTTCGCTTAGCAGACAAACGGGCATAACCGGCTAGCCAAACAGACCGCGCCGCACAAGGTTCAGCCCTGCGATCAAAAGCACCAACAGAGTGATTTTCCGAAATCTGACCTGATCAATGCGCGTTTGCTGCCGCATCCCCAACCACAACCCTGCAAGGGCTGGCACGACCAATACCGCCGAGAACGGTGCAGTGTCACGATTTAGAATCCCCGATCCGATATGAGCAACCACCAAGGCAACGGCGCCCAGGCCATAGATCACGCCCTGAACCCGGAATTGCTCTTGTTTCGGTGTATTCAGGGCTGTCAGGTAAGCCACGGTCGGCGGACCCCAAACCCCCGACATCCCTCCAACAAAACCTGCGACAGCGCCTATTGCGGCCTCAACGAGGGTGGATGCTGACGTCAGTGAGACCTTAACTCCGCAGACCTGGATCAGCGCAAAGACTGTCACTGGCACACCAATCAGCAACAAAAACGTGGCCGTGGGCACAAGCGCCACGAGCTGAGCGCCGATTAACAGGAACACCAAACCAACAGTCAGAAAAACCTTGAACCGCCGGATCGATTCATAGGCGGCCCGAACCCCTTCGCGCAGCGCCTGCACGCCGTTGGTCACCAGTGTGGGCAAGATCAACCCGGCGACTGCAAGCTCGGGCGGCAAAATCATACTGAGACCCGAGACCAGAACCATGGGCATTGCAAACCCGACCATGCCTTTTATCCAACCTGCTAGGCACGCAATTGTGGCAGCCACGGCAAGATCAAAAGGGGAGAGCATAGAAAGCAATGTCATGGCTTCTAGATATCATTGCAGAAAATCTCTGCACTGCAAAAACGAAAGCGCAATTTTTGAACTTTTTCGCAGCGTAATAAGTATTTTTGTTGCGCTGCACGTGCAGCATGATATGACCAGACCACCCAAGACAGGACGCGATTCATGGCCCATGATGGACAGGACATATCCCAGATGACCACCAATGCAACTTTGCCAGACCTTCTGAACCTGACCAGCAAAGCTGTACCCGCTGTTGAAGCTGTCTTTGAAAAGGCGCGCGTTTCAGTACGGGACAAGGTGACATCTGATGGGCGCGTCTCTGGTGCGTTGATCGAAGCCAACCAAACCGCCGCCCATGGGCTTGCATGGCTGGCCACATATCACCAATCGCTACAACAGATGCAGCGGTGGGCCGAAGCACTGGAAGCCGCAGGCAAGTTCGGTGAGATCGAACAGCTGCTGCATCAGATCGCCTTTGGTGAATACCTGCATCAGGTGGCCGGTGGCATCCCCATGAACCAGGGCGAAGTTGTGCGCCTTCAGGATCTTGGCCTTGGTTGGGATGCGTTGTCCGGGTTCCAATGCCCCGAGGTGCAGACCCTCATGTCGCAGGCCAACTCACAGGCCGCGCGGACACGTTTGGTCGAATTGATGGAGGCGCAGGCCGGTGCCGCCATGTTCGGGGCTTCGGGGCTGGATGAAGAGCTTGAGATGATCCGCGACCAGTTCCGCCGCTATGCGGTCGAAAAGGTCGAACCCAACGCCCATGACTGGCATCTGAAGGACGAGCTGATCCCGATCGAGATCATCGAAGAGCTGGCCGAAATGGGCGTGTTCGGCCTGACCATACCCGAAGAGTTCGGCGGATTTGGCCTGTCCAAGGCCTCAATGTGCGTGGTCTCGGAAGAATTGTCACGCGGCTATATCGGCGTCGGTTCTCTGGGTACCCGGTCTGAAATTGCGGCTGAATTGATCCTGGCTGGCGGCACGAACGAACAAAAAGCCAATTGGCTGCCCAAACTTGCCAGCGCCGAGATCTTGCCGACCGCCGTGTTTACAGAACCCAATACTGGCTCGGACCTTGGCAGCCTGCGCACCAGAGCGGTCAAAGATGAGAACGGCGACTACCAGATCACTGGCAACAAAACCTGGATCACCCACGCGGCCCGCACCCATGTTATGACCCTGCTGGCCCGCACCAACCCGGACAGCACCGACCACCGTGGCCTGTCCATGTTCCTGGCCGAAAAAACCCCGGGCACCGATGAAAATCCATTCCCCACCCCCGGAATGACCGGTGGCGAGATCGAGGTTCTGGGCTATCGCGGGATGAAAGAATACGAGCTGGGCTTTGACGGTTTCCACGTGAAAGGCGAAAACCTTCTGGGCGGGGAAGAAGGCAAAGGCTTCAAACAGCTGATGGAGACGTTTGAATCTGCCCGCATCCAGACTGCCGCCCGCGCCATTGGAGTGGCGCAATGCGCACTGGATATTGCCATGCAATACGCGCGGGATCGCAAGCAATTCGGTAAATCGCTGATCAACTTCCCTCGCGTCTCGGGCAAACTGGCGATGATGGCGGTCGAGATCATGATCGCGCGTCAGCTGACTTATTTCTCGGCCTGGGAAAAGGACCACGGCCATCGCTGCGACCTTGAGGCCGGTATGGCCAAACTACTGGGCGCCCGCGTCGCTTGGGCTGCAGCTGACAATGGCCTGCAAATACATGGCGGCAACGGCTTTGCGCTGGAATACAAGATCAGCCGCGTTCTGTGTGACGCACGCATTCTGAATATCTTCGAAGGGGCTGCCGAAATTCAGGCACAGGTCATCGCACGACGTCTGCTCGGATGATCGAACAAGGCAGCCTTGTTTCCCCAACTGACCCGGTCTTAGCGCCGGGTCTTTTCTTGCGCCAGTTGTTGTAACCAACGCAGTCCAATTCCCTGATCCCGTCGTGTTGGCAAACCTGCGGCCAAACTTCCCCTATGAAATCCGTTGGTACCCGCTTATTGGCACAAGACGAAACTGTTCAATGCTGGCACCTGACATGACACGAATACTGGTTCTCTGGGCTATGTTGACAGCCCTGATCCTAAGCGGCTGCGCGGTGCCGCAGCCAACCGCAAATCAGGATGATATCGACGCGCTGGCAAAAGCCATTCAATCCCTCGGGCCAGAGGTTGATCCGGTCGAGGCACAAACCGCCGCATCGATCTCGTACACCTATTCTCAGCAACTTGCCCGAGAATGGAATGTAACCGACCCGGCGATCATACATAACGCCAAGGTCGCCAACGGCTTTCGGGAATACGGGCTGTGCAATGACTGGGCGCAGGCCATGACGCGGCGACTGCGGCAAGAGGGGTTTCGAACACTCGAACTACACTGGGCTACATCACCACCGACACCATTCCGGATCATTCACCATTCCGCCTTGATCAGTGCCAAAGGCGATTCGATGTATGACGGCATAATCCTTGATCCATGGCGCAATAGCGGCGCCTTGTTTTGGGGACCGGTCCGGGAAGATACCCGGTACAATTGGCGCCCAAGGATGGAGGTGCGCACGCAATTGCTAAACGGTGAACTTGCGTTCTGAGATCAGGGCCCCGTCTCGCATTTTGAAATGGTGTCGATCACTACGGGCAGCATCCGGGCCGCCACCAGTTTCGACCCTTCCGCCGTCAGGTGCGTATAGTCGACATACAGGCTTTTGTTTTTGTGTTCAGGAGCTGCGATCTCAGCGATTTCGGTATAGGGAATATCGGCCTGATCAAACAGCGCCGGAAACTCAGCGCGCGCGCGCGACATCACCTGCTCGCGCCCGGGTACATACCAGTCGCGCGTGATCTGAGCGATTTCCTGATCTGCCGCGCTCAGGTTTTTGACGTTTTCGAATACCACCTCAGGCTGCAGGAAGACATGGTAGCAGAACCCGTGATAGGCACCAAAAGACTCGATCAGCTTGTAATTGCGCAAAAACCCACGACGTGCGGTCTCGGCCAGCTCGGCTGAGAAATCGCGTTCCAACGCGGTCACGTCGCCGGTCAGATTGTAGTTGGGTGCCTCATAGCGCTGATACAAACCTTGGGTGAATTTCGACGCCAGCTTGAACGTATAGGAATACTCGGCCGGGGCCCGCAAGAACGCATAGGCCGCAAAGAAAGGCTCGCGGTCGTTGAGCGCATCCACCATCCGAGCCGAGGAATAGCCATAGCTCTGGATCGGATTTTTAACCCCCACATTGTAGAAATCATTGTGACCGTCCAGAAAAACAATCAGGTCAGGCTCGTACTCATAGAGCGTCTCGTAGATATACAGCA
The DNA here is from genome assembly GCF_056532675.1 of Ruegeria sp. I1. Lineage (NCBI taxonomy): Bacteria > Pseudomonadati > Pseudomonadota > Alphaproteobacteria > Rhodobacterales > Roseobacteraceae > Ruegeria > Ruegeria sp. I1. Next base: position 200,484 of record NZ_JBQFNM010000007.1, on the reverse strand, counting down.
CATGCTGAAAGCTGTGATAGGCGGCAACACCGGCGTTGATCACCTCGATCTTCACACCGGGCATTTCATCCTTCAGCTGCTCGCGGAGAGTTTGTTCAAGAAAGTAGGACACCGTTTCACTATTGGTAAGCGTCGGATGATCTGGATACACGCGCCCTTGTGATCCGATGGCATAGGCGGTGGAGCCGCCCATCAGAAAGATGCGGTAGGTGCTATTCGGCTTGGGCAGATCGACAACGGAGTCATACCGGAACCCCTGATCCGAATGAATGCGCTGCCCGCCAGTATCGAATTGACGTTGGTAGTCGGGGTTAAGTTCATGCCCTCGGATCGAGGAGTAAAGATGACGCTCGGCCTTGCCACCGAGCGCATTGTCAAACAGGTGGACAACCGCGACGTAAGACAACAATTCAACCAGCAGGAACAAAAACACCAGATAAACCAGGACGATCACGACTTTGACGATGGGCCGCGTTCGCTTTTTGGTTTCGGTGTCGCTGACCTGTGACATGAAACAAACTCTGCTTTTGCGCTACCAGCTTAATGGGCATTGCCCTTCGGGATTAGCTGTGATGCTGACTAGGGCCCGGGTTTGGCTTGGCTCCACTATGTCGATTTGTGACCTTGGGTCAACTATGGCCTGAATACGACCAGAAGCCTTCAACTTCCTTGACGATGCCGGATCGACACGCCTAAAGGCGAAGCGTTCCGAGGTCGTGGGAGACTGATATGATCCGCCTTGCCTTTGCGTTACCGCTCATCGGGCTCTTGCAATGTGACCGGGATGAAACCTTGTCTGCCTATGGTGCGGCAGACCAGTCATGGCAGTTGCAGGAGATTGATGGCCAATCGTTTGAGGCCAGCGCGCTGCTACGGTTTCCCGCAGACGGGCAGATTGCCGGAAATGCCCCCTGCAACAGCTATCAGGCGACGATCAGCGCGCCATATCCCTGGTTCGAGATTGAAAATCTCAGCGCGACGCGAGCGGCCTGCGCATCGCTCGAACTTGAAGGCACTTATTTTGCCGCGTTGATGGCGATGACTCAATCCGAGGTGTCGGGGAACGTGCTGATCCTGCGCAACGATGCCGGGCACGAGATGGTGTTCAAAGCCGTCGAGTAAGTTGATCTACAAACCGCGCCCGTGCCTGAGGCAATGGCGTATGACCCAACGCAGGGGCGACGCGGTTTTCCAAAAAATAGCCCGTGGTCTTTAAGCCGGTTGCAACCTCAACATCCGGCGCATCGCCTTCGCCGCGCAGGCAAAGTGGCAATGGCAGCAACCGATCTGCCCAATCACCTGCGCCCTCTGTGCTGACCGCCCGCCCCGTTTTGGGTGAGACAAAGGCCAACCCCTCCGTCGCGCCGGTGACGGCGCAGGCTGACAGGTCCAGACCAAAGCCCAGCTCCTCAAGCAGCGCCAACTCCCACTGCAGATAGGCCAAAGGCCAAATGTCATCCTGTCCCAACAGGTCCATCAATTGTTCGGTCTGCTTGTAGATCGCCGGATACGGCTCTCGCTCTGGCAGACAGAAGGACAGCAGCGATACAACCGCGTTCAAACCTGACAAGGCCAACCGCCCCGAAAACGCCGCCGCTGCACGGGACCGCAGGGGTTCAACCTGAAACGTGCCGATATGCTCCTCCAACCGCGCGCGCCACAGCACATCCAGCTGCGCGCCCGGCTGGAGGATCGGCGCAATCTTCCGGCTGGTCCCACCGCGCACAACCCCGGCATGGCGACCGTGGGCTTCAGTGAAAACCTCGACAATCGCAGATGTTTCGCCGTGTCGGCGAGAAGTCAGAAGTATGCCGTGATCGCGCCAGTCCAAGGCTGTATCCGTTCGGTAGTCTTGTCTATTCGCAGAAAATCTCATGCCCGCTGAACACACAAGGCAGAAACTGGCCTAGGGGATTTACGAGGTCGAACAATCGAGTTGCGCGCTATCAACGCACTGGCTAATGTTCGCACAATGTTCTTAGAAAGGAATTCAATCCATGTCTCTTAACTACGTAATGATCGGCTCAAACGACGTTGCCAAAGCCCGCAAATTTTACGACACAACAATGGCCGGAATTGGTGGCAAAGTCGTAGCTGAATACATGCCATACGCTGTCTGCTACCAACTGCGCGACGGCGGACGAATATGGGTTTCGCTGCCACATGATCAAAAGACTGCAACACCGGGCAACGGCAACATGGTTGGCCTGATGTGCGAAAGCAAAGATGAGGTGTGCAAAGTCCATGCAATCGCGATGGCCAATGGCGGCACCAACGAAGGCGACCCGGGACCGCGCCCGCAGTATGGCCCTGACTTTTTTGGCGCATATGCCCGCGATCTGGACGGCAACAAGATGAGCTTTGTCTATTTTGCAGACTCAGACTGAATGCGTTTATGTTCAGGCGCAGGACTGGATACCGAACTCGCTTAAGTTCTTACTCCAACCCCTCTTCCCCTAACAGATGCCGCCCTTGCCTATCCTCGACCTCAATCACCCAAAGATCGGGGTCGAAGCTGCGTTGTTTGGTGAGGGTGGCGTCCACATCGCCCTCGGGCCCTGAGGATAGCTCAATCCATTTCCGCTCACCGCTCATAAGGTCAAAGCTGCGTTGATAGGCGATGGCCTGCCCGTCGAGCGTGTTCATCTTGACCAGCACCGCGCCTGCAGTGTTGTCCCCATGGGCCACAACAAAAGCGGGGATATCCTGTAGCCGCAGCCGCGCCATATAGGCATGCACCCAAAATTCGGCCGTCAAGCGGGTCATGCGTTACCGTCTTTGAAGTCCAGCCCCATTTCCGAATAGCGCTCGGATTCCTCCAGCCAGTTGGGCCGGACCTTCACTTGCAGGAACAGGTGGATCTTGCGGTCCAGGAACTCTTCCAGCTCGGCCCGAGCGGCCTGACTGACGGCCTTGATCGTCTCGCCCTTCTTGCCCAGAACGATGCCCTTGTGACCGTCGCGCATGACATAGATGACCTGATCGATTCTGGCCGAGCCGTCCTTGCGTTCTTCCCAGGTCTCGGTCTCGACCGTCAGTTGGTAGGGCAGTTCCTGATGCAAGCGCAGGGTCAGCTTTTCGCGCGTCATCTCGGCGGCAATCATACGCATCGGAAGGTCCGCGATCTGGTCTTCGGGATACAGCCACGGGCCTTCGGGCACCTCGCCAGCCAGCCATTTCCGCAGATCATCAACGCCGTGACCCTTTTCGGCCGAGATCATGAACGTCTCGGAAAAGGCGTAGCGCGCGTTCAGGTCGCTGGTCAGGGTCAGCAAGACTTCGGATTGAACCCTGTCGATCTTGTTGATGGCCAGCGCAACTTTGCGGCCCTGTCCGATTTCTTCCAGACCTTCAAGGATGCGTTCAACGCCTTCGGTAATGCCGCGATGGGCCTCGACCATCAGAACAACCACATCCGCATCCGCAGCGCCGCCCCAAGCGGCGGCGACCATGGCGCGATCCAGGCGGCGGCGGGGTTTGAACAGGCCGGGCGTATCGACAAAAACCAGTTGCGCGTCGCCCTCCATCGCCACACCGCGAATGCGCGCGCGTGTGGTCTGCACCTTATGCGTCACGATCGAGACCTTGGCCCCGACCATTCGATTCAGAAGGGTGGATTTGCCTGCATTGGGCTCTCCGATCAGGGCGATAAATCCGGCGCGTGTGGTCATGTGTGCTGCGATCCTGTTTGCAAGTGCGCACCCGTATAGCAGAATGGCGCTGCGGGCCAGAGGGATTTGTCGCGTTCCGAGCGGGTAGCGTAGTTGAGGAGCGTTCGGGAAGCTGGACGCTTCAGTGTCATGCCATCAAGCATTGGAAGACCGGGCCAAGCGGCTTTACCCAGCAGATTGACTTTAGGCTTGCCCTGGTATCGTCAAAGCCAGCACATGGTTCGGGTAGGCTTGATCCCCAATACGGAAATCCGTGACACCAACCTGCTCGAACCCTTTGGACAGATAGAAATCAATTGCGGGTTTGTTCTCGGAATTGGTTGTCAGCCAGATCCCATTCCGGCCTTGCTCCCGAGCATATTTGATCGCAACATCCAGCAATGCGGAACCTATGCCTTTGCCGTGATGGCGGGGCTGGACGTAAAACGTAAGGACCTCAAGATCGGAAAGCCCGTCAACAGGTGCAACGCGTTTCTCTGACAGGCGAACATAGCCGTCGATCCCGTCGCTGTTTTCCGAGACCATCAGCATATCACCCCCCTCTTCAAGCAGAGCCTCGAACTGGGCGGTCGTGAATTCGGATAGAACAAACTCGGCGAAGAATGCGTTTACACCATGCCGCAGGTAGGTACTGATCCAGACCTCAATCGACAATGCCGCAAGGCTGGCAGCGTCCGTTTTCTCTGCGGGCCTGATCTTCATGTTCCGACTTCGGCAAAACAGCTCAACTCAACTGACCCAACAGAGATTTCGCAGCAGCCTGCTCGGCCTGGCGTTTTGAGCCTGCGGTCGCCTGCGCCTCAGTGCCATCTTGCAAACGGGCGGCGATGGTGAAGATGGGGGCGTGGTCAGGGCCGGTGCGCTTGACCTCGACATAAGCCGGAGGTTTCTGACCGCGGGCTTGCGCCCATTCCTGCAGCGCGGTTTTGGCATCACGGGCGTCGGCTTCAACCTTATGAATGCGCTCGCCCCATAGGGCTATGATGACGTCCCGCGCCGCCTCAAAACCAGCATCACGATAGATGGCCGCGATGACCGCCTCCATCGCATCGCCAAGCAGTGCCTGTTTGCGGCGACCACCCGACAGCATCTCGGACCGGCCCAGTTTCAGGACGGCCCCCAGATCAATCTGGCGAGCGACATCGGCACAGGCCTCTTTGCGGACCAACGCGTTGAAGCGCGGCGCCAACTGGCCTTCGGTGGCTTTCTTGTCCGCCTCTAGTAGGGCAGTCGCCATGACCAGCCCCAGTACGCGGTCCCCCAGAAACTCCAACCGCTGGTTATCGGGCCGCGTGGCCGAAGACACTGATCCATGGGTCAATGCGCGCACCAGCAGTTCAGGATTGGTGAATTCGTATCCCAAACGCTGCTGGAATGCTTTTATCTCGGATGAAAGCTTCAATTCACCGCCTTAAAGAACCGATCCCCGCGCCAAGTCCAGAAGAACAGCATGGAGCGCCCGGAGGACGAGAACATGATCCGGTCGGCGCGACCGATCAGGTTTTCGTAGGGCACGTAACCAACGCCGCCCGCGGATTGCGGCAGACGGCTATCCGCGGAGTTGTCGCGGTTGTCCCCCATGAAGAAATAGTGGCCTTCGGGCACTGTATAGATGCCGGTATTGTCTGACCCCTGATTGCCGATGTTCAGCACATCATAGGACACGCCATTGGGCAAAGTTTCAATTAGGCGCGACTTTTCGCAGGTGCCGCCATTTCCAACCGGCCCGTTTTCACAGCGCGGGCGCAGGCGTTGCGGCCCCTGGGGTTCGGCGATTTCTGTAAACACCCCGTCAGGCTGTTGCGGCACCGGCGTGCCGTTCAAAATGATCTGACCTTCGCGCACCTGAATGCGGTCACCCGGCAAACCGATCAAACGTTTGATGTAGTCCCGCCCCGTAACCGGATGTCGGAACACAATGACATCACCGCGCTCGGGCTCGCCGCCCCAGATACGCGTGTTGTCATCACCGGGCAGCCAACCACAGATGTCTTCGGCGTCGATGTTCATAAAGGTCAAGCTGGGGCAGGACGCATAGGAGTAGCCATAAGCCATCTTGTTCACGAACAGAAAGTCGCCAATCAGCAGGGTTTGCTTCATCGAGCCGGAGGGAATCCAGAACGGCTGAAAGAACAGGGTGCGGAAAACGCCCGCGATCAAAAGGGCATAGACGATGGTTTTGATCGTCTCCCACACGGGGTTACCTGTTTTGGCGTCCTCGGCCATACTGCTCTCCGGTCATTGCGTTGTTGGGATGCTACATGCGGGGCGACTGGGGCCAAGTCAAGGCCGCAGCCGTGTCAGCAATGGGTCTGGCCTCGATCACCACGAAAGCCTGCGCCCAAGGGTGATCATCCGTCAGGGTGACATGGATGATTGCTTCATGCGCCTCGGGCGTCATTTCCTCTAGCCGTTCGGCCGCCCAACCGGTGACATGCATCACGGGTTGACCGGTTCTAAGGTTGGTGACCGCCATATCTTTCCACGAGATACCCATGCGCAAACCAGTGCCCAACGCCTTGGAACACGCCTCTTTCGCGGCCCAGCGTTTGGCGTAGGTGCCGGCGGTGTCAGCGCGGCGTTCGGCCTTACGCTGCTCGGTCTCGGTGAAGACACGGTTGCGGAACCGGTCGCCAAAGCGATCCAGCGTGCCCTGAATGCGGTCAATGTTTGCGAGATCTGTGCCGATACCGAGGATCATTGCAATCGCACCGTCAGGATCTTGTAGCTCGCCAGCCCGAAGAACCCGGCAAATGCCAGGTCAAACCAGCGGCGGGCGCGGCGGTAACTTTGGACCATGCGGCTTGAGGAAAAGAGAAAGGCATAGCCGATAAAGATCAGCAAAGACCCGACATAGAGCAGCGCGAAATACCCAAGCAACATCAGCAAGCTGGCATCGTTCGGCGCGACGATGGCGTAGATAGAACCCCAGCTGAGGATTGCCTTGGGATTGGTTAGATGGATCGCTGCGCCTTTGGCAAAGACTGTCGGCAGAGAACCTGTGACAGGTCGACCCAAAGCAACTTCATCCGAGGTCATCGCGCGGCGCAAGGCCTTCAGGGCGAGCCAGCCCAGATAGGCAACGCCCACATATCGGATGATCTCGAAAACCCAGACATTGGCCAGCATGATCGCCGACAGGCCCAGTGCAGCGGCGATCCCCCAGGCTGCAGAACCTACACAAATGCCCAGCGCGAAGGCCAAACCGGCGCGGCGGCCTTCATTCATCGCGGTTCCTGCGATGCCCATGGTTGCAGGCCCCGGAGAGCCCCCGGCCATGATCCAGGCAAACCAGATCGCAATGAAGCCGTATGTGATCACGCGCGCGCCTCGTCCATCAGGCGGCGCATCTCCTGGATGGCAGGCGTGAGGCCCAAAAAGATCGACTCGCCAATCAGGAAGTGACCGATATTCAGCTCTTGCACCTCGGGGAAGGCAGCGATCGGCTGAACCGTGTCATAGGTGAGCCCGTGGCCGGCATGCACCTCAAGCCCCAGAGAATGCGCAAAGCTCGACATTGTGCGCAGCGCCTCAAGCTCGCGGGCAGCCTCCTCCATGCAGCCTTCGGCATGGGCATCGCAATAGGCACCGGTGTGCAACTCGATGACCTCGGCCCCAATGCGATGCGCGGCTTCGATCTGGCGTTGATCTGCGGCGATGAAGATCGACACGCGGCAACCTACGTCGCGCAACGGCGCAATGAAATGCGCCAGCTTGTTTTCCTCGCGCGCGACCTCAAGCCCGCCCTCGGTTGTGCGCTCCTCGCGCTTTTCGGGAACGATACACACAGCATGCGGTTTGTGGCGCAGGGCGATTTTCTGCATCTCGTCCGTTGCCGCCATCTCGAAGTTCAGCGGGACCGACAGAACCTCCATCAGCCCGTCGATATCAGCGTCAGAGATATGGCGACGGTCTTCGCGCAAATGGGCGGTGATGCCATCGGCCCCCGCCTCTTCGGCCAGCTTGGCAGCGCGCAGAGGGTCAGGATAAGCCCCACCACGCGCATTACGTACGGTGGCGACGTGGTCGATGTTTACACCCAGGCGCAATTGGTTGTCAGACATCGTTCGATTCCTTTTGCAGTGTTTGGCCTGAACCTAGAGGCTTTGTTGTCTAAGCGTCAGTGGATTCTTCCGCCCGTCGTCTGATTTCGTCGAATTTCGCCTTGATCTTGTCGCGGCGGCGTTGCTGATACGTGCGGATCAGCGGCAGGCTGAGGTAGTGGCATATAGCTCCGGCCAAAAGGCCGGGCAGAATGCCCCCAATGAGGTAGGGGTAAAACACCTCGTAGTAAAACACGCCAAGCCCGTGCCAGTCCGCGACACGGTCGGTGAATATCGACAGAAAGTTGTTTTTGAGATCGCCCAACGCGCTGGCGAACTTACCCATCAACCCGCGCTCAACACTCTTGTCGAACTCTGTGCCCAGTATGAAATGACCCGCCTGTAGACAGATCACCCCAATCGGTACATAAGTCATTGGATTGCCAAAAAAAGTCCCGCTAAGCGCCGCCAGGATATTGCCGTTAATCAGACGCGCACACAGGGCGGCTACGACAAAATGCAATCCATAAAACGGCGTAAAGGCTGCAAATACTCCGGCGCCGATGCCTCGCGCGATCCGATCAGGGGAATCCGGCAGACGCCGCACCCGATGTTTGACGTAGTGGAAGGCGCGGGTCCATCCACCGCGCGGATAGACGAACTCCGATGCGATCTGGATGGGCGAGCGTCGATCTCGGCGCTTGAAAACCACTCCTGATCACCTCATCTCAACCAGCCACAACAACTGGTTTTGCCTGTTCCCTGTGCCGCTCAACGGCGGCGACATCGCTTTCAGCCTCAAGCATCAGCATAAGCGAATGCAACTGTTCCAGGTCACGCAACTCAACATTGATCAGCAACCGGTAAAAATCTGGTTTCCGATCAACAAACTCCAAGTTCGAGATATTGGCCTTTTTCTCACCAATCAATGTGCAAATGCGCCCCAGCACCCCGGCATCATTGCCGATGGTAAGGTCAAGCGTCGCGCCATAGGCGGCGGGGTGAGTGCCGGAATGCCAATGCAGATCGACCCAGCGCTCCGGCTCGCTTTCGAATTCGGACAATCGATTGCAATCGATTGCGTGCACCTCAACGCCTTTACCGCGATAGGTGATGCCAACAATGCGCTCACCGGGAAGTGGCTGACAGCAAGGTGCTCGGTCGAATTTCTGCCCCGGCTCCAGGCCAATCACCGCGCGGCGCATCGGGATCGCATCGCCCTCATCCTTGGTCAGTTCGGGATAAACCGCCTCGACCACGTCATGGGCGGTCAGTTCCGCACTGCCCAATCGCGCCAGCAGTTCATCACGATCCTTCAGGCGCAAATGCTTGGCCGCAGTGTCCAACGCCTTGTCGGTCGCCTTGCGGCCCACATGTTCAAAGCCCGAGCGCGCCAGTTCTTTGCCCAGCCGAATAAAACGCTCGCGATCCACTTCGCGCAGCGCACGCCGGATCGCGGTGCGGGCCTTGCCTGTTACCGCGATCTCAAGCCATGTGACCTGCGGCGTCTGCCCATCTGCGGTGATGATATCCACCGATTGTCCGTTCTTGAGCCGGGTCCATAGCGGTACGCGAATGCCATCCACCTTTGCTCCGACACAAGCGTGCCCAATCCGGGTGTGGATCGCATAGGCGAAATCAATCGGCGTCGCCCCGCGCGGCAATTTCACCACATCGCCCTTGGGCGTGAAGCAGAAGACCTGGTCGGAGTACATTTCCAGCTTTACGGCTTCGAGGAAATCTTCGTGGTCTTCTTCGTTGTCGAACTGTTCAGTCAGGTTCGAAATCCACTTGGCCGGGTCCACGGCAAACGGGTTTTCGGTGCGCACACCATCCCGATACGACCAATGCGCTGCGACCCCGGTTTCGGCGACGTCATGCATCTGACGGGTGCGGATCTGCACCTCAACCCTCTTACCATCGCGGCCCGAAACGGTGGTGTGGATCGAGCGGTATCCGTTCGATTTCGGCTGGCTGATATAATCCTTGAACCGCCCAGGCACCGCGCGCCAACGCTGATGGATTGCTCCAAGCGTGCGATAGCAATCCTCTTCGGTCATGGTGATGATGCGGAACCCATAGATGTCGGACAGCCGCGAGAACCCCTGATCCTTTTCCTGCATCTTGCGCCAGATTGAATAGGGTTTCTTGGCGCGGCCAAAGACCTCGGCCTCAATCTCTGCCTTTTCCAATTCATGCCGCATATCACCGGTGATGCGGTGGATCACATCGCCGGTTTCGCGTTGCAAGGTGATAAAGCGGCGAATGATCGACTGGCGGCCTTCGGGGTTGAGAACGCGGAAGGCGAGGTCTTCCAGTTCCTCACGCATCCATTGCATCCCCATCCGGCCTGCAAGTGGCGCATAGATATCCATCGTCTCGCGCGCCTTGATCACCTGCTTTTCGGGACGCATTGCCTTGATCGTGCGCATGTTGTGCAGACGGTCGGCCAGCTTGACCAGAATGACCCGCAGGTCCTTGGACATGGCCATGAACAGCTTGCGGAAATTCTCAGCCTGTTTGGTTTCGCGGCTAGAAAGCTGCAGGTTGGTCAGCTTGGTGACGCCATCCACCAGCTTGGCGACCTCATCCCCGAACAGCTCGGCCACTTTGCCGTAGCTGGCTTTGGTGTCTTCAATCGTGTCGTGCAAAAGCGCCGTGATGATCGTCGCATCATCCAGACGCTGTTCGGTCAAAATGGCGGCAACGGCAACGGGATGGGTAAAATAGGGCTCGCCAGAATGGCGCAACTGCCCTTCATGCATCTGCTGGCCAAACTCATAGGCCCGCTCGATGCGCTCGGCATTTGTCTTGGGATTGTAATTGCGGACCAGCGCAATCAGGTCTTCTGCTGAAATCATCCGGTCCGCACCTTTATCGCTGGGGTTACCCCTGGCCTTGCGCCTCCATCAGAGCACGCAGGAGCTTTTCTTCGGACATGTCATCATCGGCTGGCTTGTCCGTTTCGGCACCCATCAGCAATGCCATCTGATCTTCTTCGGGCTCATCAACCTCGATCTGGGTCTGGTTGGCCTCGATCAGACGCTCGCGCAATTCATCCGCGCTTTGGGTTTCGTCGGCGATCTCGCGCAGCGACACGACAGGGTTCTTGTCGTTGTCACGGTCAACGGTGATCGGACCGCCGGCAGAAATCTCGCGCGCCCGGTGGGCGGCAAGCATCACCAGTTCGAACCGGTTCGGAACCTTGTCTACGCAGTCTTCAACCGTCACGCGGGCCATTGGGCGCTCTCCGTTACTGAGTCCATGTCAGGAAGAGGTTTATCTAAGGCCGATTGTACGCCTTGACAAGCAAGAAATGCTGCCCCTGCACCAATCACAGTGGCGTAACCTCAGTCACGTCTGCAGTGGATAAGGCAGCCATCATCTGCGTCACCGTCTTGTTCAGCACCGGATGCCGCCATTCCGGTGCAATATCGGCCATGGGAACCAGCACAAACGCCCTGTCCTGTAGGCGCGGATGCGGTAGGATCAGTTCGTCCGGAGCCGACTGCGCTTGCAGATCCGGATCAAGATCACGCCAAAGATCGAAAGTGGCGCGGTCTGGCAACACCTGATCCGCGTAACAGATCAGATCCAGATCAAGGGTCCGCATGCCCCATCGCTGCGCGCGTTCTCGACCGAACTCATGTTCCACGGCATGCAAATCCTGCAGCAACTCCACCGGAGCCTTGGCCGTTTCAATCGACGCAGCCGCATTCACATAGTCAGGCCCCGCACCTGCGGGAAAACAAGGTGTGGAAAAAAACCGGCTGACGTCGCGAATCACCAACCCCTTCTCCGAAAGTGCCGAAAGCGCCTGCCGTAACGTCAAGTGCGGCTCAGTTCGTCCCAAACTGAGATTTGCCCCCAAGGCAACGATGGTTTTTGGCACAGAATCACTCATATGAGGCCGTATATTCGGTCAACTGCATACTTGCGATGCCCAACAAAAGCCCTAATTATAGGGGCACCAAAGCGCGACATTTTTACACCCACTCACACATCACTCACCGCGCTGTATTATACCGGAAGGGACTATTTATGTTTTATAAAGACGAACGGCTAGCGCTGTTCATCGACGGCTCCAATCTTTATGCGGCCGCCAAAGCGCTTGGATTTGATATCGACTACAAGCTGCTGCGACAGGAATTCATGCGCAGAGGTAAACTGCTTCGGGCTTTCTATTACACAGCGCTTCTGGAAAATGATGAGTATTCTCCGATCCGTCCGCTTGTAGACTGGCTGCATTATAACGGCTTCACCATGGTGACCAAGCCGGCCAAGGAATACACCGACAGCATGGGGCGTCGGAAGGTCAAGGGAAACATGGATATCGAGCTTACCGTCGATGCGATGGAACTGGCACCGCGGGTTGATCATATCGTGCTTTTCTCGGGCGATGGGGATTTCCGCCCGCTGATTGCCAGCCTGCAACGACAGGGCGTGCGCGTTTCGGTGGTCTCGACCATCCGCAGCCAACCGCCGATGATCTCGGACGAGCTCCGCCGCCAGGCCGACAACTTTATCGAACTGGAAGACCTACGCGATGTAATCGGGCGGCCCCCGCGCGAAATGCCGGCTGAACCCCGCAGCGTCGCAGTCGCTAGTGGAACTTGATCGAAATTTGGCCCCAAAGGGCCAAGAAGGTTGCGCGGCCAGGGCTCACTGATCTGGCCGCGCTTCATTAACTATAGCTTGGTGCTCAAACACCGGCTGGCTAACACCGATTCATGTCAGATGGATGACAGATCTGGCGGCTGGACCAATGCCGGGAAAAGACTTACCTGTGCCGTAAGGAGACACCGACATGATCAAGCCACCATTGACATTGTACCTGGCCGCGCCTCGCGGATTTTGTGCAGGCGTAGACCGGGCCATCAAGATCGTCGAAATGGCGCTGGAGAAGTGGGGGGCGCCTGTCTACGTGCGCCACGAAATCGTTCACAACAAGTTTGTCGTCGACGGTTTGCGCGACAAAGGTGCTGTCTTCGTGGCCGAGTTGGACGAATGCCCGGATGATCGGCCTGTGATCTTCTCGGCTCATGGCGTTCCAAAATCTGTCCCGGCTGAGGCATCCAGGCGCGAGATGCTGTTTGTAGATGCGACCTGCCCGCTGGTGTCAAAGGTGCATATCGAGGCGCAACGCCATTTCGATGCCGGTCTGCAGATCGTGATGATCGGCCATAAAGGGCACCCGGAAACGATTGGCACGATGGGACAGCTGCCCGAAGGCGAAGTGCTGTTGGTCGAAACGGTCGAAGATGTCGCAGACATCGAGGTACGAGACCCGGACAAGCTGGCGTTTGTGACCCAGACCACGCTGTCGATTGATGACACCAAAGATGTCATCGCCGCCTTGCAGGACCGCTTTCCAGCCATCGTAGGGCCGCACAAGGAAGACATCTGCTACGCCACCACGAACCGGCAAGAAGCTGTCAAAGCCGTGGCCCCAAAGTCAGACGCCTTGCTGGTGGTCGGTGCACCGAACTCGTCAAACTCGAAACGTCTGGTCGAGGTCGCCTCACGCGCCGGATGCAGCTATGCGCAACTGGTTCAGCGCGCACCCGATATCGACTGGCGCGCCCTTGAGGGTATTGCCAGCGTGGCCATCACAGCCGGGGCCTCGGCCCCCGAGCAACTGGTGAACGAGGTCGTCGACGCTTTCCGTGAACGCTATGACGTGACAGTTGAACTGGCTGAAAACGCCGTGGAAAACGTGGAATTCAAAGTGCCCCGTGTGCTTAGGCAGCCGGCATGAATGGCGTGCCCAAGGCCGCGCTGTACTTGGGTCTGGCGGGGTTGATTCCGTTTATCTGGGGCGCATTGACCTATCTGAACAGCGATCTGAACGCTTGGGGTTCACGGCAGTTTGGCGCGCGTTTCGTAGGGCCATATATCCAGCTGTTTTACGGCTCGGTCATTCTGAGTTTCATGTCGGGGGTGCTTTGGGGTTTTGCAACCAAAGCATCAGGTAGCCGAGCAACAGTGGGGTATACCCTGTCTGTTCTGCCTGCGCTCTGGGCCTTCTTCATGACAGGTGGCGGGCCTGTGAATGCTGGCAACAATCTGATTGCTGGCTTTGCGGGGCTTTTGGTCTTGGATGCCATCTTTTGGTACTGGGGTTTGGCCCCCAACTGGTGGATGCGACTGCGCATTCTGCTAACCTTGATTGTACTGCTTTGCCTAGCAGTTGGAGTTTACCTGTGAGCAACCGCAACACCATATCCGTCTATGACGCTCAGGCGACGCGCTACGCCGAGCTGACGAATGAAGACAATAAGGGCGATCCTCAATTAGGTCGGTTCATCCAAGCAGTGCCCGCCGGTGGCAAAGTGCTGGATTTCGGGTGTGGACCGGGCGCATCCTCTGCAATCATGGCCAAGGCCGGATTACAAGTCGACGCAATGGATGCATCGGAAGAAATGGTGAAACTGGCCTCGGAACACCCCGGTGTATCGGCCAGACAAGCCACGTTTTCCGACCTTACAGTCGTGGGCATCTATGATGGCATCTGGGCCAATTTTAGCCTGCTGCATGCCACGCGGGCAGAATTTCCCAAACACCTGAGCGCTATTCACCGCGCACTGAAACCCGGTGGTGCGTTCTTTATCGCCATGAAACTGGGCGAAGGTGACGGGCCTGACCGTTTGGGTCGATATTACAGTTACTACTCCGAGGACGAATTGAAGACTTATCTGGAAGATGCCGGCTTCACCATCACGAACCGAAGACGAGGCAGCGGTACTGGACTTGACGGCTCGGTCTCGGAATACATCGCACTGGCCGCCCATGCCTGAACTGTTCGCCTACACGGACGGAGCCTGCTCTGGCAATCCCGGCCCCGGTGGTTGGGGCGTGCTGCTGCGCGCGATCGAGGGTGAGAAGGTCCTGAAAGAGCGCGAGTTAAACGGTGGCGAGGCCGAGACCACGAACAACCGCATGGAATTGTTGGCCGCAATCAGCGCCTTGGAAACGCTAGAACGCGCATCCCGTATCACCATCGTGACTGACAGCGCCTATGTCAAAAACGGCGTCACCGGCTGGATTTTCGGGTGGAAGCGGAACGGTTGGAAAACGTCGAACAAAAAACCCGTCAAGAATGTCGACCTGTGGCAACGTCTGGATACCGCGCAAGAACGCCATGATGTGACCTGGGAATGGGTCAAAGGCCATGCGGGTCATCCCGAAAATGAAAAAGCCGATGAACTGGCCCGCGCCGGCATGGCCCCGTTCAAACCCAAAAAGGCGCAGGCGTGAACGGGCTTGCACTGCTCGACTATGCCTCGGTCCTGATCTTTGCATTGACCGGCGCGCTGGTTGCAAGCCGCGCGCAGCTTGACCTTGTGGGGTTTGCATTTATGGCCTGCCTGACGGCAGTGGGAGGTGGCACCGTTCGGGACCTTCTGCTGGATCGACATCCTGTCTTTTGGGTTGGTCAGCCGGATTACATCCTGATCGCAGTCAGCGCCGCCGTTCTGGTGTTTTTCACCGCTCATCTGGTTGAAAACAGATATAGCTGGCTGGTCTGGCTGGACAGTTTCGCCCTATCCATCGCCGTTGCTGCCGGAACAGGTGCCGCGCTTTCATTGGGCCAATCCGGGATCATCGTGGTGTTGATGGGAGTTACAACCGGATGTCTAGGCGGCCTGATGCGCGATGTGGTTTGCAATGAGGTGCCTCTGGTGCTGAAACAGGGTGAACTCTATGTCTCCTGCGCCTTAGCAGGCGCATTGAGCGCGGTTTTGGCCACCAAGTTCGGGCTAGAGGGCCTGCTGGCTCTTGGGTTATGTGCTCTTGTTTGCTGGGTTCTCAGAGCTGGCTCTTTGCTGTTTGGATGGCAACTACCGGTTTACAAGGCCCGTCCACCGCGACAATAAGCTCGATACCTACGCACCATCTTTGGGCTGTTTGCAGTCTGCCAAACTTTGGAGATCAAAGACTGATGAAAGCATATGCGATTTTGACGGGTCTAACCGTCCTGACCGCCTGCGCCGAGCAATACACGCCTGTCAGCTTTGTCGCCCAAGGGGATCAGATCATTGCGACCGGTACCATCGATCACACCACTCTGGATGCGTTTGAAGAGGTGATTGCGCAGAACCCCCAAGCCAAAACGCTGGTGTTGCAGCAAATCGAAGGGTCGGTCGATGACGATGCGAATGTCATCTTCAGCCGCGTTGTTCATGAGAGCGGGATGACTACGGTGGTGCCCTCTGACGGGCTGGTCGCATCGGGCGGGACCGACCTTTTTCTGGCCGGGAACTCCCGTGTTCTGCAACCTGGCGCGTGCGTCGGTGTCCACAGCTGGAGCGGTGGGGGATTGGTTGCGACAGAGTTGCCAGAGGATGACCCCGAACATGACCGCTATCTCGACTACTTCGAAGATATCGGCGTGGACGAAGACTTCTACTGGTTCACGCTCGAAGCTGCCCCGGCTGAAGACATGCACTGGATGACCGCGGCCGAAGCGAACCGGTTCGATATGACCAGTCTCACCGCAACTCGTCTGAGCTCAGCAACAGTTTGCGACGAACGCTAAGACGCGCATTGCATTTGCTCGGACAGCATAGGGCCAAAGAAGCTCGCTATCGACGACGAATTGCCTGCCAAATCCAGATCACCAGCAACGCCCCGAGTACAGCCCCCACAAATCCAGATAACCAGCCCATCATCGTCGCCAGGGCCCGCAGAAGGAAACCACCAACCAGCGCTCCTACAATGCCAATCAACATCGTCGTAGGGATATCGGATTCGATCCGCATCAAACGAGTGGCCAGAAAGCCCGCAGCGGCACCGATGATGATCAGGGCGATAACGGGCATGTCACTTCCTCCAATGGGTCGGGACGATGATCAGCGCGCCGATAGAGGACAAAACCGCATCCAACCCCGGAGGTCCAAAGCTGATGCCGAACATGATGCGCACAAAGTAGAACAGAAACGCCCCACCCACGCAGATTATGATGGATTGCAAATAGCCATTATGGGTAAAGCCTGTTTTCTCGGACAGGTATCCAACGATCCCGGCGATCACCACAGTACCCATCAAGACCATGAACATGAATGCGCTACTCCGATGCCAATCGCGTGCCCGGCGGGATCGGCCAGCCCCGCAGGAAGGTTTCCCGATCCTGCGCACCTTTGCCTGCCCTTTGCAAGCGCAGCAGCTCGACCGCGCATTGGCCGCAGGCCACGTGCAGATCATCGTTCAGAACCTCACCAGGCGCGCCCTGCCCCTCTGCCAAACGTGAGGCCAGCAACTTGATCCGCTCTCCATCGATCTCGGTCCATGCACCGGGAAATGGAGAAAGGCCGCGTATCTGGCGATCAACCTCGGCAGCGCTGCGTGACCAGTCGATCCGAGCCTCGGCCTTGTCGATCTTCGAGGCATAGGTGACGCCTTCATCGGGTTGCGGCTCGGGCGTCAGATTAGACAGGCGGTTCAGCGCCTGAACGATCAGCGCCGCACCCATGACTGACAGGCGGTCGTGCAACTGGGCCGTTGTCTCTTCGGTCTGGATCGGTGTTGCTTGCCGCAACAGGACGGGGCCTGTATCCAGCCCAGCCTCCATCTGCATGATACAGACGCCGGTTTCTGCATCCCCCGACATGATCGCACGATGTATCGGGGCCGCCCCGCGCCAGCGCGGCAATAGGCTGGCATGGATGTTCAAACAGCCCTGCGCAGGCGCATCCAGAATGGCTTGTGGCAGGATTAGCCCATAAGCGACCACAACCGCCACATCTGCATTCAGTGCCGCAAAAGCGGACTGTTCTTCGGCTGATTTCAGAGACACCGGATGACGTACCACCAGGCCCAGCGCCTCGGCGCGTGCATGAACTGGCGTCGGGCGATCTTTCTTGCCGCGGCCCGCCGGACGTGGCGGCTGGCAATAAACGGCGGCAATCTCATGTCCGGCCTCAACCAGCGCATCCAGAACCGGGACCGAGAAATCGGGCGTACCCATGAAAACGACGCGCATCGTTACCCCTGTTTCCTGGCTTTGCGCAGAAGCATGTCGCGTTTGACCTTGCTAAGCCGGTCGAAATACATCTTGCCGTTCAGATGATCGATTTGGTGCTGCACGCTGGTGGCTTCGATCCCCACGAAATCGCGGCGGTCGATCATCCCGTTTTCATTCAGGAACTTGACCGTTACAGCACGCGGGCGTTTCACCTTGGCCGACACACCTGGCAGGTTGGGACTGGCCTCATCATGCTCACGCATCTCGATTGAACTATGCAGGATTTCCGGGTTCGCCAAACGCACCGCCCGGCCCCGCTCGGTCGAGCCATCCACCACGGCCAACCGCAGCATCACACCGATTTGGGTTGCGGCAAGGCCAACGCCTGGCATCGCCTCCATCGTGTCGATCATGTCGTCCCAGATGGCGCGTATGTCATCTGTGATCTCGGCAACGTCTTCGGCCTTGGTGCGCAGGCGCTTGTCGGGCCAGGGCAGGCAAGTCCGAACGCTCATGCCCGCGCCTTTTCACGCTTCAGCTTCTGCATCTTGCGCGTGATCATCTGCCG
The DNA here is from genome assembly GCF_056532675.1 of Ruegeria sp. I1. Taxonomy (NCBI): domain Bacteria; kingdom Pseudomonadati; phylum Pseudomonadota; class Alphaproteobacteria; order Rhodobacterales; family Roseobacteraceae; genus Ruegeria; species Ruegeria sp. I1. The sequence goes on along the minus strand of NZ_JBQFNM010000007.1, from coordinate 182,238 downwards.
TTTCAGTGGCTTCAGGTAGTCGATGAACAGCTTGCCATCCAGATGATCAATCTCATGCTGCACGCAAGTCGCCCAAAGCCCATCGAAGGTTTCTTGCTGCGGGTTGCCGTTCTGATCCATCCAGGCGACGTCCACAACCTTGGGGCGCGTCACCTCGGCATATTGTTCGGGGATCGACAGGCAGCCCTCTTCATAGACATTGGTCTCATCGGAGGAGGCAATGACCTCGGGGTTAAACATGATCAACGGACGTGGGGCCTCGCCCTCTTCCTTGACACAGTCCAATACTATCAGCCGATCCAACACACCAATCTGCGGCGCGGCCAGACCAACACCGGGCGCGTCATACATCGTCTCCAGCATATCATCAGCCAGCTTGCGCAAATCGTCTGTCAGGTCAGCCACCGGCGCGCAAACCTTTTTCAGACGTGGATCGGGATGGATCAAAATAGTGCGTTTCATGGGGCTGATTTAGGACATCGCGCCCGCCGCCGCAACGCCCCCCTTGCACGTGCTGCAATTCCGGATAGCTTGCAGAGCGATCATACAGGAGACACCCATGAGCTTTGACGACCTCATCAACCGCCACGGCACCCATTGCGCCAAATGGGACATGATGGAGCCGGTCTACGGCGTGCCAGCCGATGACGGCCTGGCGATGTGGGTCGCCGATGCTGATTTCCGCGCACCGCCACCCGTGTTGAGTAAGATGCGCGAGTTGCTGGACCATGGCGTTTTTGGCTACGTAAACCTCGATCAACCCTATAAGGACGCCATCCGCTGGTGGATGCGCACCCGTCACGACTGGGCGGTCGAAGCGGATGCTATCTTTACAACCACGGGTCTGGTCAACGGGGTTGGCATGTGCCTGGACACCTTTACCAACCCGGGTGACGGGATCGTGTTGTTCACCCCGGTCTATCACGCCTTTGCCAAAGTCATCCGGAATGCCGGGCGCGAAGTTGTTGAATGCGAGATGTGCAATACCAACGGTCGGAATGAGATGGATTTCGACGCCTATGACGAACAGATGACCGGAAACGAGAAGATGGTCATCCTGTGCTCGCCGCATAATCCCGGCGGTCGGGTCTGGAGTCAGGACGAGCTGCAAGCCGTTGCCGATTTCGCCAAGCGTCATGACCTGCTGATCCTGTCGGATGAGATACACCACGATCTGGTTTTTCCGGGTCACACTCATATCCCGATGCAAAACGCCGCCCCTGAGATTACCGACCGCTTGCTGATGCTGACTGCGCCATCAAAGACGTTCAACATCGCAGGGCTGCACACCGGTCAAGTGATCATCCCCGACCCTGAATTGCGCGGCAAATTCGCCAAACGTATGGCTGCCTTGTCGCTTGCACCCAACTCGGTCGGCCAATTTGCAACGGCAGCCGCGTATTCGGCAGAAGGTGCGGCATGGGTGGATGATCAGGTCGCGTATATCGACGCGAACCGCCAGATGTTCGACACGGCCATCGCGGGCATCCCCGGCCTCAGGTCGATGCCGCTGGAAGCAACATACCTTGCCTGGATCGATTTCTCGGGAACCGGGATGGAACGTGCCGAATTCACCAACCGTGTCGAACAGACCGCAAAAATCGCGGTCAACCACGGCACAACTTTTGGTACAGGTGGTGAAAACTTCCTGCGCTTCAATCTGGGAACCCAGCGCGCGCGGGTTGAGGACGCCTGTGCGCGGCTGAAAGAGGCCTTCTCGGATTTGCAATAAGCGATCTGCTTTTGCGTAGAAAACACAAAGCCGGGCGTACTTCCTTACGGAGCACCCGGCTTCGATCTAGCCTTAAGGCCCTAGTCCTCGTGTCCCAACAACGCGATTGGTGCGTCCGGTGCGCGGTAGAAATCCAGCGGTGCCTTATCATGCGCCGCTGTGCTGCGCTTGAACTCGTATCGCATCTCGCCGCCTTCATCCTCATCCGCGATGATCAGGCACTGGTACAGATGGTTCGCCCCGTCGTAGATATCGACCAGCCCGCGCAGGCGTGGCGTGGTGGCAGCCTCAACCGTGAACCCATCTTTCCACAATTTCAGAATTTTGTAGGTATTGTCGCCCATCTCAACCCGCAAACGGCTGGATTTTTTCAGGGCAGCGATTCGAGCGGCATCTAATTCGGCGCGAATCTCCTTGGAAACATAAGTACTCATCAAACTATTCCCCCTCTTGTATCCATTATTGTGGGCACGCGAGCGTAAAAATCCAGTGAACTTCGTCACATACACCAGACCGGGTGGCAAAATGTTGCGCAGCCATCGCAGGCCTGACTGTGCAAAGGCGCAGGCCAGATGCGCATATGCTGATGTGGCATGGCTATCTCTGCACTCCTATCTTTGCTGCAGACTCAAAATGCGGAGGATGACCAATGGGTTTGCTAGTCGATGGGACATGGCACGATACCTGGTACGATACTAAGTCCACCGGCGGGGCGTTCAAACGCAGCGCCGCGCAATTTCGCAACTGGCTAACGGCTGATGGTAGCGCTGGACCATCTGGTAAGGCCGGGTTCAAGGCGGAACCGGATCGCTATCACCTCTATGTCTCTCACGCCTGCCCTTGGGCACATCGCACATTGATCTTCCGCGAACTCAAAGGGCTGCGTGATCTGATCCCCGTCTCAGTCGTGCATCCGGACATGCTGGACAAAGGTTGGACGTTCGAAACGGACAATCACGGCGCAACGGGCGATGACCTCTATGACCTCGATTTCGCCCATCAGATCTATAGCAAGGCCGATCCCGCCTATTCCGGTCGCGTTACCGTGCCGATCCTTTGGGACAAACAACAAGAGACAATCGTGTCGAACGAAAGCTCGGAAATCATCCGCATGTTCAACACGGCTTTCGACGGGATCACCGGCAACACAGATGATTATTGGCCCGAAGAGATGCGCGCTCAGATCGAAGAGGTCAACGCTCGCATCTATTCTGACGTCAACAATGGCGTCTACAAATCTGGCTTTGCCACCTCGCAAGAGGCTTACGATGCCGCCGTAGGTCCGTTGTTCGACACACTGGATTGGCTCGAAGACCGCCTAAGCCGAAATCGCTATTTGATGGGGGATCGCGTGACCGAGGCGGACTGGCGCTTATTCACAACCCTGATCCGGTTCGATCCGGTCTATCACTTGCATTTCAAGTGCAACAAGCGCCGGCTGGTCGATTACCCGAACCTTTGGGCCTACACCCGCGAGCTATATCAGTGGCCGGGCGTCGCGCAGACCATCAACATGACCCACATCGTGCGCCACTATCACTATAGCCACGACAGCATCAATCCGCACCGGATCATCCCGGTAAACCCGGTGCTGGACTACATGGAGCCGCATGACCGCGATCAGCGACCTGCCGCGTAGTGTTCAACCATCGCCGCCAGATCCTCTGGCGGTGTTCCACTTTGCACATAGGCACAGGCATTGGGGCTGTGGGCAAAGATCGACCCGTCTGAAAAGAACGTGGTGTTGGTGACAAAGATCACCCGCGCCTCGGGGCGGCGATAGCTGGCGAAATCCGCTACCGCCAACGCACTGCCGCTTTCCAACACCAAATCCAGCACGATGATGTCAAACGCCGTCCCATAGAGCGCGAGGATCGCAGCCTCTTGCCCCGTGACCAGTTCAACATCTGCACCTTGTCTTTCAAGATGTCTTTTCCAGACCCGACCAAGGTCGGGGTTACTCTCAACAATCAGAACTTTCATTTGCAACAACCTCGGCACTTGGTATGGTGAGTGGTGCCGACCCCCGTGGTCTGTGATCCCGTTATTTCCTTAACAAAGTGTTAACGACACCAGCGACACGCGCTGATCACGCGGATTTGCTTGTCAAAACGGCAAAAATCCGCTTGAAGCAACGCGAATTCGGCGGTTGAGGCTTGAGGCGCGATGACTGAAAACATGTTGAATCCGCGCACCGAACGCGACCATGGCGGCGGGCTGGATCAGGCGATCAAGCACTATGGCGGCACCCGAAGCGATTGGATAGACCTGTCGACCGGTGTCAACCCACACCCCTATGACCTGCCAGCCTTCCAACCCGAAGATTGGGCCCAATTGCCCGATCATGGCGCTTTTGAACGGCTCTGTGAGGCAGCGCGGGGTTTTTGGAATGTGCCCGAAACTGCACATATACTGCCTGCCCCCGGCGCATCCGCTGTGATTGCACGCCTACCCGCGCTTGCGCCCGTTGGGCGGGTGCAAATCACGACGCCTACCTATAACGAACATGCTGCTGCCTTTGCCGTGCAAGGCTGGCAAGTTCAAGAATACGGGTCGGCCGATGCGCGCGTTCTGGTGCACCCGAACAACCCAGACGGACGCCTCTGGCGTGAAGAGGATGCCAATGCGCCCTTGACCGTGATTGATGAAAGCTTCTGCGACGTGAGCCCAGAGGCGTCTCTGATTCAGTTATCCGCCCGCCCAGGTGTCGTTGTACTAAAGAGTTTCGGCAAGTTCTGGGGCCTGGCTGGGCTGCGGTTGGGCTTTGCGATTGGTCAGCCTGGCATGATCTCTCGGCTGAACGACCTGACCGGTCCTTGGGCGGTATCCGGACCAGCGTTGCGAACGGGAACCGCCGCTTTGCAAGACAGGAACTGGGCCGAAGAGACGCGCGCGAAACTGGCAACCAACGCCGATCGTCTGGACACTTTGCTACTGGACAGCGGCGCGCAGCTGGTCGGCGGCACCACGCTGTTTCGTCTTTACAAGGTCGACAACGCACGAGGTTGGCGGGACCGTCTGGCCAGCGCACACATCTGGAGCCGCATCTTCCCCTATTCCGACACCTATCTGCGCCTTGGACTGCCCCCATCAGACGGGTGGAGCCGGCTGGAAAACGCGTTATGAGCACGGCCTTTGTGCTGGCTTGCGCCATGCTGCTGGACGCGGCACTGGGCGAACCCGATTGGCTCTGGTCCCGCGTGCGTCACCCTGCGGTGATCATGGGGAAAGCGGTTGGCACGCTTGATAAGACCCTGAACCAAGAGCCATATCAACGCTTGAAGGGCGTAGGTGCTTTGATCCTACTGATCGGCCTAGCTGGCCTGTTGGGCTGGGCGCTGGCCTTACTTGGCCCGGTTGCCGAAGGAGTCATCTGCGCCATCCTTCTGGCCCAGAACTCACTTGTTTCGCATGTGCGAGCCGTAGGTAACGGGCTTCAACAGTCAGTGGAGGCAGGTCGAGCCAAGGTCGCCATGATCGTATCCCGCGACACGACGGATATGACCGAGGCTCAAATCGCCCGCTCGGCCATCGAAAGCGCGGCAGAAAACCTGAGTGACGGGGTCATCGCCCCTGCCTTCTGGTTCCTGATTGGCGGCTTGCCTGGGCTGTTGATCTACAAAATCGTCAACACCGCCGACAGCATGATCGGCTACCGCACGGAAAAGCACCACGCATTCGGATGGGCCTCGGCCCGGTTCGACGATCTGCTGAACCTGATCCCGGCACGGCTGACCTGTCTGATGATCATCGCTCTGTCGGGCCAATGGTCCCGCTGGTCCGAGATCATCGCAGATGCGCGCCGCCATATCTCGCCCAATGCGGGATGGCCTGAGGCTGCAATGGCGCGGGCCCTGAACATCGCATTGGCTGGGCCGCGCAGCTATGATGGACAGCTCCGCGATCTGGCCTGGGTAAACGGAAACGCCGAGCGTGAGATCGGAGCTGAGGAGATTTTCCGCGCATGTACCATCTTGTGGCGGGTCTGGGGGCTTGCACTCGGCCTTCTGTCAGTGTGGGTTGGGATCACGTTTATTTTCTGAAGGACATCCGATGCGTTTGTTGCCCTCTCTGTTCGCCGCCGCCCTGTTTGCAGCACCTGCCTTTGCCCAATGCGGTGGCGGTTTCAACCAATTCGTAAACGGGCTGAAATCCGAAGCCGCGCAAAAGGGCTTTGATCAGGCCACGGTGAATGCCTTCTTTCAAGGCGTCCAACAGGACCCAGCGGTGCTACGCGCTGACCGGGCTCAGGGGGTGTTTCAGAAACCTTTCATCGATTTCTCACGCCGCCTGATTTCGCAAAACCGGATCGACCGGGGGCAATCCATGTCGCGCAAATACGACGCGGTGTTTGACCGGATCGAGCGCGAATACGGCGTTTCACGGGGCGTTTTGCTGGCCTTCTGGGCGTTCGAAACCGACTACGGCGCGGTTCAGGGCGATTTCAACACCCGCAACGCGCTGGTCACCCTGGCCCATGATTGCCGCCGCCCTGAATTGTTCCGACCGCAGGTTTTTGCGGCAATCGAGCTGTTCAGCCAGGGTAACTTCGACCCGAACCGTACCACCGGGGCCTGGGCAGGTGAAATCGGCATGGTGCAAATGCTCCCGCAAGACATTCTGGACAATGGCGTCGACGGCGATGGCGATGGCAAGGTCTCCCTAAAAACATCGGCCCCCGATGCGTTGGTGTCCGGTGGCAAGATGCTGTCACATCTGGGCTGGCAACCGGGCCAGCCCTGGTTGCAAGAGGTGACAGTGCCTGCCCAGATGGATTGGTCTTTGTCTGGCCCTGGCAAACCACGCTCGGTCGCGGAATGGCAAGCCATGGGCGTTCAGGCGCGCAGCGGGTCTCTGACCAACCTGCCCGCCTCGCTGATCCTAGCACAGGGGCACAAAGGGCCTGCCTTTCTCGCCTATCCAAATTTCGACGTCTATTTCGAATGGAATCAGAGCTTTGTCTATGTACTGACTGCTGCCTATTTCGGCACCCGACTTGAAGGTGGTCAAATCTATGACGCAGGCAACCCTCCTGCGGGATTATCGGGCCCGCAGATGAAACAGCTGCAAACCAAATTGCAGGCCAAAGGCTATGACGTCGGCAAGATCGACGGCATTCTGGGCGCGGGTACGCGCGCCGCGGTACAGGCCGAGCAAAAGCGGCTGGGGCTACCTGCGGATGCGTGGCCAACCGCGGACCTACTGAACCGGCTGTAACAGGGTATCCTTAGGCAACCTCGACCTGATCTAAGGCCTCGAACGGCCTGAACGAGTGTGTCTTGACCAAGGCCCCCTCGGTCTCAATCGCCGTATTGGGTTGGATTTCGATCCAACCCTCATTGTTTCCGTCCAACGGCTCGGATGAGATGATGATGCCGTCCGTACAGGTTCGGTAGTGCAGACTGGGCGCGTATTTGTCTGACGCATAGCGCGCTGCGTATACGCTTTCGCCATCTGACCAGCATGCCGCGAACCTCATATACGGCAATACTCTTTGCTGACTGGATACCTGTTCCACCCGCGCAACGGCGCGTGCCATCGCACCAATCGGATCCGTTTCCAGCCCTTCACCATGCGCGATCAAGAAAATGGCTTCGCTTTCTGTGGCCCCAAACCGCTGCCCGTATAGATGCGCTGGAATCATAGCATCCAGTTCCTGCCGTATCAGGTCATGCCCGCCCGCCTGACCATTATGCATAAAGCTCCAGCGATCGACGCCAAAAGGGTGGCAGTTGTTCCGGGACGTGGCTGTCCCAGTAGAGGCGCGTACATGGGCCAGAAAAAGCCGTGACCGTGAATGATGCGCCAGCTGTTTCAGGTTGGCGTCCGACCAGGCCGGGTGCGTGTCTTTGTAAAAGCAAGGCACTTTTCGGTCTGAATACCAAGCAAGGCCAAACCCATCCGCATTGATCGGCGTCTTTCCAATCAGGGCATTGCGGCTTTGGATGACAAGAGATTGCTCTTGCTCCAGCACCAGTTCATCAAGATATCGCTGCTTGCCGACCCAAGCCAAAAACCGACACATCTGATCACTTTCTTCACCATTCGAGTTGAGGGAAGACTATCAAAGCAGTGCGCAGATTTTTTTCGGTTTTGCCTTACGAATTTCCTCTTCTTCCGATCAAATGATCTTCCAAGAAGGCAAAAGCGGGTCAATTAATTCGGTCTCACCGGATATCGATCGCCTTTTTGATCAATCAGGATCAATCGCTCGCCATTGCGCACATACAGATCACACCGGTCAAACCCATTGCGGTAGGCGATGCAGACACTGCCATCTTCAGCGATGGAGTATGTCCCAAAGGCCGCGTCGCCGCTGGAATAGGTGTAGGAATACGCCCCACCTGCCGAAAATCTGGCCTGACCGTCATCATAAAATGTCAGTGTTTGGCCTGCCAAAGCATCCAATTCGTCGGAAGACAGCGGGACGTCACCGGATTTGGTGGGCCAATCGGCGGCAAGGACCGGGCTGGCAGCGATAAGGGCGGGGATCAGAATGCGTTTCATAGACCAAAGTTAGCGCGATAATCCCGACATGATCGTAACGATCCGGTGAGGGGTCAGGCGACCATCTGCTCGGCCTTCTTCAGATCGACCGAGACCAGCTGGCTGACGCCTTGTTCCTGCATGGTCACACCAAACAACCGGTCCATCCGCGCCATGGTCACTGCGTGGTGGGTGATGATCAGGAATCGCGTGTCAGTCTGGCGGCACATCTCGTCCAACAAATCGCAGAACCGCGTCACGTTGGCATCATCCAACGGCGCGTCAACCTCGTCCAGAACACAGATCGGAGCAGGGTTGGCCAGGAAGACGCCAAAGATCAGCGCGGTCGCTGTGAGCGTTTGCTCGCCGCCTGACAACAAGCTGAGGGTCGACAGCTTCTTACCTGGTGGCTGGCACATGATCTCAAGCCCCGCATCCAGCGGGTCGTCGCTTTCGACCATGACCAGATTGGCCTCTCCGCCGCCAAACAAATGCTTGAACAGCATCGCGAAGTTAGAATTCACCTGTTCAAATGCAGTCAATAGACGCTCGCGCCCTTCGCGGTTGAGGCTGGCGATACCACTGCGCAGGGCCTTGATCGCCTCTTCCAGGTCAGCTTTTTCGGTGTTCAGCGTGTCGAACTCTTCCTGAACCTCTTTGCTGTCCTCTTCGGCCCGCAGGTTCACAGCGCCCATCGCATCGCGCTGGCGCTTGTGGCGGTTAACCTCTGCCTCCAGTGCATCGGCGGCAGGCATCTGATCAGGGTTCACATCCAGCTGGTTCAATAATTGGTTTGGGGTCAACTGCTGATCTTCCGCGATCCGCTCTGCCGCCGCGACGACGCTTTCCTTGGCCGCATCACAGCGCGCTTCGGCCGCCGCTCGGATTTCGCGCGCTTCCGAGGCTAGTCGCTCCGCCTCGCGCTCGGCCATCACAACCTCGCGCTGCTGGGTTTCGGCAGTGGCCAGCTTGTCGGCAGCTTCAGCCCGGCGGGCCTCGGCGGTTTCGATCAGAGTGTTCAACTCGGCACGCGCCTCGGCGATTTCACTCGGCGCGGCGGTAGCCTCCGTCAGTTCTAGCTCAGAGCTTTCCTTGCGCTCAGCCAATTCGGAAATGCGTTTCTCGGCCGTTTCCAGGCGATGCCGCCATCCGCTAAGGTCCTTGGTGACCTCCTGCGAGCGCCGTGTCCGGGCGTCGCCTTCGCGGCGAAGTTCATCATGGGAAGAACGATGAGTCAGCATGGTAATGCGCGCCGCTTCGACCGTCTGTTTGATATCTTCAACCTGCGCCCGCGCACTATCAAGATCACCCAACCCTGTCAGGGCACCTTCGGCCTCGCGCAGTTGCGCGCGGGCAGCCATGGCGTCCTCTTTGTGGCGATCCACAGCCAATGTCAGGGTCTCAAGCTTGCCCTGCGCCAGATTGCGGTCTGCCTCTGCCCGGCTGAGCTGTCGGGCGGTTTCGGCCATACGCTGATCGGCTGCCCGGCGTGCCTCTCGTGCGCGGCGGTCAGCTTCAGTCACCTCTGCGAGTTGTTTTGACAGGGCCTCATGTGCCGCGCGCGCGCCATCGGCTTGTGCTTCGATCCGCGCAAGCTCTTGCTTAAGCGCTTCCAGCTTGTTCAGCTGTTCCAACCGCAAGGCCGCCGCGCTTGGGGCATCCTCAGCCCAGGCCCGGAACCCGTCCCAACGCCACAAATCGCCCGACCGAGAAACCAACCGCTGGCCCGGTTTCAACTGGGTCTGCAAACGCGCGCCCTGATCTGCATCCACCAGCCCGATCTGAGCGATCCGTCGGCTCAACCGATCCGGGCCGTTGATATGCAAGGCCAAAGGTTCGGCCCCTTCGGGCAAAGGTTGGTCGCTGTCATAGCCCGCCATCGGAACCCAGCCGGATGGCCCGTCGCCTTCGACCAGCGGCGCGCGCAAATCGTCGGCCAGTGCAGCGCCCAAAGCCTTCTCATAACCCGGTGCCACCCGAAGCATGTCCAACACTTGACCACCCTCAGCGGTATCGCGTTCGACCAGCTTGGCCAGCGCCATGGTTTCAGCGCGGATTGCACCCAACTCGCCTTCGGCCTCGGACCGTTGCGCCCGCGCTTCGGCCTCACGCGCCTGCGTTTCCGAGCGCTTCTCATCCGCTGCCGTCAACGCCTGTTCGGCCGCATCCGCTGCCACACGGGCCTCTTCCTCACCGACCTGCGCCGTTGCAAAAGCGTCACTGGCGCGGGTCAGGGCCTGTTTGGCATCGTCCACTGCGGCGCGGGCTTTGTCCTCTTCACCCTCCGAACGAGCCAAGGTTTTCCGGCTGTCCTCGACCAGACGCTGCGCCGATTGGTGACGGGCCACCAGCCGGGCCATATCTTCTGTTTCCTGCGACAAGTGATCTTCGCGCTGTTGCAAAACGGTGGCAGCTTCGCGGGCAATCTCAGCCGCTTGAGACACTTTGTCATCGTAACCTTCGGCGGCTTTGGCAAGCTCGCGAGCCTCCCATTCCAGCCGCTCGATCATCTCGTCCGCGTCACGATTCAGGCCGGATTCTCGTTCGATATCGTTGCCCAGCTGCTTAATCCGGTTAGTCAGTGTCTCAATCGTCTGACGCGCGCGCGTTTCCTGATCGGACAATTGATCGCGCTGAACCTGCTGGCGTTGCAGTACCGCAGCCGCAATAGCCTCTTCTTCGCGCAGGGGCGGCAGCGTATCTTCGATCTGGGCCCGCTTGACCCCGGCTTCACGGGCGGCGGCTTCGGCGCGTGAGGCTTCGGTGATCCGCTCGCGCAGCTTCTCTTCTGCCGACTGGCGCGCCATGTCAGCCTCTTTCCAACGGCGATACAGCAGCATGCCTTCGGCCTGGCGCAGCAGCTCTCCAATCTCGCGATAGCGTGCTGCCTGCCGAGCTTGACGCGCCAACTGCGCCAGTTGGCCGCCCAACTGTTCCAGTACGTCATCGACGCGGGTCAGGTTGGCCTCGGTGCCTTTCAGCTTCAACTCGGCCTCGTGACGCCGTTGATAAAGGCCCGAGATCCCGGCGGCCTCTTCCAGAATCCGACGACGCGCACGGGGTTTGGCGTTAATTAGCTCGGCAATGCGGTTCTGCCCCACCAGCGCTGGCGAATGCGCACCAGTTGAGGCATCCGCAAAAAGCATCTGCACATCGCGCGCCCGTACATCTTTGCCATTGGTCTTGTAGGCGCTGCCCACATCGCGGGTGATGCGGCGCACAATCTCAAGCTGATCGCTTTCATTGAATCCCGACGGCGCGAGGCGTTCTGAATTGTCCATAGTCAGGACAACCTCGGCAAAATTGCGTGCAGGCCGGGTAGCCGCCCCGGCAAAGATCACATCTTCCATAGCGCCGCCGCGCATCGACTTGGGACGGTTTTCGCCCATTACCCAACGCAAAGCTTCGAGAAGATTGGATTTGCCGCAACCATTCGGACCCACGACCCCGGTTAACCCGTCCGCGATGATCAGATCGGTCGGGTCAACGAAGCTTTTGAAGCCGGTCAGTTTGAGTTTGCTAAAGCGCAATGGCTGCTCTTTGGATGATTCCTATGGATAAGAAGTCTGCGCAACGGATCACAGAGGTGTCAACGTGAATGCGCAGGATATGGCATATTGCGCCGACTTATCCACAATATCTTGCCGAAATACGAAGTGAAACCCGTGTTTCAATACGGCGTGCACTCGAACACTTCGTAAGCATAGCCACTGGATGCGCCATAATTTACGCATTCGTAATTGGGGCGTGAGATTGCAGTCAGCAGCAAACGTTCCCCGGCTTTGCGATCACAGCCCAGCACTCCAACCGTGATAGCAGCGTCGCCTAGCACATCCAAAATAGGACAACCGGACACCTGCGCCATGGCGAGTGCCGCCCGATCGCGAATTGGCCCCAACCGAGGCGCGTATTGAGCGTTGACGCGGACCGCCTCGGCCAGCTCTCCGCGCACACGCACATCGAACACGCTGCCATTGACTGATACGCGCGTCGCAGGCAGATCGCGGAAATGTGGCGTGCCAGCCGAACAGGCCGCCAGCAGCAGAGGGGCAAGATACCGGATCATGCCCGGAGGATTGCAGAGTATTGGTTAACAGAACCTTTCCGAACTCACGTGCGCAACACGACACCCAAGCGGCGAATACCCTCACGGATCGTGTCTTCGTTGGAATTCGAAAAACTCAGCCGGATCGTATTGGCACCGCTTCCGTCAGGGAAAAAGGCCCTTCCGGGAACAAAAGCGACCTTCTCCGTCTCCAAAGCTCTCTCTAACAAGATGGCGCCATCGATATCTGACGGCAAAGTCAGCCAAACGAACATACCACCTTCGGGCCGGGTCCACTGAACACCATCTGGCATATGCTGTTCCAGCGCCACCAGCATCGCGTCGCGGCGCGCCTGATAGGCCGCACGGACTTTGGGGATATGCGTGTCGAAACAGGTCTCAGCCACATGGTGCACCGCCATCTGGTTGATGGTTGCCGAGTGCAGATCGGCGGCTTGTTTCAACAGCACCATCTGAGAAATGATCGGTTTGGCCGCGACGACCCAACCCATACGCAGCCCCGGTGATAGAGTTTTGGAGAAACTGCCGCAGTAAATCGTGCGACACGCTTCGATCGTTCCTTTGCGCGCAAGCTCCAGCGCCAGAATCGATGGTATGGCCTCTCCGTCATAGCGCAACGCTTGATAGGCCCCGTCCTCGATGATCGCACAATCAAGCTCCTCTGCCCGATCAAGCAACGCCTCGCGGCCGCGTAGATCAACGGTTTCCCCCGTCGGGTTTGAAAAGTCGGGCGACAGATAGGCGAACTTCACGGCCCCATCGCCGGCAGCATCCCGATATTCCGCCGCACCGCGATTGCCCTGAGGGTCAAGCCGGTCAAAACGTGGTTCATAGGCGTCAAAGGCGTTAATCGCTCCCAGATAGGTCGGCCAGCCGACCAACGCCGTATCACCAGGAGACAGGAATAGCTTGCCCAGATAGTCCAACGCTTGCTGCGAACCAGAGGTGATCAGGATGTTGTCAACATCACACTCCACACCGATCCCGCGCATATGATCCGCCAGCCATTCACGCAACGGGGCATACCCTTCGCTGACCGAATATTGCAGCGCCTGCGCCTGCTTCTCAGGCCCGAGTGCGTTCTGAAACGCCTCTGCGAATGCGTCCGCCGGAAACAAGTCCGGATCGGGAATGCCCCCCGCAAAAGAAATAATGCCCGGTTGGCCCAGCAGCTTCAGCAACTCACGGATTTCGGATGCCTTCATCCTCGATGTGCGGGTGGCGTATAGCTGATCCATCTATCTGGGCCTCCTCTGCCCCAGCGCAAAGATTAGGCACTTCACCCTCTAAGTCAACAATACTGACCTATTGTTTCAAGCACCGTGATCGGCTTGAACGCCGCCATCAATCGTGGTCAATTGACTTGACCAATTTTGGAACGTCTATGCCCTTTCAAAAAGTTCAAACCGAAAAACTGTCTCTGGCCGTCGTTCGCCAGATCGAGTTGCTGATCCTGCGCGGCATCCTGCGCCCGGGTGAGCGCCTTCCGTCCGAGCGCGAGCTGGCCGAGCGAATGGGAGTGTCACGCCCGTCGTTGCGAGACGCCATTTCCAACTTGCAGGAACAGGGGTTACTGACACCCAAAGCCGGATCAGGGATCTATGTGGCCGAAGTGCTGGGGTCGGCATTTTCACCGGCCTTGATCCGTCTGTTCAGCAGCCATGATGAAGCTGTGTTCGACTACTTGTCCTTTCGCCGTGACATGGAGGGATTGGCTGCGGAACGTGCGGCGCGCTTGGGATCCGACAGTGATCTGAAAGTGGTTCAGACCATATTCGACCGGATGCAATCTGCCCATGATCGCAATGCACCCGAGGACGAGGCACAACTGGATGCCGAATTTCACATGGCGATCATCGAGGCCAGTCACAACGTGGTCATGCTACATATGATGCGGTCGATGTATGATCTGCTGCGCCAAGGCGTATTCTACAATCGCCAGATGATGTTCCAGCAACGCGCCACTCGCGATGCATTGCTGGATCAGCACAGGGCGATCAATGCAGCCCTTCAAAGCCGTGACCCGGATGCAGCGCGTGTTGCGGTCGAACTGCATCTGGATTTTGTCGAACGTTGCATGCAGGATCAGCAGAAGGCCCTGCGTAACGAAGAGGTCGCCCAGCAGAGGTTGAAGCACGAGACTGGCGAGGCTTGATGTTCATCGGGCACCTGCCGGGGGCTTATCTGATCTTCCGGGCTACTGCGCCAAACCTTGGCAAACTTGCCCTTACAGCCACGATGATCGGGGCCGTCGCGCCCGATATCGACATGCTTTGGTTCTATCTTGTCGATGATCGCGGGCATCATCACCATTCCTACCTGACCCACCGCCCGATCATCTGGGCAGGCTTTCTATTTGCCGGGTTGGCACTGCGCCTGTGGGCCGTCAAGGCGGGCACCTTTCTGACCTTCTTTGGTGCAGGCGGGTTGGTGCATATGATGCTGGATACGATCACCGGGGCCGTTGCCTGGCTTTGGCCCTTTTCAGACGCCACCTACCCGCTGGTCGTGGTGCAGGCGACCCATTCGCACTGGATTTTGTCGTTCCTCAACCACTGGACGTTCAAAGTCGAGATCGCAATCACACTGCTTGCTCTGATGGTCTGGTTTGTCACTTGGCGCAGATCAAAACAAGCGCGCTGATAAGAAGAAAAAACCCGAAGGCCTGAGGCCCTCGGGTCTTTCAGAGACATATGCTCGTAGAGCTCAGTGCAGCTTGGCATCCACATCCGCAATGGACGCGTCAATCAGCTTGTTGGCTTGTGCCGCGCTCATTTGCTTGGCCAGAACCGCACTGGCTGCCGAGACCGCCACAGAAATCGCCTGATCGCGGACTTCTTTCACAGCCGAGGCTTCCGCCGATGCAATCTGGTCCTGAGCAGCCGCCAGACGCCGCTCGATCGAGTTTTCCAGATCAACCTTTGCCTGTTCAGCAGCACGGACTGAGTCTTCCTTGGCGGCGGCCACGATAGCGTCTGCCTGCGTTTGCACTTCGCGCTGCTTACGCTCGTACGAGGCCAGCAGGCTGCGGGCTTCTTCGTGCAATGCGCGGGCTTCGTCCAGTTCCGACTTGATGCCCTCGGCACGATTGTCCAGGGCGCCGCCGATCATGCCGGGGACCTTGAAATAGAACAGAACCGCGATGAAGACGATGAAGCCCAGCAGTACAACAAAGTCCGTGTTGCCCAACGAGAAGAACGGACCCTTGGCCGCCAAGGCTGGGCTGGCAGCGCTGAAGGTCAGGATAAGGGCAAGAGTGTTCCGCATGTCGCTTATCCTTTCATCTGCGCGTCGATCGCACCGTCGATAGCTTTGGCATCCGCCTCGCCGCCTAGTGCTGTCACCAATTCAGCCGCCGTATCTTTGGCAACCACTTGAATGCTTTCCAGCGCACCAGCACGGATTTCAGCAATTGCCTTTTCCGATTCAGCCGCTTTGGCAGCGATTTCCGCATCCGCCGTGGCAATTGCGTCATCCAGATCAGCCTGAATTTCCGCACGTGCTTCGGCAGCGATCCGCTGCGCCTCGGCACGGGCATCGGCCAGCGCCTTGTTATAGGCCTCTTCGGCCTCGACCGCCTTGGCCTTCAGATCTTCGGCCGCAGCCAGGTCATTTGTAATGGTCCCCTGACGTTCGGCCAGGATTGCCGCGATACGCGGCAGGGCCACGCGAGACAGGACCAGAAAGATGACGACCAGCGTGATGACCAGCCAGAAAATCTGGTTGGGGAACCAATCGAAGCAGAGCTGTGGCATCCCGATGGCAGAGCCATAGGAGTCGACGCACGAGCCGGCTACCTCTTTTGTAATGGGTTCAGTCGCCATGATATCCTCCGTCGGAAACTTGTCTTTACAACAGGTGGGCCGCTATGGCTTGGACCCACCTGCGCGTAAGGATCAGGTTCCGCAGATTATACGGCGAACATCAGCAGCAGCGAGACCAGGAATGCGAAGATCCCCAGGGCTTCTGCGAACGCGATACCGATGAAGAGGGTTGCGGTCTGCGAAGCAGCCGCCGAAGGGTTGCGCAGGGCGCCGGCCAGGAAGTTGCCTGCTACGTTGCCCACCCCGATTGCGGCTGCGCCGGAACCGATTGCTGCCAGGCCTGCGCCGATGTGTGCGAGATCGCCTTCCATGATGTATCTCCTTACGAATTGGAAGTTTCGATGTTGGGTTATCGTTCCTGTGCTCAGGGTTACCCCTGATCAGTGATGCGGATGCAAAGCGTCCTTCAGGTAAACACAGGTCAGAATGGTGAAGACGTAGGCCTGGATGAAGGACACTAGGACCTCAAGGCCATACATTGCGGTGATCGCCAGAACGGACACGGGCGAGATCACGGCAATCGCGGCAAAGCCTGCAAATACTTTGATCACCGCGTGGCCTGCCATGACGTTACCGGCAAGACGAATAGAGTGGCTAACCGGGCGCACGAAGTACGAGATCAGCTCGATGATCGCCAGGATCGGGCGCAGCGCCAGAGGAGCGCTTGAGACCCAGAACAGGCTCAAGAAGCCCGCTCCGTTCTTGACGAAACCCAAAACGGTCACGGTCAGGAACACGGCCAACGCCAGCGGGATGGTCACCGCAAAATGCGAAGTCGTGGTAAATGACATTGGGATCATGCCCAGGAAGTTTGCGCATACAATGAACATGAACAGGGTCATGACATAGGGGAAGTATTTGACGCCTTCCTTGCCGCAGATGTCTTCCAGCATCTTGTAGATGAAGCCATAGGCCAGTTCGGCGACCGACTGCATCCGTGTCGGAACAATCGCGCGCTTCGAAGTCGGAACGATCAGCAACAGGACAATCGCGACGATCGCAAGGAACAGCCACAGCGTCACGTTAGTGATCGTGAACATGCCAACCGCACCGTCGCCGAACAACGGCTTAACGATGAACTGGTCCATCGGGTGGAAAACCAGGCTGCTGCCTTCTGCTGCGGTGGTCTCAGTTGCCACGTTCAGTCCCTCTCGTCCTTCTCGGCCGCCTCAGCCGCCGCTTGTTTCTCTTGAACCTCTTTCGCGCTGCGGAGCATAACCTTCACGCCCGCGACAAGGCCCAACAATGTGAACAGCACCAGAAAGATCGGGATTGTCCCGAGCAGGCTGTCCAGCCCGTATCCGATGCCAAATCCGATCCCCAGACCGGATACCATTTCGATGACCATCCTCCAGGCAAGCTCGCCCCCGGACACGTCAGTATCTGCACGGGGCTTGGGCGCTTTGGCCTTTTTAGCCGCGTCGATCTTGGCCTCCAGCTGCGCCATACGCTGCTTTTGGTCATCATCGGTCAAGGGCGTTTTCCTCGCACAGTCTTGAGGCTAGGTGCTAAGGGGCACGGGGCACAGAGTCAACGGTGTTGAAAGCCCGAATTGCCGCATATTAACCTATTGTTTTATATATGATTTTCACACCTTACTTCGTAAGCAAATCGACGCGGATGCCCACTGCCACCGGAAATCAAAGCAAAATCCGATATTCAACCAATCGGTTGACCAAACCCAGGCAGTATGGTTCAGCGGGCTATGTCTAATGATCTGGATACCGTGTTCGCGGCGCTTGCTGATCCGACCCGGCGCGCCATCCTGGCGATGCTGCTTGAGGACGATATGGCCGTGACGGATGTGGCCGAGCCGTTCGAGATGTCACTGGCGGCCATCTCGAAACACCTGGTCATTCTGACCAAAGCCGGGTTGATCTCTCAGGAAAAACGCGGACGCGTCAAATGGTGCAAGCTGGAGCCAGACGCGTTACGCGCTGCCTCGGTCTGGATGCAGGGATTCGGGCAGTTCGAGCCGGTCAACCTAGATGCGTTCGAACGGTTTTTAGAAGCGGAACTGCCCACGTCGCAGGATGGTCCTACCTGACCACAAAGACCGACACCTTGGCGTGTTTCGCCAGATACCCCGCATGACTTGAGAAGATATAGTCCGTGATGCGCGGCGCATGGGTTCCAACGACGATCAGATCCGCACCCAGTTCCTCTGCCGCACGGGCCAGATCGCCATCCACCTCTGCTGCGACATCGACGGAATGGATGTTTCGGGTTTCGACCTGCACGCCAGCATTCGCCGTCAGATCCTTGGAAAGCGCAGCCAGCCCCTCAGCAACTGCATCTTGGGAAACAGGCGCGTCTCCAGGCTGCGTGCCCGTGACGCTGACAAGGGTCACCCTTGCGTTCTGCCATTTGGCGATGTCACCGGCCACGGCAATCGCCTTATGGACCTCGGGCGGCAAATGAAGGTCTACTGGGATCATGATATGTTGAAACATGGTGTCCTCCTCTCCTTACGGAAAAGCATAGACACCGGGTCCTTTCGGTACCTTGATCTGCCTCAACAGAGGTTTTGGCGCAAATTTAGCCCTGTATCACGCTGGTAATGACACCCGTTTGATCAGCGGAACATAACCACGGGTCGCTTTGACCTTCGGCTAGAACAGTTGTGACAGACCCCGTCGGGTTCGTTTGTGTTTCCTGCGCTTTGACGGCGTCGATACGCACACCACTTTCGGCTGAAACCAATGCCTCGCAACTGGCTTGCATGGTTGTCTCGTCGCCGGAGCCTTGCAAACCGCTTTGGCCGCAAGCGGCCAATAGCAACACGACTGAGCTCGATAGAGTGAGTTTCATTGACCTACCCGACATTTTTTATCTTCACCGATTGCATGGTGCCAGACGCAGACGCGAACACAAGCCTCAATCCGCAGTGTATAAATCAGCGCTTGCGCTGGGATTTTCTTCCTTCAACAGCAAGAGTAAGGCCAAGACGGCCAGCGCGATACCGATGATGATCAATCCGGTTGGGACGCCGTTGCCCAGGGCGATCTCCCACAGAATGACCCAGCTGGGCACCAGATAGGTATAGGCCATAACCTTTGCCGAAGGCAGCCTGAGCGCCGCGAACTGTACCAGCACAAAGCTGACCGCTGTGGCGAAGAAGGAGACATAAAATAGACCGATCCAGAAAATGGTCGGCAAGCGCGACCAATCGGTTCTAACCAAATCTGACCAACCAAATGCCACCAATAAGACGCACCCCGCGACCAAAGTGCCAAAGGCAAACACGACCGCAGGTTCACCACGGTTCAGCTTGCGGACCATCGGCGTGTAAATCGCATGGGCGACACAGCCAACAAAATAGATGACTTCACCTTGGCCAATCTGAAAGGCGCGAAAAAGCTGCCAATCGGCGCGAAAGATCACCCATAGCGCCCCGGTGGCCCCCACAGAAAGCGCAAGCGCCATCCTTGGGGTTGTGACCTGACGCAACAAGACCCATCCGGCAATGGCCGATAAGACAGGGGTGAGGGTAAACACAGCCGCTGCGCTGACCGGCGGGGCCGTCTGCAGGCCGTAGAACATCAGCACGAAATAGGTGGCAAACAAACCACCAAGAACCAAGTAGCGCCAGGGCGCTTGCAGCGCCGCACGCGACACACCGGTTGTAACGAAGGCGGCGATCCCGATCACAACCGCCGCAATTCCAAAGCGCACAGCATTCAGCGCAGCTGGCGCAATCTCATTCGCGATCATCGATCCCAGCGAAAAGCTGCCCGCCACCAGCGCCGAAAAGACCAGCATGGCCAGATGGCCACGGGTTTGCTCAGTCACAGATCCAATCCTTGGACTTCGCCTTCAGGAATTTCAGAAAAGCCTGGACCTTGGTGGTGCGGTGCAGATCGACATGGGTCACCAGCCACAGCTTTCCAGACCATTCCGGCAGGCTCTGCATCACTTCTTCCAGATCCGGGTATCTGGCCGCTTCCCAGCGCGCCATGAACCCGATCCCGGCCCCGGCCCGGACCGCCTCGGCCACGGTGAAGTTGTTCGAGCATCGGAATGTCAGCGCCTCGGCCGGGGCATTTGCTCGCAACCACTGCGAAAAAGGCGCGCGGCTGTTTTCGTCATCATTGCCGACAAAAGCGTGCTGCGGAAATTCTTCAATACTCTCCGGTTTGCCCCGGCGGGCGATGTAATCCTTGCTTGCATATAGCCCCACATCCTGCGTCACAAAAGGCTGGACCACGTTGTCCGGCTGATCCGGCGCTGACCCGGCACGGATGGCAACATGCGCCTCGCCATATTCCAACCGAAACAGGCGATCGCCGGTCAGATAGCGCACAATCAGGTCCGGGTGGGCTTGCTGGAACTCGCTCAGCGCAGGAGCCAATAAAGGTACCAGCGATGACAACGACGTCACCACCAACTCGCCCGAGACATCGTCACCACGGCCTTTCATCCGCCCCACCAGCTGATTGAACTGATCCTCGGTCGCCTGCGCCACCCTCAGCAGATCCTCGCCCGCTTCGGTCGGTGTGTACCCGCGGGCATGACGCTGGAACAGCTTCACCCCCAACCGAGCCTCGATCGCATCGATATGCCGAATGACGGTCGCATGATGTACACCCAATACATCGGCCGCACCGCTGACAGTACCCATGCGAGCCACCTGATAGGCCGTTCTCACTTCGTCCCAGTTATCCATAGCGTTTTCACTATTGTGCAATTTCCAACATTAGATGTTGGTATATTCGAGTTTTGTTCGAAAAAACAATATTCATATCATCGGTCATAAGATAACTCTCGACCAAAGGACATGAAAATGACCAAGACCATCCTGCACATTGACGCGTCGGCCCGCCGCAGCGGGTCTGCGACCCGAGACCTGTCTGACCGCATCGTCAAGCACTTGGGGGCAAGCCGGATTATCCGGCGTGATCTGGCATCGCCACTGCCGCTGTTAACTGAAGACTGGATCGCGGCCAACTTCACCCCCGCCGATCAGCGCGATGCGGTGCAACGGGATCAACTGGCCTTATCAGATCAACTGGTCGAAGAGCTTCAGCAAGCTGATACAATTGTCATTGGTTTGCCAATCTACAACTTCTCTGTTCCCGCAGCATTCAAGGCTTGGATCGACCTGGTGGCGCGGGCTGGCCTGACCTTTTCCTACAGTGAAAACGGTCCCAAAGGCCTGCTAGAGGGCAAGCGGGCTGTTCTGGCCATTGCTTCTGGTGGCACTGCCATTGGTTCCGAGGTCGATTTCGCAACTGGCTATGCGAAACATGTTTTGGGCTTTATTGGCATTCATGATGTCGATGTGGTTGCCGCCGACCAGCTGGCAATCGACCCGGACAGTTCAGTTGAGAATGCACATAAGGCAGTTTTGGAGCTGGCGGCTTAATCAGTCTGGCCAATCTGATCGGATATGTCCAATCTGCTGCTGATAGTGGCTGCGGGTTGGACATCGACCATGAAGAAGATAGGAATACTTGGCGGCGTTGGCTGGGCTTCGACCGTCGACTATTATCGGGCCATTGCGGAAGGCTCTGGCCGACACTTCGCGGCACGTGGCCACGGGTCGCCGCTGCCTGTGCCACCGATGACAATCGAGTCGGTGACGCAAGCCAAAACCCGCGCCCTGCGCGGTGCCGCTGGCGATGAAAGCAGTTGGCAAGATTTTGATGCGGTATTCCGTGACGCTTTGATGACGCTCCAGCGCGCTGGGTGTGACTTTGGCATCATTGCATCGAACACCCCCCATGCACGACTTCATGCAATCCGCCAGGGTGTGACGATGCCGATCCTGAGCATTTTCGACGCGACCGCAGAGGCGACGAAAGCCACCGGTTGCAAGACAGCACTGGTGCTGGGGACAAGCGTCACAATGCAGGCTCGAAACTACGCAGATCGTCTGGCCCAAGAAAGTATTTCGGCAAATGACACTCTGCCGGAGGCAGACATCGCCGAGATGCAAGCCATGATCGACCGTGATTTCTACGGCGGCGCGTCAAGTACGGCACGCGCGCGGTTGGTGGCCTTCTGCAATCAGCATGCAGAACCTGGCACCGCAGTGCTGTTGGCCTGCACCGAACTGCCCTTGGCCTTTCCCGATCATCTGGACGATCCCGTGTTTGAGGCAGACGGACATTTGTTCGTGAACCCCTCTGCTGCCCATGTAGCAGCCGCGCTTGCGCTGGCCCTGGAGGGGGCCTAGGGCAACCAGTTCACGTCACATCCTGTCTTTTCAAAAAACGCCATCAGGTCACTAAGAGAGATCGCAATGGTCCGGTCATTGACCAGTGGATGCATGTAAATGACATCCGCCTGCTGCGCGGCGCTGTCCATGAAAAACCGTACATCATTCTGAACGCCGTTGATCATCGCCAGGGGGCTTACGGCACCGGGGCGGATACCGAGGTTTTGCAACAGCCGATCCGCAGATCCAAAGGACAGGCTGCCAACCCCCAACTCGGCGCCCAGCGCTTTCAAATCGATCTCGCGGCTTTGCTCCAGCGTCACCAGATAGTTCCGCTTTTTCTTGTCGCGCAGATAAAGGTTCTTGAGGCGCAGCGCGTTTTCGCCAGGGATCATGAACTGATCTTCAACCGCCTTAGACTCCTCAACGGTGCGCAACGGGACATGAGTGTGTAGGCGGTAGGTCAACTCCCAAGCATCCAGCTGCGCCAACAGCGCATCCGAGCTGAGCGGCAAGGTATCTTGAAAAGCGGAAGATGCGTCCATGGAAAACCTCCTGTCTGGCACGCTCATCGCGCAGCGTGCGGGCAAATACAAGCCACGACAGCCCTTATAATCGATGCTAGCGTGCCGCCATGAAAGTCACGCTCAACACGCCGGACCAGTTGATCCTAAGCCACAAACCCTGGTTTTTCGGCATCCTGTTTTCTTTGAACACGCTGATTTTTACCGCATCTGGTCTTTTGCTGACCTGGGCTGGAGGCACCGCTTTATGGTACGGTCTGACACTAATCTTGGCAGGGGCCGCTTTTGGCATCTGGAGTTTTTATCTTTTGGTTCGGCGCGTTCAGGTCATATTTGATCGCGCCCAAAGCACCATCGTTATTCGCCAGAAATCGATCTTTGGATATGAAGCCATCGAACACACGCTGTCCGAGCTATCTCATGCCGAAGTGGAAAGCGCAGCGCAAACACCTTCTTGGGTGGCAAAACCGCGTTACAGACCCACTCTGGTTCTGGACAAGGGCATGAGCGCGGGACGTCATCCGATAATTCTGGCCTACTCACCGGGGTCAGAAGCGAAACGCATCGTCGATGTCATCAACGACTGGCTATCAGTAGATACGGTTGACTCTGACAGCCAACCGACCTAAATCGCCCCCAAACATCCGGAAGCGTATGACCTTCCGGTCCCTTGAGTCGTTCAGGGATCGCCCCCCACCAGCGAGTTTCGCCCGTGGGGGCGTTTGTGCATTTAACCGACGCATCCTATCTAGGACGCGCCACCAGATAACCGGCATAGGAGGCCGAAGGCATGTTTGAAAATCTATCCGAACGCCTTTCCGGCGTCTTTGATCGGCTGACCAAGCAAGGTGCGCTGTCCGAAGAGGACGTCAAGACCGCCCTGCGCGAGGTTCGCGTTGCCCTGCTTGAAGCCGACGTCTCGCTGCCGGTGGCGCGTGAATTCGTCAAGAAGGTGCAGGAACAGGCGACCGGTCAGGCGGTTACGAAATCGATCACCCCCGGCCAACAGGTCGTCAAGATCGTGCACGACGCGCTGGTTGATACCCTGCGTGGCGAAGAAGACCCCGGCGCGCTGAAGATCGACAACCCGCCTGCCCCGATCCTGATGGTCGGTCTGCAGGGCTCGGGTAAGACAACCACCACCGGTAAGCTCGCCAAACGCCTGAAAGAGAAAGAGGGCAAGAAGGTCCTGATGGCCTCGCTGGACGTTTATCGCCCGGCGGCAATGGATCAGCTGGCCGTTCTGGGGACTCAGGTCGGCGTCGATACGCTGCCGATCGTTCCGGGCCAGTCGCCCGTCGATATCGCCAAGCGCGCCAAACAGCAGGCGACGCTGGGCGGCTATGACGTCTACATGCTCGACACCGCGGGCCGTCTGCATATCGACGAAGTCCTGATGGAAGAGGTCGAGCAGGTCCGAAACGCGGTTGACCCGCGCGAGACCCTGTTGGTCGTCGACGGCCTGACCGGTCAGGTCGCTGTCGAAGTAGCCGAGGAATTCGACGCCAAGGTCGGCATCTCGGGCGTGGTTCTGACCCGGATGGACGGTGACGGGCGCGGCGGCGCGGCGCTGTCGATGCGCGCTGTCACCGGCAAGCCCATTCGCTTCGTCGGTCTGGGCGAGAAGATGGACGCGCTCGAAACCTTCGAGCCGGACCGGATCGCCGGTCGTATTCTGGGCATGGGCGACATCGTTGCCCTGGTCGAAAAAGCCCAGGAAACGATGGAGATGGAACAGACCGAGCGCATGATGAAGCGCATGGTCAAAGGTCAGTTCAACATGAATGACCTGAAAATGCAGCTGGAACAGATGATCCAGATGGGCGGCATGCAGGGCATGATAGGCATGATGCCGGGCATGGGCAAGATGGCCAAACAGGTCGAAGAGGCGGGCATGGATGACAAGGTGCTCAAGCGCCAGATCGCCATGATCCAGTCGATGACCAAACGCGAACGCGCCAATCCCCAACTGCTGCAAGCCAGCCGCAAGAAACGGATCGCCGCCGGGTCGGGGATGGAGGTTAGCGACCTCAACAAACTGCTCAAGATGCACCGGCAGATGTCGGACATGATGAAGAAAATGGGCAAGATGGGCAAAGGCAAGATGCTGAAACAGGCCATGAAAGGCATGTTTGGCAAAGGCGGCCCCTCACCCGAAGACATGGCCGCAGGCATGGACCCAAAAGCACTGGAACAGGCGGCCAAGGCGATGGGTGGCCGCGGCGGCCTGCCTGGACTGGGCGGCGGTATGGCCCTGCCACCGGGTCTCAGCGGTTTTGGGAAGAAAAAGTAACGTGACCCTTGCGCCCACCATATCTACCACGCGCCTGACACTGCGCCACCACCGGCTTGAGGATTTCGAGCCGATGGCGAAGCTGTTTGCGACCGATTGGGCGAAATACATGGATGGGCCGTACTCGGCGCAGGACCTGTGGTCGATGCTGGGCTCGGACGTGGCCAGTTGGCAGTTTCTTGGGTTTGGCGCGTGGGCGGTCGATCTGACAGAAACCGGTGAGTTCATTGGGCAGGTCGGGATCAACAAACCTCCGAAATTCCCGGAAACTGAAATCGGCTGGTGCATTTTCCCCGGATTTGAAGGCAAGGGCTATGCATTCGAAGCGGCCTGCGCCGCGCGTGACTGGGCGTTTGGGAATACCGAACTGACGTCTTTGGTCAGCTATATCGATGCGCCTAACACCCGTTCAATCGCGTTGGCCAAGCGGCTTGGGGCAAGTGAAGACTCAAACGCAGCGCGCCCGGACCCCGAGGATGTCGTCTATCGTCACCCTCACCCGGATGAGCGGCAAAGCGGATCGGAGGCCTACGCGTGACCTTCCGGTTCGAAGCTGCGCCAAATGCTCAGGGGGCTGAGCTGGCGGCTCGGGTGGCGGGTGCCATTCCAACGCTCGAAACCGAGCGTCTGGTTCTGCGCGCGCCGCAGTTGTCGGATTTCGACACCTACGCCCAGATCGTGGCCAGTCCGCGCGCGCGGTACCTAACTGTCATGTCGCGTGAAGACGCGTGGTATGATTTCGCTCAGATGGTCGCCATCTGGTCGCTGCGCGGCCATGGCCTTTGGTCGGTTGTTGCGAAGGCAGACGGTCAACTGCTGGGGTTTGTGGTTCTGGGGTTCGAACCGGAAGACCCAGAGCCAGAACTTGGTTTCATCTTCACCGAGGAAGGTGAAGGCCACGGCTATGCGTTTGAGGCTGCGAGCGCTGCGCGCGGCTTTGCGTTTGAGCAACTTGGTTGGGACACTTTGGCGAGTTTTATCGTCAAAGGGAATGAACGCTCTCAACGTCTGGCAGAGCGGCTCGGCGCCTTTGTTGAACGCGAAATCGTTGAAGAGGACGGTGTGACTTTGGTGTATCGCCACCTCTCCGCCGATGGCGATGGTGGCATGGAGGCCTACGCATGACCTCGCTCACCATTCCCACCGTTGAAACCGAGCGCTTGATCCTGCGCGCGCCGCATCTGGATGATCTTCCCGCGATGACCGCGTTCTTCGCGACCCAGCGCAGCCATATGGTCGGCGGCCCCAAGGATGCGCTTGAAAGCTGGGGCTCTCTGGCCAACCGTCTGGGGCACTGGGCGCTGAAAGGCTTTGGCCTGTGGCACCTGACCGAAAAGGCCAGCGGCGCATTCGTGGGCTGGACCGGTATGATCGACGCCCCCGGCTGGGCCGAGCCCGAGCTGGGTTGGACGCTGATGGCTGAAGCCGAAGGCAAAGGGCTGGGCTTCGAGGCTGCGGAAGCAGCGCGCGACTATGCGGCGCGGCATCAGGGCCTGAATGGTGTGATCTCTTACATCGCCCACGCAAACGACCGCTCGCGCGCTTTGGCTGAACGGCTTGGCGCCACGCTAGAGATTGAAGACGCCGAACTTCTGGGCAAGCGCGCCCAGATCTGGCGGCACCCGCAGATTGACTTGACCACCGAAAGGACCGGCCAATGACCAACCCCGTGACACAGGCTGCCACGCTGTTGAAAGAGCATCGCGAAAGCATCGACCGGCTGGACGCGATCCTTGTCTATACGCTGGGCGAGCGGTTCAAGCACACGCAGGCCGTTGGCAAGCTCAAGGCCGCACACGACCTTCCCCCGTCCGATCCCTCGCGCGAAGCAGCGCAGATCGCACGGCTCGAAGACCTGGCGAAAGAGGCCGATCTAGACCCCGATTTCGCCAAGGCTTTCCTGAATTTCATCATTCAGGAAGTCATCCGACACCACAAGAAACATCAGAACTAAACCGGGCAAATCCCGGATACGCCATTCAAAGGAGATACCATCATGGCAATGAAAATTCGTCTCGCCCGCGGCGGCTCGAAAAAACGTCCCTTCTACCGCATCGTGGCTGCTGACAGCCGCATGCCCCGTGACGGCCGTTTCATCGAGAAACTGGGCACCTACAACCCGCTGCTGCCGAAAGACAGCGAAGAGCGCGTGAAAATGAACATGGAGCGCATTCAGTACTGGCTGGATCAGGGCGCACAGCCGACCGACCGTATCGCGCGTATGTTGGAAGCAGCTGGCGCACGCGACAAGGCCGAGCGCAACAACCCCAACAAGGGGACCCCGGGCAAGAAAGCCCAGGAACGTGCTGAAGAAAAAGCAGCCAAAGCTGCCGAGGCGACTGAAGCGGCTGAAGCTCCGGTTGAAGAAGAAGCTGCAGCGGCTGAAGAATAAGCAGGCGGGCGCGTGCGGGATCAGGCCTTCACCGACGATTTTCGCACGCAGTTCGATCTGTTGATGCGGCTCCGGCGCGATGTGCGCCGGTTCCGCACCGACGCGATAGACGAGGCAGTGCTGACGCGCTGCCTCGACGCGTTTCGGCTGGCCCCTTCGGTGGGGCTAAGCGAGCCCTGGCGCGTCATCCGCGTCGAAAGCCAAGCCGCACGCGATGCCGCGTTGAAGAATTTCCAAGCCGCAAACGCCAAGGCACTTGAGGGCTATTCGGGCGAAAAAGCGCAGCTTTACAGCCAATTGAAACTGTCAGGCATGCAAGAGGCCCCGGTACAACTGGCGGTATTCTGCGATGACAACACCGATAAGGGCCTCGGGCTGGGGGCTGAGTCCATGCCCGAAATGCGACGCTATTCTGTCGTCTCAGCGGTTACCCTGTTTTGGCTGACCCTGCGCAGCTATGGGCTTGGGTTAGGCTGGGTTTCCATTTTGGATCCCGACCGGCTGAGCCGGGACCTTAACGCGCCAGACTCATGGCGTCTGATTGGGTATTTCTGCATCGGCTGGCCGGAAGAGACGTCCGACACGCCAGAACTGGAACGAGCGGGTTGGGAATGCCGGGATGATACTCTTGCCATTGAGGTACGATAGCTGATGTTTGGATTGTTACGCCTTCCCATCCTGCTGGTGATCGCCTTTATTGTCGGTGTGTTCTTTGAACGCAGCAATCAACGCGAGGCCTGCGAGGGTCTGGGAGAGTGGAAAAGCGGCATATGCGTAACTTCGGGTGGTGCAAATGAGTGATCTGATCTGTGTCGGCACCATAGCGGGCTCTTACGGGGTGCGCGGCGAAGTGCGGCTAAAAAGCTATTGCGCTGAACCATCGGATATCGAGAGCTATTCTCCACTGACCGACGAAGCTGGCAAAGAACGCTATCCTTTGGTTCTGACCCGCACAATCAAGAACGGGTTCGCCGCACGATTGGGCGGAGTGGAAACTAAGGAAGAGGCAGACGATTTGAAGGGCCTGCGCCTGTTTGCGCGCCGCGATCAATTGCCATCTTTGCCCGATGACGAGTTTTACCACGCCGACCTGATCGGGCTTGAGGTTTTTGACACCGGCGGCACCCTGCTGGGACAGGTGAAATCCGTTCAGAACCATGGTGCAGCCGACCTATTGGAACTGCATGGGCCAGGGCTGAAATCAACTGTCCTGCTGCCCTTCACGCTTGAGGCGGTGCCGACAGTCGATTTGGACAAGGGCCGCATCGTTGCAGACCCGCCCGAAGGGCTGATCTGATGCGGCGCGTTTTGCTGCATCTTGGGCTGCACAAAACCGGCACCACTGCGGCGCAATCCTTTCTCTATGAAAATCGCGAGCTGATTTGGCCGCATTATTCACTGGTCTTGCCCTACAAAACGCGGAAATCGGGTCTGGCAAACGCAGCGACGCGCCATTCGGTCTATCGGCTGGACGACACGCTGGCCACATTCGGCAGCAAGATGAACATGTTTTTGGGGCAGATCGATTTCGGAACGCGCCGGGGTCTGATCCTCAGCGAGGAGAACTTTGGCGGCCTGCGGCCAAGCAGAAATCGCGCCGAAGGCTACGCCGCCATGCCCGAGCTTGCATCGACATTGGTGGGCACCATTCGCCGCCAACTGATCAGGGACGGGGTCGACATCACCATCTATCTGTCGCTGCGCGAACGCTCTGAATGGCTGCGCAGCCTTTGGGCTCATGATCTGCAGCGCCGACGCCTGGTTGAGGATTTCGATGCATTTTGCGCGGCGCTGGATCACCTTCCAGATTTGCCGACTGTCGCCGACAGAATCCAGGAAAGACTTCCCGAAGTGCATGTGCAGACAAGATGGCTGGAGCATTTGCAAGAAACCCGCTTTGGCCCCGGCACCCCCTTCGCAGAGTTTTTGGGGCTGCCGCAAGACAAAGCATCCAAGCTTGTACCGCCGTCAAAGTCCAACACCAGTCTGCCGCAGGATGCACTGACCGAATTGCTGGCACTCAATCGCTCCTCGTTGGAGGACACAGCGCTGGTTGCGCGTAAGAAAGCTCTTATCAAAAGCGCCCGGCGCGCGTTGGCGGATCAGACATGACCGATAAACCAAGCAAATCCCACGGACGCAAAGCCATCCGCCCCACCTTGAAACCACGTGAGTTGATGACGCCCACACCGGATTTGCATGGGGTGTGGAAGGCCAAGATCATAACCTTGTTCCCGGCCGCATTTCCCGGTCTCTTGGGTGAAAGCCTAACAGGCAAAGCACTACAGGACGGCTTATGGCAGCTGGAAACTGTGGACTTGCGACAGTTCGGTATCGGCAAGCATCGAAACGTGGATGACACACCCGCAGGTGGGGGCGCGGGTATGGTCCTGCGTGCAGATGTGTTGGGCGACGCCATCGAGCACTCGATGGCGGGTGTTCAAGGCAACTGGCCGCTGATTTACCTTAGCCCGCGTGGCCGTCGGATGGATCAGAAGATGATGCAAAATCTGGCGCGTTGCGATGGCATGACCCTACTATGCGGTCGGTTCGAAGGTGTCGATGAACGCGTGCTTGAACATTATGGTGTGCAAGAGGTCTCGCTCGGCGATTTCGTGATGACCGGGGGAGAGATTGCGGCACAGGCCTTGATCGACGCTACGGTTCGATTGATCCCCGGTGTACTGGGCAATCAGGCGTCGACCGAAGAAGAGAGCTTTTCCTCGGGTCTTCTGGAGCACCCGCAATACACCCGCCCCGCCGAATGGAAGGGTCATCCAATACCAGAGGTTCTGATGTCCGGCCACCACGGCCGCATCGCCGAATGGCGACATAAGATGGCTGAACAGATCACCCGCGAACGCCGTCCGGATATCTGGGAAGAGTACAGCGGATCCTCGGATGAGGGATTCGACTAGCCTTTCGATGTTCACCTCAGGGTTGGCCCTCCGATGCTGCTCAGAGTGCCCCTCTCTTCCAATAGGTCCAGGTCTCCGGTGTACCGTGAAAGACGTTGATATCCACTTTACCCTGGACCCCCGGAACCAATCCGGTGCCGGTATACTGCCAGAACCGCCAAACCGCCCGCGGATAAACCTTGCTCGGGTGCCCTGCGACCGACCTTAGCCAGAAATCAGTCTTGGGCAGGCGTCCGATCTGAGTGTCTTCGTAAAAATCCACGGTGGTATAGACGATGGGCCTGCGGCCATAGTGGCGTTCAAGGATGTCCAGAAAGCGCTGCGCCTCGGCCCGGACAGTGCGGCCATCGGGGCGTAAGGTGCAAGTTCTTGAATGTGGCGTCCATTCCAAATCCAGCACGTGCGGCAGGTCTGCACCTTTGGGCACATTCTGGATAAACCAACGCGCCTGTTCCCGCGCAGATCGGCAGAAATAATAGTAGTGATAGGCCCCCCACGGCACATCTGCTGCCTGCGCGCCCCGGCTATGATCCTGAAACAGCGGATCTGCTACGTCACCGCCTTCGGTCGCCTTAAGGAAGGCAAAGCTGATCCCTGAGGCTTTGGCCTGGCGCCAATCAATCGGCCCCTGCCAGCGGGACACATCCAACCCATGCACAGGATAAAGCCCGGGATGCCGCCCCTCCCAATCATGCGGGTCGGCGTCACCGAAGTCCGGATAGATCACCGAAGGGGCCGTTCGATCCACGCCTGGAACCTGCTCGACAACCTGTGGCGGCGGCCCCTGTCGCCCGCATGAGATCACGGTAAGGCCCACAAGTGCCAGCAAAACGGAAAACCGCATGACATTGTCCTGTTTCTGAAATATCTGCTCGTTGAATTGGCCCCAGAATGCCTGAACCACCCGCCAAGGCAACGGCGCAGTTTCAAAGCGGCGAATTCTTACCGGCGACGCCTGCAATTTAGGCTTGATCCCTGCCCTCAAACCCCCTAAAGCAGCGCAATCCGGTGCCGCGAGACGCGACTCCGGTGTTTTGGTTTGTTGTCTGACGTAACGCCCGGCTTTCTTCAGCCAAGGCGCGACAGGAACGGACCAGGCAAAAGGAACATTCGATCTGACCTCTGGCGGGCTGTTCGCAGGACCCGGTGAAGACCAAGAGCTCTCAGCCCGTGCCCAAACTTCGTGGACCAACCACGAGCAGATAGGAGTAAATGCGATGGACCTGATCGCACAGCTAGAGGCGGAACAGATTGCCGCCCTGGGGAAAGACATCCCCGATTTCAAAGCCGGTGACACCATCCGTGTCGGCTATAAGGTGACCGAAGGGTCGCGCACCCGTGTGCAGAACTACGAAGGCGTCTGCATCGCGCGCAAGGGCGGCGAAGGGATCGCCGGTTCGTTCACCGTTCGCAAAATCTCGTTTGGCGAAGGCGTGGAGCGTGTGTTCCCCCTGCATTCGACCAACATTGACAGCATCACCGTTGTCCGCCGCGGCCGCGTCCGTCGCGCCAAACTGTACTACCTGCGCACCCGTCGCGGTAAATCCGCACGTATCGCAGAAGTCACCAACTACAAGCCCAAAGCTGGCGCCGAAGCGTAAGGAACGGAAAGATGAAAAAAGACATCCATCCCGATTATCACGTCATCGACGTCAAAATGACCGATGGCACCGTTGTTCAGATGAAATCCACCTGGGGCAGCGAAGGCGACCAGCTGGCTCTGGAAATCGACCCCTCCGTACACCCGGCATGGACCGGTGGCTCGTCGCGCCTGTTGGACGCTGGCGGCCGCGTGTCGAAATTCAAAAAGAAATACGAAGGTCTGGGCTTCTAAGTCTGATCCGGTTCGAATGCGAGAGGCCGTCCCTTGGGGCGGCCTTTTTCTTTGGTCCGTCCGCTGTGTGTTTGAATTAGGAAATCGTAATCTACTGCCCATAAGGAAGGCAGATCGCATGAACATCTAAAGGGCACCAAAGCGTTCCCCAGGAGGTTGCAATGCTATCGCCAACCAAATTGCTCGCCGTCGCAGCAACTGCGGCTCTATTGTCCCACGCTGCTGTTGCAGGTCCAATGGATCACGACACCGACGTTTCTCCACGGGAGGAGAACTTAGTGGAAGGTATGCCCCTTTGGGGCCCGTTCACACCAGATTTCCCACTGTCCTTGCTGATCGAGAACTGGGACAGCAGGCAGCCCGCGCCACCGACAATGGTCTAGAAACAAAGTTGTTTTCAGTTTTGCGGACAGAATTCACAGCACAAGATCAATCGCTCCATAGGCTCATACCCAAATGGAAAGTGCTACCGGCAGCACAAGGATGGTCGTGAGTGTCGACACGAGAATGAACCCGGCTACATCGGGCCCATATTCCGGCACCTGCTGGTCAATGAACAGATAAGTCGCAACCGAAGATGGCATCAGGCAGCAAAGGATCAGCGCGCCCCGTTCTGTACCGGTGAAGCCAAAGAACCAGATCAGCGCGCTGGCGATCCCCACGGCCATGACAAGATGCAGCCCGGTCAACAAAACAGCGCGCCCAAGGCTAGATATCTTCAATGTAGCAAGCGTGTGGCCCAGCGTCAGGAGCATCAACGGGATAGACAAACCACCCAAGATATCGAACGACTTGGCAATAGGCTGCGGCAAGCTTGTGCCTGTACTCATCAGGATCAGCGATGCCGCCACCGCATAGATGATCGGTGAAGTCGCTAACTTTTTGGGTGAGAATTCTCCGGCGGGGATCCACATGCCCACCGTGAAGATACTGATCAACACCACAACGACAAACGCCATCGTATAAGCCATACCCGCATCCCCCAACGCCAGTAGTGTGATCGGCAGGCCGATATTGCCTACATTGCCATGCATCAATGGCGTCAAAAAAGCGCGCACCGGCAGACGCAGCATCTTAAGTGCGGCAAATCCCAAAACGCCAAATCCAGCCACGGCCAAAGCCGCAGCACTCATCATGTCCAGAAACGTACTCACATCCAGATTGGTGGCCGCCAGGTGAGATATGATCAGTGTTGGATAGCCGACTTTCGAGACGATCCCCCCAATCACCTTGTTATCGAACGGCGCTTTGGTCAGCGCCAATCCGTACCCGATGCCTGCGCAGATCAGCACCGGCAAAACGACGTTGAAAACGTTCAGAAACAGATGCTCCAAACCCAAAACTCCGTGCCCGGCCTTTGATTGGACAGTGAATCAGCCGCACCAGTTTAGCAAGCACCCCGCGTTAACCCGCGAAGGGTGTTGAGTTTTCCAAAATTGTATCAGATATCGCCACAAACCACGGTCAGAGGTTCTTTTCATCCCTTCAGACACAACATATAGTGGGTTCTAACAACGTGTAGACAAGCACGGCGGGACTTGGGAATACAAGCATGGCACATATCATTGTAGTCGGGAATGAAAAGGGCGGCGCCGGGAAATCGACCGTCTCGATGCATGTAGCAACGGCACTGGCCCGTCTGGGCAACAAGGTCAGCACCTTGGATTTGGACCTGCGTCAGCGCAGCCTTGGCCGCTA
This sequence comes from Ruegeria sp. I1, assembly GCF_056532675.1. NCBI lineage: Bacteria > Pseudomonadati > Pseudomonadota > Alphaproteobacteria > Rhodobacterales > Roseobacteraceae > Ruegeria > Ruegeria sp. I1. The sequence goes on along the minus strand of NZ_JBQFNM010000007.1, from coordinate 148,311 downwards.
TTTCGAGAACCGCAGCAACTTTCTGAAGGGGGCCGCGCTGACACTGCCCAGCCCGCTGCACCATGATCTGCCCGAAATTGACGCCAGCACGCTGAAACCGGGCGAGAATATCTATGACCACCGCCTGTCCGCCGCCGTGGCGGAGTTGGAAAGCGACAGTGACTTCATTCTGATCGACTGCCCGGGATCGCATACACGGCTCAGTCAAGTGGCGCATTCGTTGGCAGATACACTGATCACGCCGCTGAATGACAGCTTTATCGACTTTGACTTGCTCGCACGGATTGATTCAAAGGGTGAGAAGATTCTCGGACCTTCGGTTTATTCCGAGATGGTCTGGAACGCGCGTCAGCTGCGGGCGCAGGCCGGGCTGAAACCCATCGACTGGGTGGTCGTACGCAACAGGGTTGGGACCCAGCGCATGGTCAACAAGGAAAAGATGCAACGCGCGATTGAGATGCTGTCGCAGCGCATCGGCTTCCGCGTTGCCTCGGGTTTCTCGGAACGTGTGATTTTCCGCGAATTGTTCCCTCGCGGGCTGACCTTGCTGGACCTTAAGGACATCGGGGTTAAACAGCTGAACATCTCAAACATCGCCGCCCGGCAAGAGCTGCGCGACATGATGCGTGAGCTGAACCTGCCGGGCGTGGAAATCGATTTCTGATCGCTCGACGCCCAAACACGAGCAGCCTTTCAGTGATACAGAACCGGGTCAACTTCTTCCGCCGGATCAACAATTGGATCAAGAACCAGCAGCAACCGGGTTTCGCCCGTGCCTTCAATGGGTGGTGATCGATGCAGGAGGCCTGATCTCGGGGTCTCCGGCCAACGGGTTCCGCGCAGCAGGATTGGCGATCCGGTCGGGACAGTGAACACCCGCCTTGGATCTTCTCCATTGGAGGAGATGCCATATTGCGTTCCCGTCCCACGGTATGTGCAAACAAGCCGGGCTGTGACAGCATCAATGTGGAACCGTCGACAGGCATTTGTTGCGACAACGTCCAGGCGCAACCGCACCCATGTTGCCTGCATCACATCGGAAAACACTGCGGACAACGCGGCAACATCGTCGATCAGCCGGTCTCGCTCGACACATTCCGGGGTGCCCGAGGTTTGACAAATCTTGCCCAGCGCATCGCGTACCGCGTCCGGCCGAAGGATCATACGTGCCTTGGGCAGTTCTTCCGGTTCAAGCGCGTCCAGCCAGCCCTGAAAGCGGGTCAAGGGAGCTCTGCGCCAGATCGCAGCAGCACAGCCTGGGTGATGAATCGCGCTCAGATCTTCAGGGTTCGAGGCGACGCCAACACCTATAGCGGCATCCTTCACAACCTCCCGGACAAAGCTCATGCCGCAGCCTCGGCCCGTCGCCACAGCGGGAAGGGATCGGGCAGATCCGGCAGGTCTTCGACACGGGCCGCAGCCATGGCTGGCAGCAAAGCCGCATCCAGCCGCGCTTTGAGCGTCGGCCAGTCGATACCGCTGCCGATAAACACAATCTCTTGCCGGCGATCACCCCATGGCTCTTGCCAATGGGCCTGCATATAGGCCCGAGCGCTTTCGTGATCCGGGCGGCGATCTTCGGGAACCGTTGCCCACCAGGTGCCCAGCGGCTGAACCGAGGACAATGCGCCCGCTAGCGAGAACTCGGCCACCCAATCCGGGCGCGTGGCGATCCAGAAATGCCCTTTGGCACGGATCACGCCGGGCAAGTCCCCGTTCAGCACCTCAAGGACTTTCTCGGGCACAAAGGGCTGCCGAGCACGATAGACAAAGCTGGTTACGCCATATTCTTCGGTTTCCGGCACGTGATCCGCAAACCCATAGAGTTCTTTGGCCCACATTGGATGCTCATGAGCCTTCTCAAAATCGAACATCCCGGTATCGAGAATGGCATCAGCCGCGACATCGGAATGGTTCGTTTCGATAATTTTTGCATCTGCATTTAGGCTGCGAATGATCTTGCGCGCCGCATCCACACGCTCGGGCCCTGCATCGTCAACCTTGTTTAGGATTACCACATCAGCAAACTCGATCTGGTCGGTCAGCAAATGTACCAGAGTACGCTCATCCTCTTCGCCCATCGTCTCGCCACGATCGCTCAGGAAATCATGGCTGGAATAGTCCTGGAGCAGGTTCACCGCGTCGACCACTGTGACCATAGTGTCCAGCCGCGATACATCGGACAGGCTTTGCCCAAATTCATCGCGGAAATCGAATGTAGCGGCGACAGGCAAAGGTTCGGAAATTCCGGTCGACTCGATCAACAGATAGTCAAACCGGCCTTCACCGGCCAAACGGCGAACCTCGTCCAACAGGTCGTCACGCAGCGTGCAGCAAATGCAACCGTTCGACATTTCGACCAATGTCTCATCTGTGCGCGACAGTTCGGTGTCGGCACGCACCAGATCGGCGTCGATGTTCACTTCGGACATGTCATTGACGATCACCGCCACCCGGCGGCCATCGCGATTGTTCAGAACACGGTTCAATAGCGTGGTTTTACCGGCGCCGAGAAAACCTGAAAGAACTGTTACGGGAAGCCGGGTATCGGTCATAGCATGCTACCTGTTCTGTTACGTCTGGGTTATTTGGTGCGTCAAACCGAACCGATCCGGGGTGCACCGAGCATAGATATTTTTGTTATGTAATTACATTTGTATTGGCAAGGGGTCTTTTTCCGGTTTCGCCCCCAAGGCCTGTATCAGCTGTTCGGGCTGTAGACGGTAAACAGCTCTTTCGGCTCATTCACGCCACGCAGCATGTATCGCCCAACCGAGATCAGTTCGGGCTCGCACGGATCGGCCGCGCGTGCGACGTCGTCCGATACAAGGATTCTCTGACCCAGAGATTTGTGCATCCCCGCAATCCGTGCGGCCTGATTTACCGCCGGGCCAATCACTGTAAAGTCCAATCGGGTTTCCGATCCGATATTGCCATACAGAATCTCGCCAGAATGCAGGGCCAGCGTGTAGTTTGATACCGGTAGCCCCTCGGCCTTACGCCGCTTATTGAGCTCCTGCATCCGCCTTTGCAGTAGGGGTATTGCCGACAGCGCAGCACGGGCATCTGCGTCAATTTCACCGACATCGAACATGGCCATCAGTCCGTCGCCCATAAACTTAAGGATGTTTCCACCGCAATCGTGGACCACACTAACTGCGACCGCCAAATAGTCATTCAGCATTTCGATGATCTGATCTCCGGGCAGATCTTCGGACATATTGGTGAACCCTTCCAGGTCGAAGGTCCAGATCACCGCATCAATCTGCTGCAAAGACCCGCGTCGTATTTCGCCGGACAATACCCGATCGCCGGCATCGCGCCCCAGATAAACCCGCATCAGATCCTTTGACATCACCTGGTTCTTTGCAGATTTCAGCGCCAACCCAAGATGCGGCAAAACCGCGTTGATCCGCGCTAGGTCACCATCTTCAAAACCCGTTGGCGCATCGCTGGTCCAAGACATCAGCACCCCGTCGCTGACCTTTTCGGGCCCGGTGTGGCGCACCTGTTCGGACAGATCAAAAGGGATGCCGGTCGCGTAATAATCCGTCGCACCTTCCTCTCGCAGCTCATTCAGCAGCGGAAATCGGCTTGGTTCATTTTGATCCACCAGTTTGACACGAATATCGTCCAAATCTTCGTTCAGCAAAGCATACAGGGGGCTGCGCAACCATTGCTCGCTTGGTGTGTCCGTGTTCTCGAATTTCTCAGATGTTCCGCCACTGGCCCGGTACCAACTGTAGCCAAAGCCGCCATAGGCGGGGTGCAGGGTCGACTGTGCCGCATGGAACCGCATCAAAGGGATACCCTGATCCACCAAAGTGGAACAGAAACCCTCCAACAGTTCTTCCTGCCCGGCACCTTCCAGTCCTTTCCGGACCAACCAATCAATCAGGTCGAAAAATGCAGGCGGAAGGCGGTCAGAAGGGATCATTTGAGCGTCCATGTAAATTCTTTGCAACAAATGGGTACGGATGCACCGTTCTACCAGAGGCTATTCGAAACCGGCCAGCCGTCTTAGCATTTTTCGCAGGATCGCAATCTCGTCTACATCAAACTGACCCGCCAGTTTCGCGTCATATTGCACGGCAATGTCCCGCAACTCGCGATAAGCCGAACCACCCATCGGTGTCAGTGCCAACCATTCGACGCGCCGGTCTTGATCATCCCGCGTGCGTTTCAAAAAACGGCGATTTTCCAGCTGATGCACAGCGCGGCTGATCTTGGTCTTGTGCGTCTTTGCCCGATGTCCGATCTGTTTGGCCGTCATGCTGCCAAAGAGCCCCAGATGAAACAAAACACGCCATTCGGTGCGCAGCATCCCATAGCGGTCCTTGTAGACTTTCTGAAAGTCGATCGAGGCGGATTCTGCCGCCTGATTAAGCAGGAATGGCAAAAAGTTCTGAAGGTCAAAACCGTCGGTATCGGGGAATTTATCGTTTCTCATGCTTGTTAGTTACAAAAACAACTATTATCCGACAAGCAGCAAACGGAGGAACCCCAATGAATCGTCCGGTAGAACCGCACAGTCTGACGCAGGCTAGCACGCCCGTTGGAACCCATTCCGGCTATATGCCCGGCTTTGGCAATGATTTTGAAACCGAGGCGCTGCCAGGTGCCCTGCCCCAGGGCATGAACAGCCCCCAACGCTGCAACTATGGCCTGTATGGTGAGCAGCTGAGCGGCACCGCCTTCACCGCAAACCCGCCTGAACGAACCTGGTGTTATCGCATTCGCCCCTCGGTCAAACACTCGCACCGGTATAAGAAGATCGATCTGTTTTATTGGAAATCCGCCCCCTATATCGATCCGGATGTGATCTCTTTAGGCCAGTACCGTTGGGATCCGGTTCCACATTCCGACGCTGGTCTGACCTGGTTGACCGGCATGCGCACCATGACCACGGCCGGGGACGTGAATACGCAGGTCGGAATGGCCAGCCATATCTATCTGGTTACCGAATCGATGGTTGATGACTACTTTTTCTCAGCCGATTCCGAGCTGTTGGTCGTGCCCCAGGAAGGCCGGCTGCGGTTCACCACCGAGCTTGGCATCATCGATCTGGAGCCTAAGGAAATCGCCATTCTGCCGCGCGGGCTGCTGTATCGCGTCGAAGTGCTGGAAGGGCCGGCACGTGGGTTTGTGTGCGAGAACTACGGACAGAAATTCGAACTGCCAGGCCGTGGCCCAATCGGGGCAAACTGCATGGCCAACCCACGCGACTTCAAGGCCCCGGTTGCGGCGTTTGAAGACCGCGAAGTGCCCTCGACCGTAACCATCAAATGGTGCGGACAATTCCACGTGACCAAGATCGGTCACAGCCCGCTGGATGTGGTTGCATGGCACGGCAACTATGCGCCGTACAAATATGATCTGCGCACCTACTGCCCGGTTGGGGCCATCCTGTTCGACCACCCGGACCCGTCGATCTTTACCGTCCTGACGGCACCGTCAGGCCAACCCGGCACGGCCAATATCGACTTTGTCCTGTTCCGCGAACGCTGGATGGTGGCAGAGGATACGTTCCGCCCGCCTTGGTATCACAAGAACATCATGTCCGAGCTGATGGGCAACATCTACGGCCAGTATGATGCGAAGCCACAGGGCTTTGTCCCCGGCGGGATGAGCCTGCACAACATGATGATCCCGCATGGGCCAGATCGCGAGGCGTTCGAAAATGCCTCGAACGCCAATCTTGGGCCCGACAAGCTGGACCGGACGATGTCATTCATGTTCGAAACACGCTTCCCGCAGCACCTGACCGAGTTTGCAGCCAATGAAGCGCCTTTGCAGGACGATTACATCGATTGCTGGACTTCGCTGGAAAAGAAATTCGACGGCACCCCTGGCAAAAAGTGAGTCTGAGATGAGCTTTGATGTTTGGATCACTTATGCCGCCACGGTCCTGCTGCTGATGAGCACTCCGGGGCCCAGCCAATTGTTGATGCTGTCTAACTCGGCAACAAATGGCTTGGGGCGCGGGCTTTTCACGGCGGCGGGGGACCTAACGGCCAATTTGCTGCAAATGCTGGCCGCTGGGCTTGGTTTGGCCGCCATCATTGCGACCTCGGGGGCGGCTCTAGCTGTCATCAAATGGCTGGGTGTGGCCTATTTGGTATTCCTCGGGGCCAAGATGATCTTGGGGGCAAAACGCGAAACCACACAAGCCGCGCCACGCACCAGCCGCAAGGCGCTATGGATGCAAGGGTTTGTCACGTCGGCTGCCAACCCCAAAGCTGTGGTATTCTTCGCGGCTTTGTTTCCCTTGTTTATCGACGGTGCGCTGCCATTCTGGCCCCAATTTGCCATCCTATCTGCCACTTATCTGGTCATAGACGGGCTTTTTCTGACCGCATATGGCGGTAGCGCCAGCTGGCTGGCCGCACGACTAAGGGGCACGGCCCGGTTATGGTTGGATCGGGCTGGCGGCGGTTTCATGATACTTGCCGCCCTTTTGCTAGGGCTGAAATCCCTACGTGACGCGCAATAGACTTTAGAGACAAGGATCACAGATGCCTTTGATGAAATCCTGGGTAACTTCGGCCAATGACCCGGCCCACCCCTTTCCGCTGAACAACCTGCCATATGGTGTCTTCTCGGTTGCGGAAGATGATCTGCGTTGCGGCGTGGCCATCGGTGACATGATCCTCGATGTAACGGCAGCCGAAGAAACTGGGCTGGTCGTGCTTGGCGAGGACCCGCTGTTTGACCTGCCCTTCTGGAACCCTCTGATGGAACAAGGGCCTGCCGTATGGGCCGCATTGCGCAACAGACTGACCGAGCTGCTGTCAGTAGGCGCAGGGGAGCAGGACAAGGTCGAACCTCTGCTGGTGTCGCAAGACGACGTGCAGATGCACATGCCTTTGGCAGTCAGTGAATACACTGACTTCTACGCAGGTCGACACCATGCCACGAATGTGGGCACCATGTTCCGCGGGCCGGAAAATGCGTTGCCGCCCAACTGGCTGCACATCCCGATTGGCTATAACGGGCGCGCCTCATCCGTCGTGGTGTCTGGTACGGATATCCGCCGCCCTTGGGGCCAGTTGAAGGGACCCAACGATGCCCTGCCCCGTTTTGCGCCTTCACAAAGGTTCGATATCGAGCTTGAGATGGGTGCCATTGTAGGAACCCCATCCGAGGGTCCGATCTCGGTACAGGAAGCAGATGACAACATCTTTGGCTATGTCCTGCTGAACGATTGGTCAGCCCGAGATATCCAGGCGTGGGAGTACCAGCCATTGGGGCCCTTCCAGGCAAAGGCCACCGCCACTTCGATCAGCCCCTGGATCGTCACCAAAGCCGCGCTGGAGCCGTTTCGGTGCGACACCCCTGCCCGAGAGTTCGAGTTGTTGGATCATCTGAAGGATTGCGGCCCAATGCTCTATGATATCGACCTCGAAGTTACGATGGCCCCTACGGGACAGCCGGAGACGGTGATCGCCCGGACCAACTATAACGAGATGTATTATTCCGCCGCGCAACAGCTGGCCCATCACACCACGTCGGGCTGCCCGATGAACACCGGGGACCTGCTGGGGTCTGGTACGATCTCTGGCCCTGAAACGCAAAACCGGGGGTCGTTGCTGGAACTCAGCTGGGGCGGCAAAGAGCCTCTGAAGTTGGATAGTGGTGAGACCCGCAGCTTTATTCAGGATGGCGACACGCTAACCTTGAAGGGACATGCCAAGGGCGACGGCTATGTGATCGGGTTTGGCACCTGTACGGGAACGATCCTTCCTGCGCTTGAAGATCCTTACAAAAGATGAGGCGCTGAACCCATTTTTTAAACTCGCCTATCTGAGGTGCAAAATGACCGAGACCATCCTTTATGACTACTGGCGTTCGTCGGCCAGCTATCGGGTACGGATTGCGCTTAATCTAGCCGGGATTGCGTATCGCTCGGTCTCGGTCGACCTGACGAAGGCGGCGCACAAATCTGACCAGCATCTGGGTCGAAATCCGCAGGGGCTGGTGCCCGTGCTTGAGATTGACGGCCTGCAACTGACCCAGTCATTGGCCATCATCGACTATCTGGATCAGACCCGACATCTTGGCCTTCTGCCCACCGAACCAGCGGCACGCGCCAAAGCGCAGGCATTGACGCAGTCGATTGCGATTGACATACACCCGGTTTGCAATCTGTCAGTGGCCCGATATGCGACGCATCTGAGCGGTAATGCCGAAGGGATGCCCGGGAATTGGATGAAGCGCTTTATCCGTCCGGGGCTGTTGGCGTTTGAAACCCTGCTCGGCAATTTCGAACAAACCCCCTACTGCACCGGCAAACAGCCGGGCCTTGCTGATCTGTGCCTGATCCCACAGCTATACAACGCACGCCGGTATCAGGTTGATCTGGCTGATATGCCCTGCCTTCTGAGCGTCGAGGCCGCCTGCGCAAACCACCCGGCCTTTGCAGACGCGCACCCGGACCGGCATCAGCCATAATCTCGCACACAGGACCTGTGTAGAGCTACAAGTATGCCTGTCAGAAGTCGCTGTGACGGCTATCGCAATCTACTGATCGAGAGGCCCGGACTTAAGACCTGTGTGGCCAGCTGTTCTTGGGTTACTTTTGGTCCTTCTTCACCAACTGCGCCGCGAAGGCAACGCCGGTCCCCGGACCTGCATAGGTGACCATGATTACATCATCTACGTAGACGCCATTGAAGATTCCGGATGACACATCATCCCCCGATATACCGGCCTCAGCCAACACAAATCGGGTAGGATCATCCAGACTGAAGGTGCCCATGGCTTCTTCGACAATCCACTCGGTCTCACCGATACGTCGCCAGCGGTTGGTGGCGGTGATCAGGTTGCCGTCCAGCTTGGTGATCTCCAGCTCCATCTCTGTGCGCAGCAGACCTTTGTCGTGGTTCGGGTTCGATTTGGCAAAAGCCACCAGATAGGTGCCGTGCCAAGTACCAACGATCTGAGGGAAGCCGCTGTCATCGTCGGCAGAGACAGGGGCTGCGAACATCAAAGCGATGGAAAGGGCGAGGCCACGAGCAAAAAATTGTATCATAGAAAACGGTTCCGATTGCTGGGTTGAATGCTCCCACGCTATCGTAGTGCAGACGTTTGGCAAGCTTTCTAAGCGCATCGCGTGTTTTGCTTGATCTTGCCAATTGGGCTATCGCACCGCTGCCAACCGTCTTAGATTCAGATGAAACTGCTTCACGTTGTGGTTCTGGCTAAGGGATTTGTTCGATGCCGAAAGCTGTTGTTTACACCGGTGGATGCCTGTGCGGGAACATCCGGTTTGAAGCCCTTGGGCCGGCACTCAACCCACACACGTGTTCCTGCAGGATGTGTCAGCAGCACACCGGTGCACTAACAGCCGTATGGGTCGAGTTTGCCAGGGACTCAGTAGCTTGGACTGGACCCGGAGGCGCACCCACCGCCTATCGGTCCTCTGACCATTCCAGTCGCGCTTTCTGCCCAAAGTGCGGAAGCAGTTTGGGTGCGATCGACGATGCGCCGACAATTTCGCTATTGACAGGATGTTTCGACAGCCCTGGTCGGAAGGATTTGATCCCTACCACACACTCCTATCGTGGGGCGCGTCCAAAGTGGTGGAATGTCAACATAAAAGCCGACTAGCGGAGCTTTCGCACTGTCGTTTGAGGGTTATATTTGAAACAAATGTGAACAAAAAAACCGGCGCTGGAAGCGCCGGTTTCTAAGTGTTTACTGTAGGCGACTGTGGCGGGATATCAGCCGAACACACGCCCCAATGCGCCATCGACCGCATCGGTGATCTGGTCGATATCATCCGCTGTGGCGATCAGCGCGGGTGAGAAGCACAGCGTGTTGTTCCGACCGGGAACCGAACGGTTGGTAACGCCGATGATCACGCCCTGCGCCATGCAATCGGCAACCACGGCCTGTGCGAGTTTTTCGTCCACCGGCTCTTTGCTACCACGGTCTGCGACCAACTCGGCACCCAGGAACAGGCCTTTACCACGGACGTCGCCGATGACCTTGTGCTTCTCCATCAGCGCCTGAAGGTTGCCTGTCATCCGGTCACCCATGGCCGCACAATTGCCCAGCAGGTTCTCATCCTCGATAATCCGCATGTTCTCGATTGCAGCCGCCGGACCAGCCGTGCAGCCCCCGAAGGTTGAGATGTCACGGAAATAGTTCATCGGGTCAGCCGCATCGTCCTTGAACATATCAAAGACTTCTTCGGTGGTTACGAGGCAAGCAATGGCTGCATAGCCCGAAGCAACACCCTTAGCCATGGTCACAAAATCAGGCTTCACGCCGTATTGCTGGTAGCCAAACCAAGTGCCAGTCCGACCAACGCCGCAAACGACCTCATCAATATGCAGCAACACGTCGTATTTCTTGCAGATCTCTTGTACGCGCTGCCAGTAACCTTCAGGCGCTTCGATCACGCCACCCCCGGCGGTGACTGGCTCAAGGCACAGTGCACCGACGGTGTCGGGGCCTTCGCGCAGGATCACCTCTTCAATCTGATCCGCTGCCCATTCACCGAAATTCTCTTCGGGCGCGCCGTCCAACTCGTGCTTGCGGTACTCCATGCAGTGCGGCACGCGGATGAAATCGGGTGCGAACGGTCCGTATTGCGCGTTGCGCTCATCCTGCCCGCCAGCCGACATCGCGGCCAAAGTCGAGCCATGATAGTCGCGGTCACGATACAGAATTTTGGTTTTCTTGCCGCCATAGCGCTTATGCGCAATTTGACGGATCATCTTAAAGGCTTTCTCGTTCGCCTCAGAGCCTGAGTTGGTGTAATATACCCGGCTCATGCCCGGCATCTTTTCAATCAGTTTTTCCGCAAACAGCGCGCCGGGAATCGAGCCCGCCGAATTGGCGAAGTAACACAGCTTCATCAGCTGGTCATAGACGGCCTTGCAGATCGATTCGCGGCCATAGCCGACATTCACGGTCCAGACGCCACCGGAGACCGCATCCAGATGCTCTTTGCCTTTCTGGTCCCAGACACGCATGCCCTTGCCTTCGACAATGATGCGGGGATCATTGGTTTCAAAGGGTTTATGCTGGATCAGGTGATGCCAGATATGGGCGCGGTCAGCTTCAACCACGCGGGAAAGATCGTTTTCACTGAACGTTCCGTCCATGACATGTCCTTTCAATCAGGTGCGGTGTTTAGGGTGTGGGTTAGGCCCCACAATAGCATGTGTTCAAGATGGCTCAGATCACCGCGAATGACCGCTGGAATATAGGGCCAGATCACATGTTAGCATACATCCAGAACGCAGGTTTGGCGTATTTCTACGGGTTTGTCAGCGGCGCATGTTTGTGCTCAAGTCAGCCAACACGCGAATGGGGAGGATTGGCGTATGCAAGCAACCAACATATACGAGCGTCATCTGGACAAGACCCGCGCGAACTACACGCCGCTATCCCCGCTCAGTTTCATTCAAAGGACGGCGGCGGTGTATCCGGACTACCCGTCCGTCGTATATGGAGATCGCCGGTATACCTGGGCGCAAACCTACAGCCGCTGCCGCAGGTTGGCCTCGGCATTGGCGGCGCGGGGTGTTGGAAAAGGCGACACAGTATCTATCATCGCCGCAAATATTCCCGAGCTTTATGAGGCGCATTTTGGTGTGCCGTTGGCCGGGGCGGTTCTGAACGCGATTAACACGCGGCTGGATGCTCCGATCATTGCATTCATCCTGACCCATTCCGAGGCGAAAGTTTTGCTGGTCGATCCGGAGTTTTCAGCGGTGGTCAAAGAGGCGCTGTCACAAATCGAGCACGACATTCTGGTTGTTGATATCGAAGACCCCAGCTTTGACGGCGGCGAAAGACTGGCGGGTCTAACCTACGAGGCTCTGTTGGCAGAAGGTGACCCGGACTATGATTGGCAGTTGCCTGACGATGAATGGGACGCGATTACGCTGAACTACACATCCGGGACCACGGGTAACCCTAAAGGTGTGGTCTATCACCACCGTGGCGCTGCGTTGAACGCGCAGTCTGATCTACTCGATTGGGACATGCCGCGCCATTCTGTTTATCTGTGGACCCTACCGATGTTTCATTGCAACGGTTGGTGTTTCCCATGGGCGATGGCGGCGAATGCGGGGGTGTCAGTCTGTCTGCGCGCCGTTCGGGCAGAACCGATCTATGCCGCATTCCGGGATGAGAAGGTTACTCATTTTTGCGGGGCGCCGATTGTTTTGAATATGCTGGCACATGCGCCGGACCACCTGAAAGACTTCGACCATCAGATCAAGGTGATGACAGCAGGTGCGCCGCCCCCCGCCGCAGTCATCGAAGCAATGGAGGCGATGGGGGTCGAGGTGACTCATGTTTACGGTCTGACCGAGACATACGGTCCTTCGGTCGTCTGCGCTTGGAAAGAAGAATGGAATGCGCAAAGTCCCGAGGATCGCGCGGCGCTGAAGGTGCGACAGGGCGTACCCTATTCAGCGCTATCTGGGCTGATGGTAGCCAATCCCGAGACGCTGGAGCCTGTACCGGCAGATGGCGAAACCATGGGTGAGATCTTCATGCAAGGCAATGTGGTGATGAAAGGGTATCTGAAGAACGCGGACGCCACCGATGCGGCGTTCAACGGCGGGTGGTTCGCGTCAGGCGATCTGGGTGTGATGCATCCAGACGGCTACATCGCGCTGAAAGACCGATCCAAGGACATCATCATCTCGGGGGGAGAGAATATCTCATCCGTCGAGGTGGAGGACGTTTTGTACAAACACCCTGCGGTAATGGAGGCAGCGGTCGTTGCGCGCCCGGACGAAAAGTGGGGTGAAACACCCTGTGCCTTCGTCGAGCTGAAGCCCGAGGTCAGCACGACCGAAGCGGAACTGATAGCGTTCTGTCGGGACAACATGGCCCATTTCAAAGCGCCCAAAACGGTTGTGTTTGGAGCCTTACCAAAGACGTCTACCGGAAAGATCCAAAAATTTGTCTTGCGTGATCAGGCACGGGCGTTGGAGTAGGTCAATCAAAGAGCGATAGGTCGAACGGAAAAACCTCAGCCATTCACAAGGCGCGATCGCAATGATCGGCAAGGCGACCCCCGCTGTCAGGTTGGGTCAACACTTTCAGCCAATAACGATCTAAGTCGCCCACACCATAACTCGATCAGACGTGCCGGCGACGAACCCCAATTGGCGGCTCAAGCGCAGGTGAGCAGCGGGAGGTAGGCAATATGGCTTCATATTGCTTCACGCCTGTGTGTCACACCGCTCTTATGCTTACTATCTAGTTGTATTGCTAGGTTTTGGTGGAGCCTAGGGGAGTCGAACCCCTGACCTCTTGCATGCCATGCAAGCGCTCTCCCAACTGAGCTAAGGCCCCATCTAGGTACTGCCGCGGCAGTGGACGGACGTTTATGAGACGGGGGCGGCGAGTGCAAGTCCAAAAATGGATACGCGCCAAACTTTCCGTCTGGATCCAAGGGATGTCCCGAGGCCGCCTCAAGCCGCCTCGGGGCACAGATCAATTTTCGTCTTCGGAAGACATATCCTTGATGTCATCCAACGACACATCGTCGTTGTTGTCATCGTCATCATCCAGCAGATCGTCGTCAAGATCCACATCGACGTCTTCGTCATCGTCCAGAACCAGATCTTCTTCGGAGGCTTTCTCGCGCGCTTTGGCCGTTGCCGCATCTTCGGCATCGGCGGCGATCATCCGGCTTTTGCCGGTTTCAAGCTCCACGACCTCGCCCGTATAGGGGCTGACGATCGGGTCTTTATTCAGGTCATAAAACCGCTTACCGGTGGTCGGGCAAACGCGCTTTACGCCCCATTCTTCCTTGGGCATGTCAAATCCCCTTGATATCAGGTGAGTCGTCTTAAAGATTCAGTTCACCTGCCACAGGCGGCGGGCACTGTCAAAGCCTTTGCGCGGAAGAGGATGGGATATGGGGGAACATGCGTTGCCGGGTACGCCGCCTGTGCCATTGACGCTGCGCAAATCGGCGCGGGCGCGGCGGATCAGCCTGCGGATTTCCCAATTGGATGGGCGGGTTACGCTAACTTATCCGCATGGCGTGCCCGAGACTGAGGCGCTGAGTTTCGCGCGCAGCAAAGAGGGCTGGATTCGACAGCATCTGGAAGGCCAACCTGATCCCGAACAAGTGCGCGTTGGCAGCGTCATCCCGGTTGAGGGGCGCGAACGTCGAATCGTAAACGCAACCGGCCGACGGGTTTTGTTGAGCGAAAACGAAGTCGCTGTTCCAGCCGGGTCAGAAGAGCGCCGCTTGGCCCGGTTCTTGAAGGAACTGGCGCGGGATCGGTTGACCGAGGCTTGCGATGACTATGCCGCCATGCTGGGACGCTCCTACAACAGCCTGACTCTGCGGGATACACGCTCGCGCTGGGGGTCCTGCAGTTCCGATGGGAGTTTGATGTTCTCGTGGCGGCTAATCCTCTCGCCGCCTGAGGTTCTGCACTATGTCGCGGCGCATGAGGTGGCGCATCTGGTTGAGATGAACCATTCGCCCGCGTTCTGGGCGCAGGTCGACCGCATTTTTGGACCCTATGACACACCACGCCGCTGGCTGCGCGAGTATGGAGCAACCCTGCATCTATACCGTTTTGATTCCGATGCGAGTTGACGCTGCGGTTTTTTGTGATCACATGAAGCCATGTTAGCGACACGTCCCTCAGATTCTCAAATCGCAACGCATGATCGGGTGTACCGTGCCCTGCGGTCCCGAATCTTGCACGGAGAGATTTCACCGGGTGAGGCACTGACCCTGCGGGGGATTGGTAAAGAGTTCGACGTCTCGATCACCCCCGCGCGCGAAGCGGTGCGGCGTTTGGCTGCCGAGGGTGCCTTGATCCTGTCCTCGTCTGGCCGCGTGTCGACACCGGAGCTGACGAATGACCGGATCGAAGAATTGGCGGCACTGCGGGCGTTGCTAGAGGTTGAACTGGCTAGCCGCGCCTTGCCGCGTGCGCATATCGCACTGATCGACCGTTTGCAGAGCATTAATATGACCGTCGCCGAGATGGTGACGAAACGAGATGCGGTGGGATATATCCGGTCCAATCTGGAATTTCACCGCACGCTTTATTTGCGGGCCCAAGCCCCCGCGATGTTGGCTATGGCCGAAACTGTCTGGCTGCAGCTTGGCCCTACGATGCGTGCGCTTTATGGCAGACTGCGCCGTACCGAGCCGCCACATTATCACAAGCTGATCATAGCCGCGCTCAAGGCCGGGGATGAGCCTGGTCTTCGCCTTGCCGTGCGTTCGGACGTGACACAGGGCTTGCGATTGCTGGTCAGTTAAGCGACGAACCGCCTACCTGTCGAATTCGTCCCGGTCCCTGTCTGTCGTTCTGGTTTGCGCGCGTGCTCTGCGCTAGGCTGAGGCAAATCACAAACAAGAGCAGATGTCAGACATGATCAATCGACGGACCTTTTCAATCGGCCTTGGCGCGGCGGTCTTGGCGGGGTGTAGCAGCGGGGTTGCTCCGGCACGGGCGCCCGCATCACGCATGCAATCTGTCCCGAATGCAGGATATGATACCTGGGTTGCTGGTTTCAAAACCCGAGCGTCTTCTCAGGGCATCTCGCAATCCACCCTGAACCGCGCCTTTCAGGGGGCAG
Source organism: Ruegeria sp. I1 (assembly GCF_056532675.1). Taxonomy (NCBI): domain Bacteria; kingdom Pseudomonadati; phylum Pseudomonadota; class Alphaproteobacteria; order Rhodobacterales; family Roseobacteraceae; genus Ruegeria; species Ruegeria sp. I1. The sequence goes on along the minus strand of NZ_JBQFNM010000007.1, from coordinate 132,723 downwards.
GTTATCTGCCCGGCGTGATTGAGCGTGATCGCAATCAGGTCGAATTCAAACGCTCGCTGGAGGATTATCTGGCCATCGCCGCCTCGGATGAACGGATCAGCACCGGCCAGCAGATGCTGCAGCGTTACAACGGCACGCTTTCTCAGATCGAAGCACAATATGGCGTCGACAAAGAGGTGGTCGTGGCCGTTTGGGGACTGGAAAGCCGTTATGGCGCGCGGCGCGGGGATGTGCCGGTGATCTCGGCTACGTCAACGCTGGCCTATGACGGGCGGCGCGGTGCGTTCTTCGAAAAACAGCTGGTGGCAGCGCTGCGGATCATTCAGGAGGGTGATACCTCGCCCTCAAACATGACCGGCAGCTGGGCCGGGGCGATGGGTCATACACAGTTCATCCCGACCTCGTATCTGGCTTATGCGGTTGATTTCACCGGTGACGGACGGCGCGATATCTGGTCCGAGGACCCGACGGATTCGCTAGCCTCAACTGCCGCCTATTTGTCGCGAGCGGGTTGGGTGCGTGGTCAACCCTGGGGCGGAGAGGTCGGCACCGTATCGGGCACGCCCGTCGCGGTTTTACAGCCGCAGGTTCCGGGACCCCAAATCGCCGTGTTCCGCAATTTCAATGTGATCAAGCGGTACAACAACTCGGACAGCTACGCGATTGGCGTCGGGCACTTGTCCGACCGGATCGCCGGGGGGGCGCCGTTCAACGTCTCGTTCGGGCCGGATGCAACGGGTCTGACTCTTGAGGACCGGAAGGACCTGCAACGCCGCCTGACGGTAGCCGGGTACGACACGCAAGGCGCGGATGGGGTGATCGGCAAGAATACCGAGGCCGCGATCAGCGGCTATCAGCGCGCGAATGGCTTGGCCGTAACCGGCATGCCTTCGGTTGAGTTGTTGCGCCGTTTGGGCGGCTGACGAGTTACGCCGCCAGTCCCTTTGAGCCAATATCCAGGAACTTCTGACGGCGGTCTTTGATCAGGGCCGCCGCGTCTTTGCCGTCCAGCTCTTTCAGCATGGCAGCGATTGCCGCGCGAACCGACTCGACCGTCTCGGGGCGACCGCGATGGGCACCGCCCTTGGGTTCGGTGATAATGCGGTCGCAGACGCCCAACTTGTAGAGGTCTTGGGCGGTTAGGCGCAGCGCTTCGGCGGCCTCACGCATCTTCTCGGAATCTTTCCAGAGGATCGAGGCGCAGCCTTCGGGCGAGATGACCGAATAGACCGAGTGTTCCAACATCGCAACGCGGTTTGCAGTGGCAAAGGCGACGGCCCCACCGGACCCACCTTCGCCGATAATAACCGAGACCAGAGGCACTCCTATCTTCAGGCACATCTCGGTCGACCGGGCAATCGCCTCAGACTGGCCGCGTTCTTCTGCCCCTTTGCCAGGATAGGCGCCGGCAGTGTCGATCAGGGTGATAACAGGCAGACCAAAGCGACCGGCCATTTCCATCAGGCGCACAGCTTTGCGATACCCCTCGGGGCGGGCCATGCCGAAATTTCGCTCGATCCGCGATTTGGTATCCGAGCCCTTTTCGTGACCGATCACCATCACTGGCTGATCATTGAACCGGGCCAGTCCGCCAATTACGGCCAGATCGTCGGCAAAGTTCCGATCCCCAGCTAACGGTGTGAATTCCGTGAACAAGGCATCGACATAGTCTTTGCAATGCGGGCGTTCTGGGTGACGCGCCACCTGACATTTCCGCCAGGGGGTCAGATCCGCATACAACTCATCCAGCAGCTTGGCGGCCTTGGCGTCCAGTGCTGCGGCTTCTTCGGCCACATCCATCTCTTCATTGGCGCGAGCCAGCGCGCGCAACTCTTCCGCTTTGCCTTCGATCTCGGCCAAGGGTTTTTCGAAATCCAGATACTGGGTCATGCCGCCTCACCTGCGTGAAATTTCCTAGCTATATGCCGCGTGGTTGCCCCGGATGCAACTCAGCAAGATTTGTGGTTCAAGAATATGCAAATTCAGTCGGGCGAGGAAGAAAGGGAAGACACCAATGGTGACCCGCTACGAAGACCGAGTGCTGCGCGTTCTGACATATATTCATGACAACCCCGCCGGGGACCTGTCACTGGATGCGTTGGCCGATGTCGCCGCAATGTCGCGCTTCCACTGGCACCGCGTGTTTCGGGCGCTGACGGGCGAGACCTGCGCGCAAGCGGTGCGAAGGTTGCGACTGCATCGCGCCGCGACCTGGCTGTTACAATCCGACAGGCCGGTGCCGCAGATTGCAGCCGAGATTGGGTATCCCAATCTCAAGTCCTTTACGCGGGCATTTTCTCAGGCCTATGGCAGAAGCCCTGCCACCTTTCGCAAAACAGGCCAAGTTCTTCCGTCGCATCCACATTTCAAAACCGGAGAATATCCCATGTATCCTGTGACGACGCGAACAGAACCCACCCGCCGCATTATTGCCCTGCCCCATAAAGGCGCTTACTCCGAAATCGGCAGAAGTTTCGAAGCCTTCGGCGCCCTGTGTGAATCCCGACAATTGTGGCCCCAGATGGGCCCGGTGATCGGAATTTACCTGGATAACCCTGAAGCAGTGCCCGCGGATCAGCTACGCAGCTATGCCGGCGCTGAATACCGGGGTGATGAGACGCCCGATGGTATGGAAGGTATGAACATTCCGGGTGGGAAAACGGCGGTACTGACGTTCAAAGGCCCGTATTCCGGCATACATGCGGCCTATGACAGCCTGTTCGGAAACTGGCTTCCGACCTCGGGCGAGGAACCGGCGGATCAACCATGTTATGAGGTCTACCTCAACGATCCACGCGAGACCGCGCCCGAGGATCTGCTGACGGAAATCTGCCTGCCGTTGAAGTGATCAATTGGGCCAAAGAACTGGATAGAGCGATGCGATCAACAGCGCGGCCATCGTCCAGTTGAACACCACCAACCGGCGCGGATTCGTCAGGAACCGCGCCATTTGTTGACCCAGTACCGTCCACGTGCTGACCGAGGGCAAGTTGACCGCCCCAAAAACAAGCGCGACGATGAGGATGACATTCAGCGTCTGGCCCGGCGCATAGGCGGTTGTGGCGGTCAGGGCCATTGCCCAAGCCTTTGGGTTGACCCATTGGAACGCGGCCGCTTGCATAAAGGTCATCGGCGTACCGACCTCGGCACTGTTCTCAGTTGGGGCTGCATGCGCGATCTTCCAGGCCAGGTACAGAAGATATACGACCGAGGCGATTTTCAGTATCGTGTAACTGATGGGATACTGATTGAACAGTTGCACCAGGCCAGCGCCCACCAGCAGAACCATAAAGGTAAAGCCCAGACCAATCCCAAGCATATGCGGGATCGTCCGGCGAAATCCGAAATTCGCGCCCGACGCCATCAGCATCAGGTTGTTCGGCCCCGGTGTGATCGAGGAGACGAAAGCAAAGGCAATCAGGGCGAGCAGGATATCGTAGGTCATCGGACGAATATTTGCGGCAACTTACGCAAATGAAATTGCGTTCTTGTGCGCTATTGCAATAACTTCACAATTAATGGCGAAAATTGATCAAATAAACCGTGATATATTGCGAGAGCTGACAGCGGATGGGCGCATTAGCAACCTGGAACTGGCGGATAGTGTTGGTCTGTCCCCTTCGGCCTGTTTGCGGCGTGTGCAGGAGCTTGAGAAGGCCGGGGTGATCTTGGGCTATCGCGCGGTCTTGAACCCGGTTGCGCTGGGCAAAGGTTTTGTCGCTTATATCGGCGTCGGTTTGGGTGAACATACCAAAGCGGCCCAGGAAGGGTTCGAACGCGCGTTGCAGCGTGCACCGGAAGTTGTCGAGTGTCACAACATCACCGGAACGATCGAGTATCTGCTGCGCATAGAATGCGCCGACCTGCCATCCTACAAAACCTTTCATACCGAAGTGCTGGGCACGCTGCCGCACGTGACGTCGATCACCTCTTATGTGGTTATGGGGTCTCCCAAGGATCAGCGCGCTTGAGCTTGATATTGTGATCTATCACTCTCTTGCGAGGTAAAAAATCTCGTCATAGTGTTAACTCAATGACGACGCCGATGGGTCCAGCCCGAAGCAAGGCGCGCACAGGGAGATAAATATGAACTACATTCCAATAGGGGCAATGGCACCTGCCATCGCGCTTCTCGCTGGAGTTGCTGTCGCAGCCCCTTTGAAATTGCAACCCGCTGATCCGCAGCCCAGCCCCAAGGCAGGGCTGGATGTGAAATACGCGTGGGAGGGGAACCCCCCACGAAAAATTCAGAACCTGTCCAAAGTGGACTACCTTTTGAAAAAGGCCAAAGCAGGGCCACCCTTAAAGGGGTTGGACTATCGCGATACTGAAGACGGCGACCCAGTTCTCACGTTTGATAAGGCATACAACGTTGCTGCCGACATTACTGGATACATCCGTTTTGATTCAGCTGGCGTCTATGAACTGGAAACATGGTCGAACGATGGGCTTGATGCGTGGATCGGTGGGCAGCAGATTGGGTATGTGAACGACCGCCAGCCATGCGAAGCCAATCAACGGACCGAGGTTGAAGTTCCGCAAGCGGGTTGGTACCCATTGAAGATAAAGTATTTCCAGAAATACGGGTCGTCCTGCCTGATGATGAAATGGGGCAAGCAGGGTGAAAGGTTCACCTGGACGCCAGATGAAGTATTTGGCCGATAGTCTAATGATCTGTTGGAAAAAGGCGCCGCAATGGGTGCCTTTTTTTGTATTTGCTTAGCCGTTTGCGGCGATCAGTTCGGCCTGAGCCACGATGACTTCGGCCTGCTTGATCGATGCGATGTCGACAAGACGGCCTTTGTAAACGGTGGCTCCTTCTCCATTGGCTTTGGCCTGCTCCATCGCGGCCAGAATCTCACGCGCTTCCGAGACGGCTTCGTCCGATGGTGTAAATACCTCATTGGCCAGCGCGATCTGCTTGGGGTGGATCGCCCATTTGCCGACCATACCCAATGTTGCCGAGCGTTTGGCCTGAGCGATGTAGCCGTCGTCATCACTGAAATCGCCGAATGGCCCATCGACTGGCAGAACACCATGTGTGCGGCAGGCGGCGACGATAGCGGCTTGCGCCCAGTGCCAAGGGTCAGACCAGTGCTTCTCGCCTTCGCGCAGCATATAGTAGTTCTCTTGCGTGCCGCCGATCCCGGTGGTCTGCATTCCCATCGATGCCGCGAAATCCGCAGCACCCAGGCTCATGGCCTGCATGCGTGGAGATGACGCCGCGATCTCTTCGACGTGGGCAATGCCTGCGGCGGATTCGATAATGACCTCGAACGAGATCGGTTTGGTTCGGCCCTGTGCACGCTCGATGGCCGTGACCAGTGCATCAACTGCATAGACATCGGCCGCGCAGCCAACCTTGGGGATCATGATTTGATCCAAGCGGTCACCAGCCTGTTCCAGAACATCCACCACATCGCGGTACCAATAAGGTGTATCCAGTCCGTTGATCCGCACAGACATGTATTTCCCGCCCCAATCGATGGTGTTCAGCGCCTCGATCACATTAGCCCGCGCGACTTCTTTGTCAGAGGGTGCTACGGAATCTTCGAGGTCCAGATTGATCACATCCGCAGCAGACGCGGCCATTTTGGGAAACAATTTGGTGTTCGAGCCCGGGCCAAACAATTGGCAGCGATTTGGCCGGGCCGGTGCGGCGGGTTGGATGCGAAAACTCATCGGGACCTCGTGTGAGTAAGGAAATTACGATTTTTCTGTGAATTGGGGTATTAAATTACGCAGGCTGGTGCAACCGTGATTTTGCGCATGCGGCATTGCATGTGCAGAAACTGCGATTGTGGGATATGAAGCCGGCGATTAAAGTTTAATCACTTTGAGAATTTCGAAGATTATTGCATGTGATGTGCATCTTGCGCAAAAAAAACGCACGGTAGTGTGGCCGGGCTGGTGAATACGCGAAACGCTCGTTCGTGGGCTTCTCTAGCTTAAGCCGGAATCAGAGGAGTGCACCGCAATGATCGAGACACCGTATCTATTGTTTTTGGGCGATGCGCCCGACCTGTTGGCCGCAAAGGTTGCGATTGGTATCCGTGATTGGCGGCCGGAAAACGCGGTAGGCCAAATCCGGCTGGAGGGGTGTAAAGCTGACCTTGGGTTGACAGAAATGACGCTGGCCGAAGGTAAGGCCGCTGGTGCCAAGACGCTTGTAATCGGGGTTGCAAACCGCGGTGGCATTATCAGCGAAACCTGGAAAGAGGTTCTGATAGCAGCGCTGGAGATGGGTTATGATCTGGCATCGGGCCTGCACAACCTGCTGCGGGATGAGGGTGATCTGGTGGCCGCCGCCCAGACTCATGGCTGCACTTTGCATGATGTACGGGTGCCGACTGTGGGTTATCCGATTGCTAACGGGAGAAAGCGTACTGGCAAGCGCTGCCTTGCTGTTGGAACCGATTGTTCTGCAGGCAAGATGTACACGGCGATGTCGATGGATGCCGAGATGCGCGAGCGCGGCATGAAGTCCACATTCCGGGCCACTGGTCAAACCGGGATTTTGATCACCGGTCAAGGCGTGCCTCTGGACGCGGTCGTTGCAGATTTCATGGCGGGATCGGTGGAATACCTGACGCCTGAGAACGACCCTGATCACTGGGATCATATCGAGGGGCAAGGATCTTTGTTCCATGTCTCCTATTCCGGTGTCACCATGGCGCTGATCCATGGCGGGCAGCCGGACGCATTGATCTTGTGCCATGAACCCACCCGGACCCATATGCGTGGTCTGCCCGAGTATTCTCTGCCGACATTACAGCAGCTGCGCGACACAGCTTTGCCCTTGGCGCAGGTGGCAAACCCCGATTGTCAGGTGGCAGGTGTGTCGATCAACACACAGCATCTAAGCGAGGATGACGCTAAGGCGTATATCGCAAAGGTTGAGGCAGAATTAGGGCTTCCGACCACTGACCCTTATCGCTTTGGCGCGGGCAAGCTGGTGGACGCGCTGGCCGCTTTGTGATCTGAACATCCCGTCAGTGGCTCCCCAACGTCTCTGGCGGGCGTTTTTCAAAACGATGAAGGAGCTTGCGCGTGCAGGTAGAGGTCTCTCGTGATGTGTTCCGACTGGCGCAGGTGTTCACCATCTCGCGCGGGTCGCGGACCGAGGCGAAGGTGCTGACGGTTCGAATTTCGGATGGAACCCATCAGGGCTGGGGCGAATGTGTTCCTTACGCGCGATACGATGAGACGCTGGACTCGGTTGAAGCCGAGATCGCGGGCCTGCCGACAGAATTCACGCGTGAGACGTTGATAGAATTGTTACCGGCAGGCGCCGCGCGGAATGCTGTGGATTGCGCGCTGTGGGATCTGGAGTGCAAACGCGCAGGCAAGCGGGCTTGGGAATTGGCTGGTCTGCCGGTTCCGGGTCCTGAGATCACGGCCTATACGCTGTCGCTGGCAACGCCCGAAGCGATGCAGGTTCAGGCGGCTGAGAATGCGCATCGTCCTTTGCTGAAGATCAAGCTGGGCACGCCCGATGATATGCCCCGACTAGAGGCCGTACGGGCTGGCGCGCCGAACTCGACCATCATCATTGATGCCAATGAAGGCTGGTCCGCCGAGGTCTACGCCGACCTCGCACCGCATCTGGTGCGGTTGGGTGTGGCGCTTGTTGAGCAGCCTTTGCCCGCAGGTGAAGATGACGCGCTGATCGGGATGGACAGGCCTGTGCCCGTTTGTGCAGACGAATCCTGCCATGATCGGGCCAGTCTGCCCGGACTGAAGGGTAAGTATGATGTGGTCAATATCAAACTCGACAAGACCGGTGGTCTGACCGAGGCTTTGCTGCTGCGCGAGGCGGCGTTGGCTGAGGGCTACAAAGTCATGGTCGGCTGCATGGTCGGCAGCTCTCTGGCCATGGCCCCTGCGACACTGTTGGCGCAGAATGCAATGGTTACAGACCTTGACGGCCCGCTTCTGTTGGCCGAAGACCGCGACACACCGCTTACTTTTGATGACACCGGGGTGCATCCGCCAGAAGTGAGCCTCTGGGGCTGAGGAGACAACACATGACCCGCACTGTTTACGTGAATGGCGACTACTTGCCTGAGACCGAGGCCAAGGTATCGATATTCGATCGTGGGTTTCTAATGGCTGATGCGGTGTACGAGGTGACCAGCGTTCTGGACGGCAAGCTGATCGACTTCGAAGGTCATGCGGTGCGCCTGAAACGGTCACTGGACGAATTGCAGATGGCCGAGCCCTGTAGCAAGGACGAACTGCTGGAGATTCATCGTAAACTGGTGGAACTGAACGGTATCGAAGAAGGTTTGGTTTACCTGCAAGTCTCGCGCGGCAGCGATGGGGACCGGGATTTTGTGTTCCCGTCCGAGGATACAAAACCGACGCTGGTTCTGTTCACGCAAAACAAGCCGGGTCTGGCAGACAGCCCTGCCTCGCGCAAAGGTGCAAAGATCATCTCGATCGATGACATCCGCTGGGGTCGCCGTGATATCAAGACCACGCAATTGCTGTACCCCTCGATGGGCAAAATGATGGCTAAGGCGGCTGGGTGTGATGATGCTTGGATGATCGAAGACGGCTATGTGACCGAGGGCACCAGCAACAACGCCTATTTCGTAAAAAACGGCAAGATCGTCACGCGCCCCTTGTCCAATGACATCCTGCACGGCATCACCCGCAAGGCTGTTCTGCGATTGGCGGTTGAGGCGCAGATGGAAGTTGAAGAACGCCTGTTCACCATTGATGAAGCCAAAGAGGCGGATGAGGCCTTTACCACTTCGGCCAGCGCCTTCGTCATGCCAGTGGTTGAGATCGACGGCGTCACTCTGGGCGACGGCACGCCGGGGCGGATCGCCAAGCGCTTGCGCGAGATTTATCTGGATGAAAGCCGAAAAGCGGCAATCTAATCAAAAAGACCCGCCAATCCGGCGGGTCTTACCCTATGAGCCTCAGTCTTTTTTGCCCACATTCTCTTCGAAGGCGGTATTGAATGCGGCCTGTTTCTCGGGGCTCGCATCGGTCTGGTAGTTGGCCTTCCACTCATCCATGGTCATGCCGTAGAAAACTTGACGGGCCTCCTCTTTGCCCATCTCAATGCCTTTTTCGTTCGCAGCTTCCTGATACCAGCGTGATAGGCAGTTGCGACAGAACCCGGCCAGGTTCATCATGTCGATATTCTGAACGTCGGTGCGGTCTTCCATCAGGTGCTTTTGCAATCGACGGAAAGCGGCGGCCTGAAGTTCGATTTCGGTTTGCTTGTCCATGGTCTGGCTCCGGAATACAGGATGCGATTTCTTTCTGACCTAGCGTTCTGGCGTCTTTGTTTCAACAAGCTCTGCGTCATGCCTGCTTCAGGGCCAGCCACGGGATAATGCAGAAGATCAATGTCAGTATCTTGTAGTTGGCCAGATACCGAAAATAGGCACGTCGCACGTCTGGCCGTTCCATTTGGAACATCCGGCCATGAATACCGGCTATCCAGCCCTGCATCAGAACAATCATAAGGGTCGAGAACAGCAAAACCGCGATGTTGAGCACCGCCATCCAGCCAAAGACAGTTGTCAGAAACTCCTGTGTCATGGTCACCTCCATCTGCCCTGAATTTGGGGGCTAAATGGAGGTCTCACAATGACGTGGATCAAAGGTCGCTGGCCACCAATGCGTCCTTCAGGATCACCGCCAAGCGTTCGGCCCAGGCCCGTTGCCCGGTGTGGTCTGCGATCAGATCATTGCGCAGCTCGATCAGGGCGTTTGGCCGATTGTGGGCTGTCCCATGTTTGTCAATTGCATCACCGGGGAGGACGCCGGTGTAAGGTTCGTTTACACCAACGCACAGATCATCTTCGACCCCGAGCCTATCGATCAGTGGGCGCGAAAACCTCTCATCCGGTGTGTGCAAAACGCCGACATGCCAAGGACGCGGCTCGCGACCCCTGAGTTGTCGGGTGAACGAATGCATCGAAATGATGATGGCATCCGGTTTATTGACCAGCTTTTCAAGCGCATCGTGATACGGGCGATAGCATTGGTTCAAACGCCGCTCCCGTTCGGCTATGTCTGCATGACGATTGCCGGGGATGATTGAGCCGTCATAGAGTTTCATCAAAAGGGTCGGATCGTCCTCACCTCGGTTGGGGTCGATCACCAGCCGAGAAAAATTGGCCGCGATCACCGGGGCATTCAGATGCTCCCCCAGATGTTTTGACACCTCATAGGCGCCAACATCATAGGCGATGTGACGCTCCATATCTTCTCTTGGAAGGCCCAGGTCTCCGCCATTGATCTGTGGCGGAACAGTGTTGGTTGCGTGGTCGCAGGTGATCAGCCAACGGGAGGAGCGATCCTCGCCGTGCACAAAGTAAGGAGAATACGTCATAAGCCTGTCATCAAGTTTGCCGCAGGTGTAGGGCAGTTGCGTCAAAAAGGGAATTGCGCAATAAGCATCCCGACGACTGTTTGCGGTAACATTTTGTGACTGCCGAGGGACAAGGAGAGCACAAACAATGCGACGCCTTAGAAATGTAAAAATCGTGGCGACGCTGGGACCGGCGTCCAATGACTATGACACTATTCGCGCTTTGCACGAGGCCGGGGCAGATGTGTTCCGCCTGAACATGAGCCATGGCAGCCACGATGAGATTCGTGAACGGCACCGGATCATACGGCAGGTGGAAAAGGATCTGGACAGCCCGATTGCCATTCTTGCTGATCTTCAAGGCCCCAAGCTGCGGGTAGGTGTCTTTGCCAATGATGCCGAAGACCTTGCTGAAGGGGCAGCATTTCGTCTGGATCTTGACCCGGCTGCCGGGGATGGCGCGCGTGTCTGCTTGCCGCATCCCGAGATTTTTGCGGCGCTCGAACCGGGCGCGCATCTTCTGGTCAATGACGGTAAAATTCGCCTGATCGTCGATGAATGTGGACAGGATTTTGCGAACTGCACGGTTGAAATCGGTGGCACGATCTCGAACCGCAAGGGGGTGAACGTTCCGGACGTCGTGCTGCCCTTGGCGGCTTTGTCGGCCAAGGATCGTGAGGATCTGGAATTTGTCTGCCAGCTGGGCGTCGATTGGTTGGCGCTCAGCTTTGTACAACGGGCCAAGGATGTGTTCGAGGCGCGCGCGCTGGCCGATGGCCGTGCCGCCATCCTGTCGAAGATTGAAAAACCTGCTGCGGTTGAGGCCTTTGATGACATTATGGATGCCTCGGACGGCATTATGGTCGCTCGCGGTGATCTGGGTGTAGAACTGCCCGTTTCTGCGGTGCCGCCGATCCAGAAGCGCCTGGTGCGCAAATGCCGTGGGGCAGCCAAGCCTGTGATCGTGGCAACCCAAATGCTGGAAAGCATGATTGAAAGCCCGATGCCGACTCGCGCCGAAGTGTCCGACGTGGCCACCGCCATCTATGAAGGCACGGATGCCATCATGCTCAGCGCGGAATCTGCGGCTGGGTCCTACCCAATCGAAGCGGTGCAGACCATGAACAAGGTCGCTATCGAGGTTGAGGCTGATCCAACCTATACACAGATCATTGCAGCCTCTCGCACAGCAAAGGGCACTACTGTGGCCGATGGGATCGTGGCTGCTGCCCGTGAAATTGCCGAGAAGACTGAGATCAAGGCAATCTGTTGCTTTACACAAAGCGGCACCACCGCGTCACTGACAGCGCGGGAACGGCCCGGTGTGCCGATCATTGCCATGACCTCTCTGATGGGGACTGCGCGCCGGTTGTGCCTCAGTTGGGGCTGCAATTGCGTCATGACACCCGAGCTTGAGCGTTTCAAAAGCGCAGTGGTCAATGCAGCCCGCGCGGCCCGCGCCGGTGGATTTGCCTCAGAGACCGATCAGATCGTGGTTACCGCAGGCGTGCCTTTCAACGTGCCTGGCACCACCAATATCTTGCGCGTGGCACCCTGCGACGAACGCCTTATCTACAGCACTGATCCAGAATAACGGGGCACTTCAGTTGCTTCAAAACGGCCCGCTTTGCGTTGCAGAGCGGGCCATTTTACCAAGAATCTCCTGATTTCTAAGCGAATTTTGTCCGTTTAGGGCGAATCTTGCAGATTGTATTTCATTTTCCGGTGGAAATTCCCGATAAAGGCCCTAGGGCGATCACTCAACATGTTCCAGGTTCCGGTCGCCCACCGGGGGCACGGGCCCCGGATAACAACCATAAATGGAGGAACGAAATGACAAACAAAATTGTCATCGGACTGGATGGGACAGAGACCGGAGAACGCGCGCTCACCTTCGCCAAGGAATTGGCCAAAGGGATGGGTAGCTGCGAGCTTCTGGTGGCCTATGTCATCGAATGGTCGCCTTACACATTCCAGACCCCAGAAGAAAACGCCCAACGTCACAAACGGCGCGAAGAGGAGCTTGAACTGGCGACAACGCGCATCGTCACCCCTGCGGTGGACGGCCTCAAGGCAGCGGGCTTCACAGCTCAAGGCGTGGTGCGTCACGGAGACGTGGCAGAAACGCTGAATGCGATCACGGTTGAAAACAACGGCTCGCAGATTGTCGTTGGCCGATCCTCGGCCGACGGTATCAAAAAGCGCATCTTTGGCAGCTCGACGCAGAATCTGGTGATGCATGCCGACGTGCCTGTCACAGTTGTGAATTGAGGGGGCAGAACAATGAAAACTTTGAAACTACTTACTCTGCTTGTCGCATCCTTGTTCACGGCAAGCGCTGCTCTGGCGCAAGAGGCACCAGGATTAGATGATCGGATCAATCAGGCCTTTGCCGAATTAACAGGTCCATTCGTAAATACAATCTTCGCGCCATTCCCGGGAACCAGCTTTCCCTGGATCGTAGGTTGGCTGGTCGTCGCGGCATCGGTTTTCTCGCTGTATTTTGCCTTCGTGCAATTTCGCTTCTTCGGTCATGCGATCCGGCTGGTGAAGGGTGATTATTCGGATCCCAATGACGCGGGTGAGGTCAGCCACTTTCAGGCCTTGGCAACAGCTCTGTCCGGTACAGTCGGCCTTGGGAACATCGCCGGTGTGGCAGTTGCCATTGGCATCGGTGGACCGGGCGCAACCTTTTGGATGATTCTCGCCGGTCTTTTGGGTATGGCCTCAAAATTCACCGAATGTACGCTGGGCGTGAAATACAGAAATGAGTACGAAGACGGTACGGTTTCCGGTGGCCCGATGTACTATATGTCCAAAGGGTTCGACGAACTTGGCCTGCCAGGTGGCAAAATTCTGGCGATTCTGTTCTCGATCTTCTGTATTCTGGGCGCGCTTGGTGGCGGGAACATGTTCCAGGCCAATCAGGCTCACCAGCAGATCGCAGGCATCGTCGGCGACTATCCCGGCTGGATCACAGGCATTGTGTTCGCTGTGGTGGTGTTCCTCGTTATCGTGGGCGGTCTGAAGTCGATCGCGCGCGTGACCGAGAAAGTCGTGCCCTTCATGGGGGTCATGTATGTCGCCGCTGCTTTGGTGATCATCATCATGAACGCCGACATGATTGGCTGGGCCTTTGGTCAGATCTTTACAGGTGCCTTCACCGGGCTTGGTGTTGCAGGCGGCATGGTTGGTGCGCTGATTCAGGGCTTCAAACGTGCGGCGTTCTCGAACGAAGCCGGCGTTGGCTCTGCTGCGATTGCCCACTCGGCTGTTCGGACCAAGGAGCCGATCACCGAGGGCTTTGTGTCTCTACTGGAGCCATTCATCGATACGGTTGTCATCTGCACCATGACCGCTTTGGTGATCATCATCACCCAGCAGCTGCTCATTGATCCAGAAACCGGAAACTACTTGCTGAACGAAGCAGGCAGCGCGATTGCAACCGTTGATGGCAATACCGGCGTCAGCCTGACATCAGCTGCCTTTGGCAGCGCCTTCAGCTGGTTCCCGTTCATCCTGGCGATTGCGGTGGTGCTGTTTGCGTTCTCGACCATGATCAGTTGGTCCTACTACGGCCTCAAGGCCTGGACCTATCTGTTCGGCGAAGGCCACACCAAGGAACTGGTGTTCAAGATCATCTTCTGCATCTTCGTTGTCATCGGTGCGGCGGCCAACCTTGGCCCGGTCATCGACTTCTCGGATGCGGCGATCTTTGCGATGGCGGTTGTGAACGTCTTTGCGCTCTACTTCCTGATGAAAGTGGTGCGGCAGGAGCTGGCCTCCTACGCTTCACGGCTGCAAAGCGGTGAGATCCGCAAGTTCGAGCACTAAGCAATCTCACCGGGGCGGCCTACGTCGCCCCGGTGCCTCTGACCGCCGTCGGAATCCGCGGATTCTGGTCAAAACCCCCTTGCCAGCATGACAGAACTTGCGTAAACGGCGCATCTGTTGCGTGACCGGCCGAGATGGCATGCCGAGTCGCGTTTGAAACCGAACCCGAGTGAAGGAGACGGAAATGCCTAAGATGAAGACCAAGTCGAGCGCCAAAAAGCGCTTTAAGGTGACTGCGACCGGTAAGGTCCTTGCTGGCCAGGCCGGCAAACGGCACGGCATGATCAAGCGGACCAAAAAGTTCATCCGCGACGCCCGTGGTAACACCACCCTGTCCGCCCCCGACGCAAAGATCGTCAAGGGCTACATGCCCTACGACCGCTAAGAGGAGATTAAGAGATGTCCCGCGTTAAAGGTGGAACCGTAACTCACGCCCGTCACAAGAAGGTCATCAAGGCCGCCAAAGGTTACTATGGCCGCCGCAAGAGCACCTTCAAAGTTGCCCGTCAGGCCGTCGACAAGGCCAACCAGTATGCAACCCGTGACCGTAAGAACCGCAAGCGCAACTTCCGCGCGCTGTGGATCCAGCGTATCAACGCTGCCGTCCGTTCGCATGACGAGGCTCTGACATATTCCCGCTTCATCAACGGCCTGAACCTGGCCGGTATCGAAGTGGACCGCAAAGTTCTGGCCGACCTGGCCGTGCACGAACCGGAAGCGTTCGGCGCGATCGTCGCCAAAGCTCAGGCTGCTCTGACCGCCTGACCCTCTGAACAGAGACAGTGAAAGAATGGCCGTCCCATTTGGGGCGGCCTTTTTTCTGTCCTCAGAGAAAGGTCGCAAGACACAGGTCTTAAGCTCATGATGCACTGAGTCCGCGCTGTGCAACGCACTGCCTGGCGGCGATGCGTGATCTGGTTCGGCAAGCAGACAGATCACCGGAGGGTAGAGACACAACACGGTCAGTGCCCGAAGCTATGCCTCTCAGCCATCGCTCTCGCAGCTATGGTTAGTCTCTGCCAAAACGTTGATGCATCAAATGTGCTGATACGCGACGAGCGTTGCGCCCGAGGTTTGGGGTGCCAAAACAATTGCATGTGACCGGACGCTGAACTGATCTAGCGGTTGTATAAAATCTCATTTGCTCCTTTTTTCAGCATGAGTGAACAGGCAACCAACTGTTGCATGGAAATGAACTCATCGGGCTTGTGACCCTGTTCAGCCATGGACCCTGGCCCGCAAACAACCGTCTCCACCCCAAGTTCGGATAAAATCCCCGCCTCGGTTCCAAAGGCAACATGGGTTGTGCCGCCAGCACAATAGGATTGTACCAGTGAGACCACCGGCACAGAGCCTGCGATCGACAGCCCGGGATATCCTGCCAACCTCTCAAGTGTGATTTGAGCGGCTGGTGGAAAGCTCGCTATAACCGCGTTGGCTGCTTGCTGTAGCTGTGCCTCGAAGCTATCCGGGTCATCCTCTGCCAAATGTCTGAACTCAAACAAAAGTGTTGCTTTGTCGGGCACCAAATTTAGAGCTGCACCGCCTAAGAGCTGCCCCACATGAAAGGTGGTGTAGGGCACATCATAAGCGTCGTCACGGCTTCCGGTTTGTCGAACCGTTTGCTGCATCTGGCGTATCTTTTCGACAAAACCAACAGCCACATAAAGTGCGTTGACAAAATGGGGTGCCAGCGCAGAGTGGCCGGCCTCACCACGAATGTCGGTTCGGTATGCGCGCTTCCCCTTGTGGCCAATCGCCACCTGCATCTCGGTCGGCTCGCCCACGATGGCCAATTTCGGACGTCCCAGTAGCGGAAGCAATTGGCCTTTCATACGCGAAATCCCGACACATCCGATTTCTTCGTCATAGGAAATCAAGAGCTTCAAAGGCGCTCGAAGGTCGTGGTTTTGCACGGTATCAGCAAAAGCCAACATTTCCGCCAAAAAGCCTTTCATATCAGTCGTTCCACGCCCGAACAGCCGACCACCCTGCCGTGTCAGTTTGAAAGGGGGAGCGCTCCAAACCTGACCATCGACCGGCACAACGTCAGAATGCGCAGAAAGTAGTAGCCCCCCTTCAACTGACGGACCAATTTCGGAAAAAATACCCGCCTTCGGCTCGTTCGCGTCTGCAATGCGCTGCACGCGGAACCCGCGAGAACGCAGAAAGTCCTCAACAAAGGCAATCATGGCGAGATTTGAGCGATCACTCACCGTTTCAAACGCAATCAATCGCTCCAGCACCTCCAGTGAAAGCGTCACGTTAGCGCCTCCCCTCCTATGCCTTCGAAGGCGCCAGAACTGGCCTGATTCTGAGCGTAGTCGATAAACGCCCGCACGGTGCGGGATTTGTCCGCGCCATGTGTGGTCAAAAGGCCCATGCGCAATGACCGGACGGGCCCTGAAATCGGAACGCAGACCAGAGGGCTGCCATCCGGCGAAACATCGCTTTGCGGCCGCACATTGGCAATTGAATAGCCAAAGGCGTTGCCCACCATTGACCGCATCACGGCCATGTCGCGCGTCCGTTCTACGATCCGGGGCTGCAAGGAAGAGGCTGTGAACAAAGACAAAAAATAGTCGGTGCTGATCGGCAAGTCGAGCAGAACCATCGGCAAGTCTGCCAGATCAGCCATCGACACAGATGTTCGCTGAGCCAGCTCGTGCCCAGAATGCAGCAATGCAAAGGGATAAAGACGCACAAGCCCGATGAAGTTGAGGTCCGTCGGGATGTCCATGTCATAGGTGAGCGCAATGTCGATCTCAGAACGTTGCAACGCATTCAAGTTCTCTGCCTGGTTCAGTTCTCGTTGGATAACCCTGACATCCGGATAAACGGTTTCAAACCCGCGCCGCATCCGTGGCAGGACCAGTTGCGCGAAGGTGAGCAAGCAGCCCACCGCCAGAGGGCCGCGCGCAGTGCCAGAGATTTCGGCGGCAATGCTCGTGATTTCCCGTGCGCCATTTAGGACCTGGCGCGCTTGTTCGAAGACTCTTTGTCCGCCTTGGGTCAAAGAAAGGCCCTGAGCGTGCTTGATCCTCCCCGCCCTGTCGGCACCTTGAATGGTCGCTGTTTCGAGACAGTCTCTCCCGGCTTTGGTTGTTCGACTACCTTCTTCGGTTCCAAGTTTCGTAAACACCAAGATAGGTTCGCTCACCTATTAGGTGCCCTTACGCAACTTCGAATTGAATTGAAACAGTCAACCCAGGTGAATTGTTTGTGGCCGTTAAGAGCGATGAATGGTGGTCTGCGATCGCTTTCACCAGCGCCAAACCCAAACCATTCCCAACACTATTCCGTTCACTTTCTAGTTTATAGAAGGGAACAAAAAGCTTGCCCAGTGTGTTTTCGGGGACGCCAGGGCCATCGTCAACAACCGAAAGCGTAGTGGTGCTTTCTTCTTGTTCTACAGTTAGGAGAATTCTGGAATGTTCCGGACAATGATCAATAGAGTTCTGCAAGAGGTTTGCACAGAGCTGTTTCAGCATACCCTCATCGCCTTCAATAAGCGTGCGCCCTGCTTGGTTCTCCGCAAATCTAAGGCTTTGTCCTTTCACTTCCGCCAGTGGGATCATGTTCTCAACAGCTTCTCTACCTAGTCTATTCAAATCCAGATAGCTGAACGCCTTGGAACTGTTGCCTTCTTCGATGCGATTGATCCGCAAAACTGTTTCAAATGTCCATTTAAGACGATCAAGTTCAGATTGAATTTGATCTATAGCTTCGACAGATTGACCGTCCGATTGCAGTGAATCCTTCGCCTTCTGAAGTGCGATGTATGCATGGGTGAGCGGGTTTTTCAAATCGTGTGCAATGGCAGCGGCGGCTGATCGCGTCGTGGACATCAAGGATGTTAGGTTCTCGAGATGACCGTTCATCAGCTGCGCAACTCGATCTATCTGATCGTTATTCTTGCCGACAGGGAGTCTCGCTTTGACTTCCCCTCTTGAGACTTTGTTGAGCGTCTTCGCCATTTGATCGAGCTTGCGATAAGTTCTTATGCTGGTGATGTAGCCCACCAACAGAGTACACAGCGTTGCCACAAGCCCGATTACTATCAACGACCAAGCCAACGATCGAAGTGTGCTTTTTACAAACGCAAGATCGCGACCAACCACGATTACAAAGCCACGGTAGGATTGCACATTTACCCGATGGCTACGTTTTTCACCCCCCAAGTTAATGCCATCATCCTCAATTTCTCCCCAGCCGCGAAAGGATGGGTATTCGTCGATGTTTCCTGCCAGACGCTTCCCCTGTTTGTTGAACAGGCCAATCAAACTCGTGTCAAACGGCAACCAGAGTGTCGCGTCATCAATCGCTTGTACAACGTCGGAATCGTTGTCGTTGTCGTCCAGAATTTCCTGAATGAAACGCATTTCATCGATTAACAACGAGTCCATTTCACGCTGCAAATCGCCACGAATTTTTTCAAAGGTTAAAAATGCCAATGCTGCAACCGAAAAAAGTATGACCACCGCTGCATACAACGCGGTAGTAAAAGCTGCTCCAGATACAATGTTTGAGCGTTTCATTTTTCTTCAGTCCGGTTTTTGTGTCGTCACCATTTGGTTCGGCTAGCGACGAACCTGTTCTGGCGGATCAAGCATGTGATCTGAGGGTTTTAGCTGCATTTTCAGTCGAAAAATGGGGAATTTGGCCGAATGTGTTGCAACACTAGCGATGCAGACCCAACGAAGTTCAGTAAAGTCGATGCGTTGGCGTCCATACAAGCTGCACTCGATTGCGCACAGCGAGCCACTTTTGACAGTCAGTTCACGGCCGGCTTCAGGAAGCAACAGAAAGCCAAGTTTAGGCGAACTTACACCGCGCCCTTCCGAGGGGGAGGAAGGGCGCGGTGCTTTGACTGAGAGAAGCGTGCTTACGAGTGAGTGGTCCGTGTCTTCACGGTACCGGTAACACCCTCAAGGAGGGGTACGAGTGCTTCCTCAGTCGGGTATTCGCATTCAGTTCCGAACCTGACGGCATCTTTTGCAACGTGGTCTTTCCAGCGGGTTTTCACCATCCTTACGTTTTTGAAAGGGTTTTGCGATCTTCCCTGCGAACACCGAGTGATTTGCGTTGATCATTCACTCTTTGTGCAGTGTCCATGATCTTCGATTGGTGTGGCACCATGAGTGGACAACTCATAGGTCATGGTTGGGAAGTGGAGCACCAACGTCCAGACTTCGTCAGGCTTGACGTGAATGAATGTCACGCCGTCCAGACCGTGTGCGACCGAGGCTATGCCTTCTGTATCCTGCACTATTAGTCGCGCTTCTGAGAGGTCAGTATCCTGAAAAACCTGAACTACTTCTCCGTTTGTTTCTGACGTGCATTGGAATACTGTCTCGTTCGCCGTCGCGGCACTCGCAGGCAAGAGCGCCATTAGGAATATTGCATTATTTATCATTGTGTTTCCGATCAAAGAGGTTGAGCTTTCAGGCCTGAGTGGTCCTGGTGATGGTTAGAATTCTGAGCTGCACAAATCTTCCGCTTGTGTTCAGGCCGCAATCGGAGGCTTCCCGAAGCTCACGCATACCCGCAGGCCCGGTTTGTTGTTTTCTGCGGTGATAAGTGCGCCGTGCTGCATCGCGATGGCCTTAACAAGCGATAGGCCAAGTCCATTTCCGGCGTCGTTTTTTGGGTGGTCAGCTCGGAAAAACGCGTCAAAAATCTTGTTGATTTGTGGGTCTGGAACCCCCGGTCCATTGTCTTCAACAACCAGCTGTATCGCTTCAGTCGTGGCCGTAAGGGAAATCCTGATCCAACACCCAGAAGGGCAAAACCGGAGTGAGTTATTCACAAGATTGACGAGCAGCCGTTTAAGCATGTTTTCATCGCCTCGTATCAAAATCGTGTCGGCGTTGTAGTCTGCGGTGATGTGTTTACCTGCTTCTGCCGCAACCGGATGAAACGCCTCTGCCACACTCTCAACGAGCGCACTTAAATTGACGGTTTGGAAGCTTACTTCATGGCCGCCTGCCTCGATCTGAGATACTTTGAGTACTGTGTCGAAGACAGTTCTGATGCGCCTAAGGTTTTTCTCTAAATCACCAAGGCCTGGACGCGGGTCGCCACCATATTCAACTTCGCTATACACCTTTTGTAGCGCCATGAACCCGTTCGTTAGTGGGCCCCTCAAATCGCGGGCAATTGTGACTGCAGCGGTTTGAGAACAGTTGGGTGAGCTCGAAATCCAATCGAGACGTCGGTTGATCATATGGTAAATTCGATCGCATAGGTCGCTTGTATCTGACACGGGAAGACGAAAATTGACATCTTCTTGAAAGACTTGGTCGAGGTTTCGCTCAATCCATTGGAGTTTTCGGATGTTTTGAGCACTGAAGTAGTAGCCAAGACCCAGGACAGCGGCAGTTATCGAAAGCGTCAGCAGCAACAACCCTCCCCAAAGGGTTTTCAAAGCCTGATTAAGTGTTGTCAGGCTACGGGCGACCACTGTGCGATACCCAAGATACTCTGATACATGGAGAAGATAGACAGGGGCGGTCCCACCGATTTTCAAAAAATCTGGATCGACTTCGTGCCAACCTATCGTTTCGGGTGTTTTCGCAATTGATCCAGCAAGTGCTGAACCGTTCTGGTTAAACAGCGCGACGACGTGAAGCCCAGTTCGATTGGGACTATTCAAATGTTCAATTGCTCGCTGAACTGCGTCCGAGCCGCCGTCCTGTAAGATCTCATGAAGCAGGAGCTCTTCGTCGAGGATTTGTTGCTGGAGATCACTGCGAAGCCTGTCTGCAAGCGCTAAGTAGGCAGCATAGCCAAACACAGCAGTTATGATCCAGACTATCAATGCCGCGAAACAAGCTGATCGGAACGGGGCACCTGAGAGAATGCTAAAGCGGCCCATGAAGGCTGTATCCAACGTTTCGAGACGTGTGCAAAAGTGGCGTCTCGAAGGGTTTGTCGATCTTCGACCTCAAGCGACTTATATACGTCTCGATCACGGTCGAATTTGGATCAAAGTTGTAGTCCCAGACTTGCTCCAAAAGCATGTTGCGTGTCACGATCCGACCGGCATTCCGCATCAAAACTTCCAACAGCGCAAATTCACGAGGTAACAACTCTATTGTAACGTCTTGCCTTTTAACCACTCTGCTAAGCAGATTCATCGTTAGATCGTGGACGTGAAGCTCAGTTGAGGCAATGCTGGTCGGCTGTCGTCTGATAATGCTGTTTAGGCGCGCCAGAAGTTCTGAAAAATGAAAAGGCTTAACCAGGTAATCATCCGCCCCTTCGGTCAAACCCTCAACTCTGTCCTGAACGTCGCCTATCGATGTGAGGAACAAAACTGGAGTCTGTTTCTTCGCTGCCCTCAGGGCCTTGAGAACAGATAGACCATCCATTCCAGGCAACATACGGTCTAAGACTATGGCGTCACATTCGTTGTACAAACAATACGAAAGAGCATCTCGGCCATCATCATACCACTCCACACTGAAGCCGTTCGCTCTCAGCCCGGAGTTGACAAAATCGGCGGTCTTTTTGTCGTCTTCTGCGACGAGTATTTTCATTTTAAGACCTCCGACTTTATCGTTGAACCCGTTTATCGCAATTACCAATGCGGGGTTAACTGAACTCAGCCATAACGGGATGGCTAAGTCCATTTGGCATTTCGTTACAGACTAGAGGCTGAGCGTTTCTTCGACGGCTTTTACTTGTAGTCGTGCGAGACCCAGATTGGCGGTCTTCTTGTCTAGCGCGACGTACACAAAAATGTTTGGGTTTTTGTCCAGTGGACGAACCAGATGAAACTGTTTGCCAAGCGTGATCAGAATGTCTTCGATAGTGTCGTTAAGCTTCAAAGCTTCAATTGCCTGAAGTTTGGCACGGACGACTTCAACATTTGCTGCCCCTGCGGTCTCAAGATCAAACTTGGAACCGCCCTCTGTACCCAGAGTAAGGCCAGTATCACTGTCGACGAGGCACGCACCCAGAAGACCTTTGATTTCACTTAGTTTGGAAATGTCCAACGACATGTTTGGCTCCTTTTTGGCCTTGGAATTGTTGGTCTGAACCACACCAGACGCCTTATTGTCTGGGCTGGCTCCGTTGTTTGCGGGTGGAATGGTGATTACGTGCCTTTGAACCAGGCCAAATCTCTCGTTAAATCTGGCCAGCACTGAGGTGGCCTCATCTTTGGGTCTCGACATTTACAATCCAATTCTCGTTGTGATCGTGGAAGTAGAACGTCGAACTGGGTGACTGTTGTTTCGAACTGCTTGGGCGTGAAGAAACACCTGATCAACCAATCTTTCATCCAAACAAGGGAGATCTCTTTTTCTTTGATGGGGAAGACACTTGGGTTCTGATGTGACTTTCAAAATTGTTGCACTTGGGTCTCGGGAGCTGTTCTGGCCTCTGTGCAAAAAACTCAACGCGATAACGCAGGCTGGGGCCATGTATTGGGCAGTGTTGGTTGAAAGAGCCAATACACTTTCCGGACCCATAAGGAATGCGGGCCACAAATGTCCGAGTTCGAAAAGAACGCCAGCCAAAACAGGTAGAACAGAACTCAGCATCAGACCTTCGCCTCGTTACCAAACGACTAAGTGGTCCGTAGAGTATCCAGAGTTTTAACCAACCTTTCAGAAAGCTTAAACATTTGTAAGAATTGATTTTTACGTTGACGGAAAATAGAAGCTTCAGCGCAAATGGTTCATCAACCGGCCTTGCGAGTATTCAGACGCCGACTGTGGCTCAACGTTGAAACAACTTGGTAGGCCCCCTAAGGGTGAGAGCAAGCAAGCTGTTGGTCTATTGAAGAAAGTCGTTAGGCTTCCTGACAAATTACGCGATGGCGTGGACTCCACGCCGAATGCCTGCAAGGCACTACATAGCGTCGCCAAAATTCATCTGACGTTCATCAGAAGAATATCAGCGTTTCATCCGAGCACGCTAACTTGTTCTACTGAGATAGAAAAACTTGGCTCTCAAGGAACACTCGTCGGTTAAAAGGATATCTTTGTTGTTAGATCGACGCGAGGCGGCGACGTGCAGAAAAAGGACATTCAACCATATATACTGCTCGTTCGTTTTTGCCCTTATCCTGATAATCGGCATTGGTTTATCGGCGAAGGCCTCTGCACAGACAGCAAGTTTTCGCTCTGTCGATACAAATTCCGATGGCGTTCTCAGTTTCAATGAACTCGTCGCTGCATTCGGGGAAGCAGGCGCACGCAGGTTGATTGAGGATATCGACCGAGATGGTGACAACCGGATTTCAATCAGAGAACTGCGGCAAAGCTCGGACGACAAGAATGATGATCGAAACGGACGCGGAGGAGAGCGAGACGACGACCGTGATGACGACGAAGGAGATGATAACGGCGATGACAACGATGGGGATGATGGAGGCGATGACGATTGATCATCGACGAGCCATTGCCAAACGTTAAATTCACCCCACCCATCTCTCTCAATACGGGTTCAATCCTGGGTGAAGCTACCACTAAGCTAAGTTTGCGCACAAAACTGCCGCCCGAACAATGCTTTCATCTGCTGTTCATTCAATCGCATAAGGTCCCTTCATACGCCTTTGCAACCTTTCTCACACGGTGCTGACAAAGTGAAACCATGGACACGTCAGCCACGGAGCAAAGCATGAAACAGTTTCCCCCAATCCCCCTCAATGCCTGCGAAATCGCAAAATGGGCATTCACGACTCGCCGCGTTGATCGGTCGGATGTCCACGGCTTCAGCACACAGATGAACAGTGCTAAACCAGGTGATCTGATCCTTTGCGAGATCGTCGAGATCGGGCACCATAAGAAAATACAGTTGGCCGAGCGGCGGGTCTCAACCAGCTATCCGGGTGACTTTGTAGTTCTATGCCTGGGCGATCGATATGCGCCGGACCAGTTCCTTGCGAGTGCTGTTGTCGACGATGATCACATAGATCTGGTCGCAGGTGGCGGTGTTGTTGGTCGGGTGGATGCCGCACATACCCGCATGGAGGACCCCACGCGTTTGAAACCCCTAGGCCTTCTTACCAACGCCCAAAACCGGGTGATCAATATCGCGGACTACGCTCTGCCCCAATTGCCAGCGAATGACCAAGTAACTGTTATCGGCGTTTTTGGGGCATCGATGAATTCCGGCAAGACAACCGCTGCATCAAGCCTGGGCCATGGCTTGATGCGCTCGGGTTACTCAGCGTCGGGTGTCAAAGCCACAGGTACCGGGGCATTTGGTGATTTCAACAGTTTTGAGGACGCAGGCGCGCCCGCACTTGATTTTACGGATGTCGGAATGGCGACAACCTATCGGATGCCTCTGGACAAGATCGAAATTGGTTTCGACACTCTGGTTGCCACAGCTGCATCGCGAGGGTCTGAGGTGGTGGTCGTTGAAATCGCGGACGGTGTTTTCCAGCAGGAAACGCGCGCAATTCTGCGATCATCGCGCATCCGGGACCGTTTGGACGGCATACTGTTTGCAGCGCCAGACGCGCTTAGCGCATTAGGTGGCGTCACCGTGCTGAAACGGGTTGGCTTAAGTCCATTTGCGATTTCCGGGAAAGTAAGTTGCTCACCCCTCGCATCGGCCGAAGCGCTTGAAGCTACCGGGTGCCCGATCCTTTCGCGTGAAGACCTGTGGTCGCCTGCAATGATCGCCAAGCATGTTGCACCCCTGATGCGGCATGAACCAGAGAACGTGGCCGCATGACCCCCCTCCCCAGACTGGCCACTCGGGACCGCATCATTGATGCGGTCCTCGTGGTATCAAGCAGCGTCTTTCAGGCGATCGCGCTGGCCTATGCTGCTTTCGCAACGCGGGACGCGTTTGGGGCGATTCACGCGGGACATGTGCTTGCCATCGAGACCATATTGCAATTGGCCGTCTCTGGCGTGATCGGCGCCGCGTGTTTGTTTCTTTCTCGATATCGCGCGGAAGCGCTCGGCCAAAGCTATGCGATCTGCTTGCGGCGTGCGTTGTATCAGCAAATCGCGCAACTTCCCAAGTCGCGCCATGAGAAACGCCGGGTTGGTGCGCTATCTCTCAGGTTTGTTGGTGATTTGTCAGCAGCCCGGCTGTGGTTTGGGCGCGGTTTACCTTGCGTCTGCTCTGCAGCAGTTGTGATCCCGGGCGCTGCATTCATTCTTTATAGTCTTGATCCGGCGATTGCGGTCAGTGGTCTGGCAGCGCTTGTTTTCTCACTTCTGCTGGCAGCGGCGATGGCCTGGCATCTTGAGCATAGACACCGAAGGCTGCGCCGGCGCCGGGCCAACATCGCGATCTCCATGATCGAACGGATTGCGATTGCCCCCGAACTCGATCTGATGGGTCGGACTGACCGCGAATTGCAAAAGCTAGACAAGCAAGGTGCGTCACTGCGCAATGACGCGCTGGCGCGCCGCGGTCGAGTGGTCAGCCTTCAGGCGATTCTGCAATCGGGTGTGGCTTTCGCGAGTCTCTGCATGCTTTGGCAAGCCAGCCAAACAGACAATGCCCCTGCGATCGTTGCGGCCGGTCTTGCGGTGATGGCGCTGATCGCTCTGCCGTTGCAGAACCTCGCCAGCGCATGGGATTATTACTGCGCTTGGCGCGTCGCGCGCGAGAAAGCGCAACGGCTTCTTTCGGAACCGACGGTCAAGCGAGGTTTTGCAAAACAGACCAATGCCAAGGTCATTGAGGTTAGTGGGAAGATTGACGAAACGCCCGTCACATTTGTTGCCAGATCGAACAATATCTCAGAGTTGACGGGGCCAAGTGCCAACACGCTCGCGCGATGTATCGCTGGATTTGACACTTGTGAGGGCATCGAAGTGCGATATGGTGAGCAGCAAATTCTACCGAAGATCGCGTTTGTTGGAGACGCCCATATCGGGCTTCAGGGCAGTCTGCGCCGATCCGCAACCCTGATGTGCCAAAAGCGGCCCAGCAACAGCAGGATCGCGAAAGTGATACAGGAGCTTGGCCTTTCCGACTTGCTTATGACCCCCGAAGGTCTCGATCAGCGGATTTCGGAAAACGGCCACGGGTTGACCTCTGATCAGACTTTGCGGCTGGATCTTGCGCGCGCTATTCTGGGTAAGGCGGAAGTTGTTGTGATCGCCTCGATCAGATGGGCTGCCTGCCGACATCACAAGGATGAGCTGCTCGCAACTTTTCAAAGGCTTTCCTCGGCAACGATCATATTGGCCGATGCCTCCGCCCCTTCTAATATGCATGAGAACTCAAGGGTCATTTGATATGCGCTCCTCCACCCTGTTTGGAATGTACGCTGCTGTTCTTGTCGGGTTTCTGGGCGGGCTTGCGGGGCTGACCCTCTACAGTCTGGAAAAAACCCGCTGGTGGGATGCTCGGATATTGCTGGCCCAAGAGTCTTATGGACTCCATCTCCGGCTCGAGGCAGACCTTTATCGCCTGTTCAAACAACATGGCGACGCGCTCCTGATCGGCGATCGGGATGACGGCGCTCGGGAAGCAGAGCTGCAAGTCAAAATCGCACAAACTCTCGAAGACATTCGAAATGTCATCGCGCGCGAAATCCAGATGGTTGGTGACGAGGAAATCGAAGAACTGGATCTGCTCGATCAGATTGAAGATGATATTGAATCCGTGAACGCAGCCATCGCCAGTCTTACGGCAGAAGGTAGCCCGATTGAAACTTTTGTCCGCATCGAACGCCTGGCAGCCCTTCTGGATGGGGATATCGATGACGAACTTGATCGAAAAATCAAATCCGCGCTCGACGAAGAAGTCGAGGAAGTCGAAGACGTTCTGGCTGAGGCCGCAGCCTTCCGGGAATGGAACAAACGATTGGTCTACATGATTGTAGCGACCGCAATCGGAGTGCTTCTGGTGGCCCTCGTGTCTTTCAATCGCCAAATCAGAAAGCCTTTGATCCGGCTTGCCGAAGGCATTGGCCACCTGCGTAGGGCCGATTACTCTAAGCCTGTGAGGCTTGGTGGGAGTCGCGAGTTCAGGGAACTCGGTACTGTTCTGAATAGCATGGCCGAAGGTTTGGCCGCACGTGAAGCCAGCCGCGCGGAACAAAAAAAACAACTTGAACAAACCGTTGCGGCAAGAACATCCGAGCTTCAACAGCTCATCGACAAACTTGAAACTGGGGAAGAGAACCGCAAACAGTTGATGGCCGATATCAGCCACGAATTGCGCACGCCGCTGGCTATCATACTTGGAGAGGCCGATGTCACATTAAGGACATCTGATGAGCTGTCCGAAGAAGTCTCAGATTCCCTCGCCCGTATCCGGGATTCTGCCAAGCACACCAATCAGATCGTAGACGATATGCTGACCGTGGCCCGGTTCGAGGCGGGTCAGCTGCGCCTTGATCGCCGGAAGATCGACCTGCGAAAGATATTGCACGATGCAGTCGCCATGTTCCCTGAGCCGGTCCAAGTCGAAACACCCAACGACAAAGTTCTCGCATCCGTTGACGAAGTCCGCCTGCGCCAATCGCTTCTCGCATTGCTGCAGAACGCACGGCGCTATGGCGGACCAACGATAGAAGCCAAGCTGGATGAAGGCCTCGCTTCTTGCACAATTACGATCGAAGACAACGGGCCCGGTTTAAGCGCCGCAGAAAAGTCCCAGGCATTCAACCGCTTCTATCGGGGGTCGAACGCCTCGGGCCAAGGGATCGAGGGCAGCGGTCTTGGTCTTCCCGTCGTCAAATCAATTGTCGAGGCCCATGGCGGAACCGTTGATCTTCAGGACCGTCCCGAGGGTGGCTTAAAAATCGTCTTAACACTTCCCAAAGGCCCCAGGATGAAAGTAGTACAAGCCGATACGTGGCGAGAGACGGGCTGATGTTCTTTTGTTTTTCTGAATTTCTGTCTTCAGAGCTGAGGAAGCCATAATCCCTTCGGCATTGTGATGGATTGATACGGCTAGTGAGTTGAGGCATGGCATGAATATACTACTTGTTGAAGACGAGATTCGCGTTGCCGACTTCATCCGTCGCGGTTTGTCCGCAGAAGGATGGACCGTCGATCACGCCTCAAGTGGCGAAGATGCGCTTGAGCACGCGACCACAGGCGAATACGATGTCATCCTTTTGGATCTGATGCTGCCGGGAATTCAAGGGCAGGATGTCTGCCGCAAGTTGCGCGCCCGTAAATCCAAAATCCCCATCCTTATGCTGACCGCATTGGACAGCCCCGAAGAACGGGTCGAAGGATTGAAAATCGGCGCTGACGACTATCTTCCGAAACCCTTTGATTTTGACGAGCTCATCGCTCGCGTTGAGGCGCTGCACCGGCGCGCCAATAGCTATGCCAGCGATCTCGGAGGCACCGTCATCAAATGCGGAACCCTGAGCTTTGACAGACGCTCCCTCCACGTGACCGTGGCTGGTGAGGAGGTTCAGTTATCTAAAAAAGAACGCGATCTTCTTCTGCTTTTTTTGACCAATACGGGTCGGGTTCTGTCCCGAGAGCGTATCCTCAATTCCGTATGGGGCATGAACGAAGATCCATTAACCAACGTCGTCGACGTTTACGTTGGCCGCCTACGGCGCAAAATTGGACTGGAGGGTCAGCGGATCGTCACCCTCAGAAATGTTGGGTATAGGATGAGTTGAATAGCACACCGAGAGCTTTGACTGTAAGTTTAGTTGGCCTCGACAAGATCCGCAGCCAGAAGATGGTCACTTTTTTGTTCAGAACTGACATTCCCGGCAATCAGACGAGTTAAGGCATCGCCCTCCTGCGATTGGACTCATCGCCACCTCGCTAAAAAAAGGCGCAAAAAGTGGCGAGTCAGACTACTTTCGTTAGTGCTGCTCAAAACTCTCTTGTCTGCTCCAACGGCTGCTGTGAGTACTCTGTGCAGGCATCAGTGCCAGAGGCAGCGTTTCCTGTTCATTTTGGCAGTACCGACACTGTCCACACGTGGATCCAAGCCAAGGTACGCCGACTCGCTGTCCGGTCTCTAAACCGGTAACAGAACCACCTTTTTCCAGGATACGTCCGACAACTTCATGCCCTGGAACCAACGGAAGTTTAGGGGGTTTCAGGTCCCCATCCACCACGTGCAGATCAGTCCGACAGACACCACAGGCTTCAATCTTGATCAAAATTTCATGTTTGCCTGAAGGCGGGATATCAATGTCTTCAGGATGAAGTGAGCAACTATGACCCCTTAAAACCATTGCAAGTGTCATGATACTGTTCCTTGTAATGGACCGTTCGATCACATTCGAGAGTCCCCATGTTTAGAATTACTTAGAAACCAGGCTAATACAAATC
Source organism: Ruegeria sp. I1 (assembly GCF_056532675.1). Lineage (NCBI taxonomy): Bacteria > Pseudomonadati > Pseudomonadota > Alphaproteobacteria > Rhodobacterales > Roseobacteraceae > Ruegeria > Ruegeria sp. I1. The sequence continues at coordinate 103,308 of NZ_JBQFNM010000007.1, read as the reverse complement.
CACATAAGCGCTGACGTGAAACCGCCTCTCGGACTAAGGTTATTGTAGCACGCGGCAATGAGAGCGTGGCTTGATCCAACGCAAGGCCCTCGGCCCGGTCGCCCAATAGACTCACCGTCGAACCCAATAACATCGCGCCGAATCATGAAGAAGTACTCATTCGTTTATCTGGCACTGGCTGCGCTCGTGATCGCAGGTGCGCTGCTGTATTCCATTGTCTCAAATAGCGGTGACCAATTGCCGGTTGGATTCGTTCAAGGAAATGGGCGGATTGAAGCAGAGCAGGTAGAGATTGCACCCACTATTGCTGGTCGTGTCGAGAATGTCCTCGTGGCTGAAGGCGCTATGGTTGCCATCGGTGATGTCCTGGCAGAGATGGATATAGATGAGCTATCCGCTGCGCTGGATCGGGCCAAGGCAGAGGTGGCCCTTGCGCTTCAAACGCGGGCAGAAGCAGAGGCGCTGGTTTTGCAACGGCAAAGTGAGCATCGCCGTGCCGCCCAAGAACTCGAACGCGCAAAAGCACTCCTAACGGGGCAAAACATCTCTGAAACCGTTTTTGAAGAACGCGAAACCATCCATCAAGTTGCCACCGCAGTTTTGGGTGCCGCCAAGGCACGCGTTGCAACCGCAGAAAGCCGGATCGCCGCTGCCGAGGCCGAAGTTCGCCGGATTGAGGCGCAGATTGAAGACAGTTCCTTGCTGGCACCAATGCCGGGGCGTGTACTTTATCGATTAGCAGAACCCGGCGAAGTCGTCGGTTCGGGCGAGCCGATCCTGACCCTTCTCAGTCTCGAGAATGTGTATATGGAAATATTTCTTCCAGCGCGCGAAGCCGGACTGTTGCCTATCGGCGCCGATGCTCGCATCGTGCTTGACGCTTTACCCGAATACGCCACGCCCGCATATGTCAGCTTCGTCTCTCCTGAGGCACAGTTCACGCCCAAACAGGTCGAAACCCTTGATGAACGCGAGCAATTGGTCTTTCGCGTCCGCGTCCGTATCCCTCAGGACCTGGTTGAAAGCCGGATCGAACATGTAAAAACGGGCCTGCGTGGGATTGCCGTTGTCCGGATCGACCCTGCCAGCGCTTGGCCCGAGGTGCTTGAACAGCGCATCCCGCAAGAGCTGTTCGAATGAATGCTACAGTCGCCGCGTCAGAGTTCCGCATCGCCGGTGTGACGCACAGGTATCGCAAACACATCGCGCTGAATTCTGTATCCTTGGAACTACCGACCGGACAGCTTGTCGGCTTCATTGGACCGGACGGGGTAGGTAAGTCCACATTGCTTGGGTTGATCACTGGTGCAAAGAAACTGCAATCCGGGTCAATCAACGTTCTAGGCGGTGCAATAGATGAACCTGCTCATCGTCGACGTATATGTCCCGCGATCGCATTCATGCCGCAAGGTTTGGGTCGGAACCTCTATTCAGAACTGTCGGTACGCGAAAACTTGGAATTCTTCTCGGGCCTGTTCGGCCAGGGGCACAATGAACGTGATGTACGGATCGCCGCGTTGCTATCGGCGACGGGGCTTGCGCCTTTTGAGGATCGCTTGATGGGCAAACTCTCTGGCGGGATGAAACAGAAGCTGGGCCTATGCTGTGCATTGATTCATGACCCCAAGCTCCTGGTTCTGGACGAACCAACAACCGGGGTCGATCCGTTGTCACGCCAACAGTTCTGGGCATTGATTAGCGCGATCCGAGCGGAAAACCCTAAGCTCTCTGTCCTGGTTTCAACGGCCTATATGGAGGAGGCCGAAGGCTTTGACCGGATCATTGCCATGGACGCAGGTCGCGTCATCTTTCAGGGCAAACCCGCCGAATTGAAGCGCAACGATAAGGATTTCGAAACCGCATACCGACGCCTGCGGGCCGATGGGGCGTCTGGTTCAGAGCCAGACCAGACAACCGTTCGACAGATCGAAACGGATCCGGTGATCACTGCTCGCGGGCTGACACGGCGCTTTGGCGATTTCACCGCCGTGAACAACGTCGACTTTTCAATCAATCGCGGAGAGATTTTTGGATTTCTGGGATCAAACGGCTGCGGCAAATCCACGACGATGAAGATGCTGACCGGGTTGCTGCCGGCCAGCTCAGGTGAGGCATCGCTGTTCGGCAAACCCGTTGACGCCCGGGATCGAAAGGTGCGCCGCGAGATTGGGTATATGAGCCAGGCTTTCTCGCTGTACGGCGAATTGTCGGTACACCAGAATCTGCAGTTGCATGGTCGCATTTTTGCAATCCCGGACCGTGATGCGCGCATTTCGGAGTTGACGGAACGCTTCGGACTGGCCGCACATCGTGATACCTTGGCGACCTCTTTGCCCCTTGGGATCAAACAGCGCCTATCTCTGGCTGTTGCAATCATCCATCGCCCGCGTGTGCTGATTTTGGATGAGCCAACCTCCGGGGTGGACCCCGAGGCACGAGATACGTTTTGGGCATTGCTCGTTGAATTGTCGCGAAAAGACGCTGTAACGATCTTTGTCTCCACCCACTTCATGGCAGAGGCAGAACGATGTGACCGGGTTTCGTTCATGCACGCAGGCGAGGTCTTGGCCGAAGGCGCACCAGCCGAACTGATCGCCGCCGAAGGTGCAGACAGCCTTGAGGAGGCCTTCATCTCAATTCTAGAGGCGGCGGAAAAACCAGCGCCAGTTGCAGCGCCGAAAGTTGATGTAGCGACCAGTTCCGAACATGTGGGCGGGAGTGTCGGGCGTGCACTGGTTTATACAAGACGCGAGGCCGTCGAAGTGGCGCGCGATCCTGTTCGCCTTGCCTTTGCGTTTCTTGGGTCTGCCATTTTGATGTTAGTTTTCTGCTTTGGCATTACGCTAGACATTGAAGAGCTGGATTTTGCAGTTCTGGACCTTTCTCAGGGTCCTGAAAGCCGGGCTTATGCGACTGAGTTAGCGGGGTCATCCTACTTCAAACCCACGCCCCCGTTGAACGGCGCTGTGGAAGGGCGCAATCGGCTAAAAGCCGGAGACGTTTCGCTGGTCATAGAGTTGCCGCCGGACTTTGGCCGTAAGCTGCGCACAGGAGAGCCGACACAGGTCCTCGCGACAGTCGATGGTGCCATTCCGTTCAAAGGCGAGACGGTTGAAGGATATGTCGCGGGGCTGCATCAGACCTTTCTGGATGAATACGCCCGTAACACCGGGCAACGTGACTTCGAGATTGCCCGGATAGAACCACGATTTCGCTACAATCAGAGTTTTGAGAGCATTGCAGCAATGGCCCCGGCCATGCCGGCGATTCTGCTTATCATGTTGCCAGCCGTCTTGACGGCGGTCAGCGTCGCGCGTGAGCGTGAACTGGGATCTGTGGTGAACTTCTACGTAACGCCGACGACTCGGCTCGAATTCCTGATCGGTAAGCAAATCCCCTACATTGTAATTGCGTTCGCTAACTTCCTGTTGCTGGCAGCGATGACCATTTTCGTCTTCGGTGTTCCGCTCAAAGGCGACCCAATTGCGCTGGCTGTTGGTGCGTTTTTATATGTCTGGGCTACGACGTCCTACGGATTGCTGATTGCTACAATGACATCCAGCCAGGTGGCGGCGACATTTGCGACGGCCATCGCTTCGGTTGTGCCGACCATCCAGTTCTCGGGCTTGTTGCAACCCGTTTCGACTTTGGAAGGGGGCGCGCAGTTCATCGGCTCGCTCTGGCCGTCTTCTTACTTTCTTCACTTGAACGTCGGTGCGTTCACCAAGGGCTTGGGTTGGGAAGCTCTTGCACCGGACATTTTGGCGCTTGCCTGTTTCGGGCCGGTGCTCACACTAATCGCCGCCCTTTGCCTCCGCGCGCAGGAGAAGTGAATGCAACGCCTCTATTGCATATTCTGGCTGGGGCTGAAGGAAATGATGAGCCTGCGCCGCGATTGGGTGATGATGGCCTTGCTGGTCTGGTCGTTCACGCTGGCTCCGATCATGGAGGCAACAGGCGTTGCAAGCTCGGTGAACAACGCCTCGATCGCATTTGCAGATGAGGATAACTCTCCCTTGTCGCGCACCCTTGCCACGGCGTTTTTCCCGCCGGAGTTTCAACCGGTCGTGCAAATTGAACCGGGGACTGGCCCAACGCATATGGATGCCGGGCGGTTTATCTTTATTGTCGCCATTCCGCCGGGGTTCGAAAAAGACCTGCGTGCCAGGCGCACGCCAGAGATTCAGGTTCTGATAGACGCCACGGCCATGGAGCAGGCAGGTATCGGCGCCAACTACATCACCAATATTCTGAGCGCCGAGATCCATCGCTTTGCAATCGGGGTCGATCTCGTCGATCCCCCCTTAATCAATGTCATTCTGAGAAGCGCCTTCAACCAAAACAGAGATACAGTGCGTTTTGCAGGCATCGTTGCGCTGATCGGTCAGATCATGTGGCTCACGACCATCCTGACGGGTGCCGCCATGATCCGGGAGAGAGAGCACGGAACAATTGAGCATCTGCTGGCCATGCCCCTAACCCCGCTTGACATCGCGATGGCGAAAATCTGGTCCAATGCGGCGGTTGTGCTGGTCGCAGCAGGGTTGTCGCTGACATTTGTCATGCAGGGCTCGCTGGATATCACCATTGTCGGGTCAAAATCCTTGTTCCTGATTGGAACAGCCCTGTTTCTGTTTACCGCTACCGCACTTGGGGTCTTTCTGGCTACGATCGCGCGCTCGATGGCGCAGTTTGCGCTTCTGGTCATGCTGATTGTCCTGCCAATGCTTATGCTATCCGGAGGGGAAACACCTGTCGAAGGGCAACCAGCTTGGCTGCAAGCCGGAACGTTGTTTCTGCCGTCGCGCCACTATATGTCAGCCAGCCAAGCAATCGTTTTCAAAGGTGCTGGCGTTGAAACGGTCTGGCCGGAATTCGTTTGGATGACTGTTTTGGGTTTGGCACTGTTAATGACAAGCCTGTTTATGTTCCGAAGGTCGGTCGCTCAGATGAGCTGATGTGAACCATTCGCGTACGCCGTCTTCAGGTATATTGGGAACGACAGTGGGCAAATACCGCGCGAATTTGATCTCGGTTAATGTGAATGCGCCTGAGGGCATGGTAAAATTGGTTCACCGTCTTCTTTCTAGGGAGTGTTCAAATGCCCACAAAATCAGTCAAACCCGAGACACAGAAAGCCCTGACCGACGTGCTGAAGTCCATGCGGGGCATGATGTCTATGAACCCCGCGGTCGCGCCACAGATCGAACAGTTTTGGAAAGCGCAGGACCATCTGCTGAGCGAGGCGGAGGAATATTCCCGTCTTTGGTTCAAACGCCGCCACGACGCTGCACGTACTGCGCTGCAAACAGCCCGGGAAACCACGAGTGGCGAAAACCCAGATCCGGCCAAAACGATGCGGGCGGTCACCGAATGGCAACGGCATTCCATGGAACGAATGGTGGAAGATGCACGTGAGTGGTTCGAAATGGTGTCACGTTGTGCAAAATACGTGAGCGAAACAGAAGCAGACGCCATCGGCGAAAGCGTGGAAGCTGCCTTCAAGGGCGCGGGCAAATCCAAAAGCTAGAACCGATTAAACCCGTTTGATGCAACCTGTCTTCGACAGGCGCGGTACTATCTGACCCTTCACGTGTCGCTGGCCAAGGCGAGTGATCACTATTTCGATAACGCGCTGGCAATATTGCGTGCTTATCCAAACGTGAGTGAACGTGCAAAGCAGGGACCTAGCATTCAGGTCTGATGAATGTAAGTGCCCGGCGCCTTGGGCAGTTTGTCGACCCCCTTTCGTTTCCCACCCATCAGCGGGGGCGCAACTTCACCAGACGAACGGTTTTTTATCCAATCCGCCATCGCGGGCCACCAGGACCCTTGTCTTATTTCCGTCGCTTCCAGCCAATCATCTGGTGAGGTATACAGCGCGTCCGACGGTCTGTGGCCCTGACGATAGTGGCGGTTCTTGTGCCCCGGCTCGCTCAGGATACCGCCATTGTGACCGCCATTGGTCAACACGAAGGTGAGGTCGCCGTCGGTAAACAATCGTATCTTGTAAACTGAGCGCCACGGAGCGATATGGTCCGACTCTGTTCCGACCACAAACATGGGTACACGTATATCTTTGAGCGCGACAACCCGTCCTTCGACAGCAAACCGTCCGGCGCTCAGCCGGTTTTCCAAAAACAGTCCGCGCAGATACTCGGAATGCATCCGCGCAGGCATCCGGGTTGTGTCATTGTTCCAGACAGTCAGGTCTGTTGGAAGATCGTCTTCAACCAAAAAATAGCGCCTTACTGCCCGCGCATAGATCAGGTCTTCGGCGCGGATTGTTGTAAAAGTCCGAGACATCTGAGGGCGGTCCAAACAGCCCTGCAACCACATCAGATCTTCAACAAAAGCGACTTGGCTGTCGTCGATAAACAGCAATAATTCACCGGCCTCGGCAAAATCAACCTGCGCTGCCATAAGTGTGACGCTGGCAAGCCGGTCATCGCCATCACGTTGCATCACCGCAGCTGCGATCGCCAATAGTGTGCCGCCGAGACAATATCCATTGGTATGTATTTTTTGACCCGGGACGATGCTTTCTATGGCGTCGATCGCGGCCATCACTCCGTTGAGACGATAATCCTCCAGACTAAGGTCAGCTTGATCGGCCATCGGATTGACCCAGGACATCATAAACACGGTAAAGCCTTGCTCGACGAGATAACGCACCATGGAGTTTTCCGGAGAAAGGTCGAGCACATAGTACTTCATGATCCAGGCAGGCACAAAAAGGATTGGCTCGGCCTGCACGTTCTTGGTGCGCGGTGCGTATTGAATCAGTTCGAACAGCTTATTGCGAAAAACGACCCTGCCGGGAGTTGCGGCAAGGTCTTTGCCAACCTCATAACCCTGAGGGGCAGGTTCGTGTTGTTGCGTTATGGTATGGGCAACATCTTCAAGGAAATGAGTACTGCCCTCTATCAAATTGCGACCACCGGTCTGGATGGTACGATTGATGATTTCCGGGTTTGACCACGGGAAATTAGATGGGGAGATAAGATCAAGGGCCTGGCGGATCTGAAACTGAGCTCGTTCCGCGTCGCGCGGCGCGATGCCCGGCATTTCTTCCGTTGCTGCCTGCCACCAATCCTGTGCGCTCAGAAAAGCTTGCTGCCATAGCGAAAATGGCACCTTCTGCCAGCCGGGTGCACTGAAGCGGTGGTCTTGCTTGCGTGGCTGAAACGGCGGAGCAGCTTTTGCTCCAATCGCCATCTCGCAGGCATAAATCCAGAGTTTTGCGGTATCGCGCGCGGCGCGCTCTGTCAGTTCAAGCTGGCGCCCGGGGGAACGACCCAGATGCAGGGCCCAATCCATCCAAGTGGCCATAATCGAATGCGGCGATACACCGGCGGTGGCACGGGCAAGCGCCGCACGCGTAGCGCGGTCAAGTTTCTCATAGGGGTGTCGGGGGGTATTCTGCCCAGTGTCTGCCGCAGGAATCTTGCCTTTAGCAGACAGCTTGTTAGGAGATACTTCTGTCATCTGGGTTCTCCAATCTGGGCAAAATGCGATGAAGCTGCGATCCTAAACCTTCGCGGCCACCAGACTCGGAGCGACCAGGCAACCGCCCATCTTCATTGGACGTATTTGTTGCCGCCGCACGGAGGCGGCGCCCCCTCTTGCAGTAGCGGCAAGCGTCCAGCAAACCGCATTACTATGCATCTTTCTCTATTTCGGCAGCATAAAGAACTCTTCCAGCACAATCTTGCCTTCCTCAACGGAATAAATGGCAATCTCGCTAAGAGTCATGCTTTGTCCCGTGTCTTTCTGCACGACCTCGGCGTGGAAACGCACCCCAAAGCGATTGGGAGGGTGAACATAGGGGCCGTCTGCAGTAAGATTCTGTATTTCATGCGTTTTCAGCCAGTCTTCTCGCTTCGCTTTGATGGCATCGCGACCCTTTGAAATCCGAAACTGCCGTACCGGAGGCACAACCGCCTCTACGGATTGAGCGTTTTCAGCGTACATCGCGTCAACGCTTGTTAAGCCTTTGCGATCACGCATCGACTGAACAAATGCCCGGCCTATTTCAACTAGCGCTTCCATGAGAGATCTCCTGCTGTGTTGATGACTGTACCTCTGTGCGCTGTGTTCAACCTTGACGAAGATCAAAATGGAACAACCCTGAGCATCGGATTGTACGGCCTGCGCCCCCTCCATTCACGCGATGGAATCGAAGGATGCCTTTGGAGCCGGAACGTCAACGCATTGCGACACAACGCACGCAATCCGAATTGCACAATGGAAGCTGAAAAAACGTGCGCACATTAAACCCGTATCTTTGATTTGAACCAAATCAAATACGGCCAAGGCAGGACCACGTACAAAGGAATCGCTCAACTATGAGAGTCTGTCGTGGCGGTGCGACTAGGCCATCGCTGCGAGGGCGCATCAACCCCAAGTTCACTGCAGCAACGACATCGCGCAGACGTGTCTTAAAAGGAGTCTGAAATGCCAGAACGCCTTAAAGTTCTGCCTGGAACATCTGGGGCCCTGCCGCACACGCAAGAAAGTGTTGATGTGCTGAAGAACCTGCAAACAATGTCCACCGGGCTTACATCAGAACAAGCTAAACTCCGTCTTGAGGAATTCGGACGCAACGAGCCGCCGCCGTCAAACAGACAAAATGTGATCCTACGGTTCCTGGCACACTTCCACAACGTTCTGATCTACGTGCTTGTCGGCTCAGCAGCTATAACCTTTTTGCTGGGGCATTTGGTGGACACTGTCGTCATTCTTGCCGTTGTTCTGGCCAATGCCTGCATCGGGTTCGTGCAAGAGGGTCGGGCTGAAAAGGCAATGGATGCGATCCATCAGATGCTCGCCCCAAAGGCTGCAGTTTTACGTGATGGGCGACGGATCGCTATCGATGGTGCCGAAGTTGTTCCCGGCGACATCGTTCTGCTCGAAGCTGGTGACAAGCCCCCTGCCGATATTCGCCTGATCGAAGCGCATGGCATGAAGGCACAAGAGGCTATTCTGACAGGCGAGTCCGTTGCCGTTGACAAAAAAGACATAGCAACTGACGCGGACGCAACGCTTGGCGACCAGCGCGGCATGGTGTTTGGCGGCACGTTGATCACGGCCGGTCAGGGACGCGGCGTTGTGACAGCAACCGGCACACGGACCGAGATCGGGCGCATTAGCCGGATGATTTCTGAGGTCGAGTCACTCTCAACGCCTCTGGTACGCCAAATGGATACCTTTGCGCGCTGGCTTACACTTTTCATACTCGCCGTGGCCGCGATCCTTCTGGCTTTCGGTTATTTCGTGGCTGAATACAGTTTCATTGAATTGTTCATGGCAGTTATTGGTCTTTCGGTTGCCGCAATTCCCGAGGGACTTCCTGCGGTCCTGACCATCACTCTGGCGATCGGTGTGCAGTCTATGGCACGCCACAATGCTATTGTGCGACGCCTTCCGGCAATCGAAACGATTGGCTCAGTCTCGGTCATCTGTACAGACAAGACCGGCACCCTGACCCGCAACGAAATGTTGGTGACCAATGTTGCTGTAGGAGGTCATTTCTTTGACATTCAGGGCGACGGCTATGATCCCGCCGGTGCTATTGTCGACGATGGTTCGGAACCGATACAGACTCTGCCGCCGACCCTGCGGGATTTGGCAACCGTCGCGCTCTGCTGCAACGACGCAACACTTGAACAACGGTCTGGTGTTTGGGATGCAAACGGTGACCCGATGGAGGGTGCGCTTCTGTCCTTCGCCGCAAAGGTCCTGGGCCCTTTGGGCGCGGCGCGGGCATCTTGGAACCGCCGCGATGTGCTACCCTTCGATGCGCAAAGGCGTTTTATGGCGACGCTGGATCAGAGTGAGGCCGGAGCACGTAAGGTTTTTGTCAAAGGCGCGCCCGAGACACTGCTGTCTCTTTGCGAAACACAGCTCGACGCCGATGGCAGCGCGCAGCCAATTGACCACGAAACATGGTCCGCGATCGAAGATCGCTTTGCCTCGGCAGGGTGCCGGGTTTTGGCGTTCGCCTTCCGTCCTGCACACGAAGGTGAGACATGTCTAACGTCGCAGGACTTTTCGGGGGATCTGGTCTTCCTTGGGCTTGTTGGCCTGATCGATCCGCCACGCAAAGAAGCGAAACATGCGATTGCCGCCTGTCAGAACGCAGGTATTGCGGTCAAAATGATAACCGGTGATCACGCCGGGACAGCTGCAGCAATCGGCAAGGACATTGGTCTGGTCCACACCGACAACATTCTGAGCGGTGCACAGATCGACAAATTGGACGATGCCGCATTATCAGTCGCGGCTCTGCAGACGGATATCTTCGCCCGCACGAACCCGGAACATAAGTTGCGCCTAGTCCATGCGCTGCAGGCTCACGGACTGACGATTGCCATGACGGGCGATGGCGTCAACGACGCACCGGCGCTGAAACGCGCTGATGTTGGCATTGCCATGGGCAGAAAAGGATCCGAAGCCGCGAAGGAAGCCGCCGACGTCGTTCTCGCTGATGATAACTTTGCAACGATCGCTGCAGCGGTACGCGAAGGTCGCACGGTGTTTGACAACATAAAAAAGGTAATCAGTTGGCTGCTGCCTACGAGCGGAGGTGAAGCACTGGTTGTTATCGTCGCACTTTTGCTGGGACTTACACTACCCGTTTCGCCAATACAGATACTGTGGATCAATCTCATAACTGCCGTAACACTTGGCATTGCACTCGCTTTTGAGCCGACCGAAGAAAGCACAATGCTTCGATCGCCCCGGCCACGAGATGCACCGATCCTGGGCGGCGAGTTGGTCTGGCATATCATGCTGGTCTCCGGTCTGTTTTTGGCCGGGGTCTTTAGCATTTTTACCTATGCCGAAAAGCAGGGTTATTCGCTGGAGCTGGCGCAAACGCTGGCGTTAAACACATTGGTGGTAATGGAAATTTTCCACCTTTTCTTTGTGCGCAACATCTATGGAACGTCTCTGACTTGGAAGGCAATCCGAGGCACGCCCATCGTTTGGGCCTGTGTGGTAACCGTCTCTGCAGCTCAACTCGCTGCAACATACGTTCCGGGTTTTCAGAACGTACTGGGGACCGCTGCCGTCAGTCTTAAGGATGGCCTCCTCATTATTGGCTTGGGTATCGCGCTGTTTGTACTGCTTGAGTTGGAGAAACAACTCGCCCTCACCTTGGGTGCGCGGAATCAGAAGATGTGCAATCATCGGGCTCGCTAGTGCGCAGACAAATTTACTCTTTCAAGAACGTCGTCACAGATGCTTCCAATGCGGCCCAATCCGTAAACTCCTGTGTGCCATCTCGCGGATCAACATTCCGGTCCTTCAAAACGACATGACGGATGATTTCTTTTTCAAAGTAGTCATAGCTATCGGGACGCACCGCGCCGGCGACCAGGGCGGTCACGTCTGGTTTAAAGAAGGTTCTCAGCAGCATTTCAGCCAGATAATCCTGAGCCTCCTCCAGACCCTCAGGAGAGGCAGCCTTAAGACTCACCGAGAGCATAAGCGACTTTCGGGCTCCAAGAGCTTCCCGTTGTACTTCTATGAATGTCTCGAATGGCTTGGGATGCCGTCGCTCGTGGACTGAGGCCACAAGAACGACCTTATCCACGCCTTCAAAGGATACATCACCCATCATTTTGCCGGTATCAAGCAGCTTAGTTTCAAGACCGGCTTCCTTGGCAATTCCTTCGACGAAATGCGCAATCTTGGCACTTTGGCCTTCTACGGTACCGTAAGCAACAAGCACGGTCATACCGACCTCCCCAAACGGTCTGAAACGCATGGATAATATCAGTACTACTTGCTATTAGCGTTGATCTTGATCAATGGGCCCTAGTTGATGGCGTTCGAATTTACCGACGTTCTAAGAACAATTTGCGGTGAAAAGCTCTGTTTCGTCCCCAAGACAGGAACGGCTTGCCAACTCAATGAGTTTCAAAATCAGTTTGGATTATCCGGAAGTGGATGCAGCAGCACATTCAAGTTTGCAGTCAAAAGCGTTGTTTTGAGTAACTCTTGGGAAAAGAAGCCGGTCAATCAGAGGTCTGTTGGCCGTCTGGCAAGAGTATCAACTTGTTGTCTGTGTCTGCAGAACCGACAACTAATGAGGTCAAACAAGACACACTCAACGGGTTACGTGAACCGCACACTTTGCATGATGAACAACCCTATTCGCAGTCGAACCGAGAAAGATGTTCTCAAAGCCAGGTTTATGCGAGGCTATGGCAATGCAGTCTATGCCATTGTCGCTCGCGAAGTCGACGATTGCTCTGCCCGGATGACCTGAAATCAGCTGGGCTGTTGCTCCCGGCAGTTCCAGTGTTTTCTGATGCAACTTTTCCTGAAGCTCGCGGTGGGTACTCTGCAGCACCTCCTCTGGAATCTGAGATGCGACGTATGCAGGAATTGGGTCCTGCACATGAAGTATCGTAAATTCAGCATCTGCATCAGCCAAGAGTCGTGCGGCTTCAAAGGCGGACTGAGTTTCGTGGTCGCTATCCAGCGCCACAGGGATCAGGATATTTTTATACATTTGAATTCCTCTCCACTAACAGCGATGACTGCTCATCGACCTCTTGGTTGTTAACTTCTCAGATTGGCTCTAAGTGCGTGAACTTTCCGACCTTCAATGCAACTACTTCATTATCACCAATCTATTTTTTTTAACGCATAGCTCTCCCCGTCGGTAGCCCACGCAAGGAGGCGGAAAGTGGTCCCGAACCACTTATTACGAGTTACTCCACCTGTATCGTCTCGAGAAAAGACAGCAAATTCGCCAGTCGCAAACCGACAATCATCTGCTGGCCATCCGAAAGAGAAAGCGCAACATGTTGATCGGAATCGAATACCGGTCCGAAAATAGGCATTTCTCCTCCATGAGCGAGCAGGGGCGACCGTCCATCAATCATGCGGGCGATCAACTCTGTTGGGAATACACCGTCGTTTTGCGCCGACAATTTGGTGAGATCGGGTGTTCTGATTGCTAGCATTTCTGCCATCGGTCCGTTCCCAGTCGCTTCAAACCCGTGGCATTGCCAGCAATAGGTTCGATACAGGTCGTTTCCGCTCTGAACGCTGACTTCTTGTGCCTGAACGGCACCAGAAGCAATGAGCCCCAATACAATCCCTCGTAAGATCAGCAAATCCTCCTCCTTTGCACATGACTTACTCAACAGCAGTTTAAGCGATATCGCCCAAACGCTGCTTTGATTTCGCTCATTGTGGACGCGTCACCTACGATTTTTTGGAGCTGATTTAGCTATGCGACTAGCTTTGTCCAACGACGTTGAATGTCTCGGCGCAATACGCGAAACGGACCGGTTGCACTGCGATCCAAATGGCCTGAGCAGAACCCAGTCTGATGAACTACAAGCTCTCTCCTATCGCATCCCAAAACACAGTACCGCAACGCATATTGCTGCAACCACGATCCAGATTGCTAGGGAGACCCGACGACGCAATGGCATTCGGTTGAGTGGATCAATCATAGTCAAACTTTTCCGAAAGAATGCGGTCCGAGGCGGTGCCGCGCGCAATCAGATGATCTTCGACAACGTCCATCATGGTCGCCGGTCCGCAGAGCACAAAAAGCCATTGCGAGTACTGATCAAGAGTCAATACACGATCAAGCAATGGACCATCTATCACGCCGGTTTCACCGTCCCAGTCTTCAGGCGGCTCTGAGAGCGTGAACACCACGTTCTCCCCAGCCAACTCGTCACGATTCACGATCTGGTCTACCTTTTGGTTGCCGTAGATCAATTGGGCATCTCTTGAGCCGACGGCCAGTCGGTTTTGACGCAAGATACTGAGCATCGGAGCTATTCCGACGCCTCCCGCGATCAGCACGACTCCGGGCTCCTGTCGCCCATCGATAGTGAGACTACCATGCGGACCATCCAGATAGCAGAGTGTACCCGGTTCTATTTGTTCCAGTGAACCCGTAAAGTCTCCGAGCTCTTTGATTATGAAAGAAATATCTTGCCCTCCGGACGGAGCGGAGCTTATCGAGAAAGGGTTTTCTTGCAGTGAAAAGACACTGTTACCCACATTCAGCCAGACAAACTGGCCCGCCTTGAAGATCAGCCCATCGTGGCCAACAGGACTGATCACAAGTTCCCACTGTTTAGGGGTCAGTCTGCGTACCGCCTCCACTTTCCATGGCCGGCGGCGCTGTCTTAGCGGTTCGACCAGATAAACAAATAGAAGTGAACCCACGGCAATCGCTGTCATAACAACCCACATACCAATTATCAGCGGATGTGACGTGTAGCGTCCCGCGGCGATGGTGTGATGTAGTAGCAATCCTGCTAGCAACAAAGCACCGATCCCGTGAGCGAGGCGCCAAGCTTCATATTTGCATCCTTGGCTCGTTCGGCTGACAGCGGACAACACCAAAGCGGGTAACAAAAGATACGCGAAGATCCCTGTTGCGAGGGCCGTCAGGTCTGTTGTGAGTGTCAGTTGCCGTGTTTCGTCCCAGGGGCGCGGGCCCCCAGAAACTGAGCCTTGGTAGAACAGCGGATGTACAATGGCAAAGGCCAGAGCGACGCGCGCCATAACCTGGTGAACCCTCATTGTAACGTCCATACCAATACCGGACGAAATGCGTCTGAAACGACCCGATAGGATGAATTCGACAAGTATTATTGAAAAGGCCAGCATACCCAGTCCGGAGGCAATTTCCTGGTGCCACCGCCGGGAGGGCCAACTAAGCGCGTAAGAAAGCCCAAGCGGCAACAGGAGCACGGCCAAATAGGCAGAAATTAGGACCAGGACCCTCATCGAAGCTGAGTTCTTAGAACAGCGGAGCCTATTGAAACGAAATCACTTCGCCACAATGCCGCTCTGACAAACTGGGCATTCATGCACTTACAATCCGCAATACAAGACAAAGAAAAATCCTTGCAAAGCCCCCCGATACCCGGAGTAGATAACACATAAACTTCACATAAATTTCGCAACGACTTGACGTGCAGAATGGAACGCGAGTTATTCTTGGGCCTCCATTCTTCAGCCAATCTATGCATTTCTGTCCATTACGATTGAATTCTTCCACATCGCATGCTTAGGAAAGCCGAACCTACTAACCGAGCCGAGTATTTTTTTTGAGTTAGGCGCGATAGACCAGTCACAATTGAGTACGCTTTGTTAAGAGACTCAATTGCCTCAACAGATAGCCTTACAGTTGCTGCGAAGCACCAGTTACTCTTCCTTAGTTCGCGGAAGGTGGAATGTAGCAATCTGTGGCATCCAACGTCTTAACTGGGTCTTCCGGACCACATTGCTCCCCGGTTATCGGATAGGTGTCGCTGCTTCTTTCGCAAGCACCAAGCGGAATGGGACACGTCAAAACGAACAGGGCGGCAACAGTTTTTAGCATAACAGACCTCCATTATTGCTCTCTCAAGAAAACCCAGAACCGCGAAAGGTTCTATGACTTGGATCAATGGATTCGGTGATTTGCCTGTGGTTTAAAAAAACAGAAATTCAAGAACAAGTTCTCAAAATCAGAGGTTATGTCTTGATCCGAAGCCTAAGCAGTGCGCCAAACACGGCGACAGGTTCGGCCAGACCACTGATTTCAACTGAACCAAAACTTTTTAGTCGATCGATACCCGAAAGAGCGTCATTGGTCGCGGCATCCAAAAGCATCGCCGCACCGAGCGATTTGCACCTCGCCTCTAACCTTGAGGCAAGATTGACGGGATCTCCGTAAACCGTGAACGACTGGCGGGTGTCGGACCCGATCGTGCCTGTCACCAGCTCTCCGCTTGCGATGCCAATTCGGATTGAAAGCCCATGCCTGGCAGCGGTCAAGTGCAAGGCTTCCGCAGCTCTTACCGCCGCGTCCGCAGGCCTCTCGACTTTGACTGGTGCGTTGAATGTGACAAGAAACCCGTCGCCAAGATAAGAAATCACGATCCCATTTTCGGCTGAAACATCCTCGGTCGCGTCAGTGAGGAAGGCATCCAGACGTCTAATCACTTCGTCCGGGGAATGTTGCGAGGAAAATCTGGTGAACCCAGCAATATCCATCACGAGCGCCGTACCAAATGATTTCTGAGGTTTCAGCGGAGCGTTGTCGTCAATGAGCTTCTTTGCGATTTCTTCTGGCAGGTATTTGCCAAGAAGGTCCGAAACGTGTTGTCTCTTTGCGCGTTCCCGACCGCGCTCCAGATCAGCTTCAACTTGCGCAAAGAAGACCGCTCGGCTCCTGAATACAGCAATTGCTAAAATGCACGTCGCAAACAGCAGCATTCCGGTTTCTTCGATGCGATTGCCGCGACCAATAAAGTCAATGGAAAGAAATACAGCCTCATAGGTTTGGCGGGTGGCCATCGCAGACATATCTGCCCATGACAGCGTCCGCTCCATTGGTAACGTGACCCAAAAGAATGCCGCCCACCATCCAAGCACGCAAAGGCCCCCAGTCCAGAGCACGAGACGCCAGGAAAGGCTGAGGCAAGCCAATGCGACAATCGGAAAGAGGTAGTATATTCCATAAGCGCGGAACGCGATGATCTGTGGCACGTCGTCGGCCCTGCTGATGGGGACGAGCGCAAAAAGTGAACAGATCGCCAGTGAATCCAGTGCGTAAACGGCATATTTGATCCACGGCCTGTCATAGCTGGTACCAATCAACACGAGATGGGTGACACCAATTGCAGTGAACGCGAACAACGCGAAAGTCGTGACTTGGCGCGTACTGAATTCAGGAAACAACAGTGTTGAACCCAAGTACCAGAAAAATGCTGCAGCGGTGATAGAGGTGCGACAGGCAATCGCCAAGCGTAGTCCGCGCTGCTCGGCCTTTGTGAGTCTTCTTTCGGACTCCAGTGTGAATTTCTGCGCGTCGATTTCGGTCAAATCTGGCTCCGCCGAATAGGAGTTAAGTCAAATACATTCGTCGCAGGTTACAGAGGTTTCTGTTTCCAATGTGAATAATACCAAAGTGTATCGTGACTGACATTCATGCATTCCCGATCAACGCACGAGAAAACGCAGATGAAGCGCAACCATTTTGACCCAAACTCCTCTGAGGACCAAAACAACCTAGCAAAAAAGTCTGACTTGAGACCGCGTTGAGAAACAATAGCCTCTGTGCGATTGTAACCGGGCTAACCAAGGCAGGACAGCGACGTAACTTTTATGCGGAGAAAAACACTCAGTTTTGCAGGTATTCCCAAGCTTGAGATATGACAACTGACCCTTCACCCACCGCAGAGGCAACGCGCTTGACCGACCCGGCGCGTACATCGCCCACGGCAAAAATGCCGGGACAAGACGTCGCGAAAGTTGATCCGGCATTGGCCTCGTTGCCCGTGACCACAAAGCCGCGTGCGTCCAACTGGCAGCTCTGTGACAGCCATTCGGTATTGGGTGCAGCCCCAACCATCACAAATGCGGCGCTGCAATCGAGTGGCCAGTCTGATCCGTCATGCTCAATGATGACCCTGGACATGGATTTGTCCCCAAGAAGTGTCTTTAGCTGGGACTTGTAGTGGATGGTGATCGCCGGATCCGCCTCTAACCTTGACAGCAGGTAATCGGACATCGATGCAGCCAAGCTGTCTCCTCGCACCAGCACATGGACATGTTTTGCTGATCGCGACAGGTACATCGCTGCTTGCCCCGCAGAGTTTCCGCCCCCAACCACGACGACATCGGTGCCCTTGCAATAGCGCGCTTCCATCTCGGTTGCAGCATAGTAGATGCCCAAACCCTCAAAGTCCTTCAGTCTTTCCAACGGCAGACGCCGGTACTGGACCCCCGTGGCGACTACGACCGAGCGTGCCCTTAGCTTTTGCCCATCATCCAGCGTTACACAAAACACGCCATCGGATTGACGTTGCAATTGTTTAGCCCGTTTTGGGCGAACAAATCGGGTGCCAAACTTCATGGCTTGGACTTCCCCTCGCCATACAAGGTCTGCACCCGAAATGCCTGTTGGAAAGCCCATGTAGTTCTCGATCCGACTGGATGTCCCAGCCTGCCCCCCAACCGCGAGGTCCTCCACAACAATCGCAGACAGCCCTTCCGCACCAGCATAGACCGCAGCCGCGACCCCGGCCGGACCACCTCCAACAATCAAAACATCTATGACCTCTCGACAATCGTAAGACTGTTCGAGCCCGAGCAATCGGGCGACCTTGGCTGGGGTCGGGTTGTCAACCACCAGGCTGTCACCAAAGATAACCGCGGGCTGATGGCCTGTCAGGTGACAGGACTGCGCGACCTCACATGCGGTCTCAGAACCCAAATCCATCGTTTGGAATGGGATCTTATTTCGGATCGCAAACTCTTCGATTTGACGGATATTGCGATTCAGGTCAGCGCCAATCAGTTTCAGTGAACTGTCGTTGTCTTCGATTTGACGTCGGCGACGTGCGGAAAAAACAGTGATGATGATATCTGACATCTCCGGAATGCGCGACATAGCGTCCAGCATCTTCTCGCGCGGCACAGAGATAGCGTGCGTGTCCTCTCGCGCCCGCATCGGCAGCGAGTAAACCCCGCCGCTGAGAAACGCGATCTCTCCCAGAAACTGCGTCGGCCCAAGAGACGTCGGTAGATAAGCCTCTCGCGTTTGTGGATCAATTACCTCAACCCGACCGTCGACAATGTAGATAAACTGGTCCATTGGATCACCGACCTCGGCGATCATCTGGCCTGCTTCAAAACTCACTTCGGTGCCCAACGCTTTCAAGGTTTCGACATGGCTCTGGTGCAAAGGCGTTCGCGTCATTTCGCGAAGGTCGGCAGCTAGGCTTTCCATGTGCAGTTCTCCTGATGATCGGCGCTGTTACAAGACCTAGCGGCTATTTCAAGATTTTCACCCATTCATTCGACATTGACGCTTCCGCCACAGACCTGCGGACGTTTTGTATCCTGCTTCCCGCGCACTGAACGTTTCAAGTGCGTCTGTCACTGCACCATTGGCTTACGTCGTGGCTTGTCGCATCGGGAATAGCGTGCGCATGGCAACGTAGAAAACAGGTGTAAAGAACAGCCCGAGCAAAGTTACGCCGGACATGCCAAAAAACACCGCCGTTCCAAGCGCCTGTCGCATCTCAGAACCGGGGCCGACTGCGATCATCAAGGGCACAACGCCGAGAATGAACGCGAATGCAGTCATCAGTATTGGCCGCAAGCGCAATTGGCTGGCTTCGACGGCGGCATCAATGGCTGACAACCCACGTTCTTCCTGCGCTTGCTTGGCGAACTCCACGATCAGAATGGCATTCTTTGCAGCAAGCCCCACAAGAACAATCAATCCAACCTGCGTCAGGATATTGTTGTCCATACCTCTGAACATAACCCCCAGCATTGCGCCCAGCACTGCGAGAGGAACAATCAAAATAATAACCATCGGAAGCGTCCAGCTTTCGTAGAGCGCCGCGAGAAACAGAAAGGCAAACAGCACCGAAAAGGCGAAAATGTAAGCTGCCGCGTTGCCCTGATTGCGTTCCTGCAGGGCGAGTTCGGTCCACTCGTATTCCAGACCGGGTGGCATGACTGCCTCTGCAAGGGCTTCCATTTCAAGCAATGCCTGCCCCGTCGACACACCGGGCGCTGGCGACCCCTGAACCGGCACAGACACCAGTTGATTATAGCGCTGAACCAAGGCGGGCCCCGCGGTTTCGCGGACGGTAACCAAGGTGCCCAACGGAACCAAAGCTCCTGTTGCGGAACGGACTCGTAGACTTCGAATATCACTTTGGTTCAGACGGAACGGTTCGTCCGCCTGCGCACGCACCTGAAAAAGACGTCCGAAAGCATTAAAATCGTTCACATAGGCAGACCCGAGGTTGATTGAGAGGGCTTCGAATATTTCGCCAATCGGGACGTTGAGCATTTGTGCCCGAACGCGATTGATCTCAAGATACAGCTGTGGTGATCCGGACGAAAAGGTCGTGAAAACGCCCTGAACTTTATCCGACTGGCTGGCACTGCCCATCACAGCATAGGCAGATTGCAACACGCGGGACATGTCTGCGCTTTCAAGTTCCTGAAGCTGAAGCTTGAAACCGCCACCAGTGCCAACCCCACGGACCGCCGGAGGTGCAATGGCGATGATAAAGGCTTCGCGCAGGGCCTGCATCCGGCCAAAAAGCTGGCCCACAATGGCACCTGCTGTCAGCCCGTTTTCCTGTCGGCTTTCAAAGCTCTCGAAGGTGGTGAAAATCACACCTTGACTGCTTGCATTGGTAAACGTCGCCCCGGAGAAGCCCGCAAATGCCACGGCGTTTGTGACCCCGGGCGTTTCCAATGCTATCTCAGTCGCTTGCTTGATGATATCGTCGGTCCGGTCCAGTGCTGCACCATCTGGCAGTTGCACCACAACGATGGCGTACCCCTGGTCCATTTCCGGTATGAACCCGGTCGGCACTTTTGTCGTGATCCAGTATGTTCCGCCCATCAATCCGGCAAAGACCAGCAGAACAATGCTGCGGATCCCGGTTGAACCAGACAGTGCGCGCACGGTCCGACCATAAGCGGACGCCATTGCATCAAACCCTCTGTTGAACCCATTGCTGAGCGGGTCTGTGACGAAGGCCAAAGGGTTTCGTGTTGGTGCACTGGAGTTTGGCCTAAGGATCACGGCGGCCATCGCCGGCGAAAGGCTGAGTGAGTTGATAGTCGAAATAATTGTTGCGACGGAAATCGTGATAGCAAATTGCCTGTAGAACTGGCCGGTAATACCGGGCACCAGAGCGGCTGGCACAAAGACAGCAATCAGAACCAGTGTCGTTCCGATGATTGCATTTTGGACTTCATCCATGGTTCGGGCGGACGCATCTTTCGGAGACATGCCGTTTTTGATGTTTCGTTCAACGTTTTCGACCACAACGATGGCATCATCCACGACGATACCAATAGCCAGAATGAGCCCGAAAAGCGTCAGCAAATTCAAAGAGTATCCAAGCGCCAGCATCACAGCAAATGTCCCGATGAGCGATACGGGAATAGCGATCAACGGTATGATGGCCGTTCGCCAGCTCTGAAGAAAAACAACGATCACGACAACAACCAGCAATACCGCTTCGAACAAAGTTCGATAGACCGCGTTCACCGAGGCTTCGATGAATTCTGTAGGGTTGTAGACTACCTGATACTCAAGCCCGGATGGGAAATCCTGTGACAGCTCTTCGACAACGGCTAAGATCTCATCCGCCGACGCCAATGCGTTCGATCCCGGTCGCTGAAAAATACCTAGGGCCACAGCCGGTTTGTTGTTCAGGTACGAGTTGGTCACGTAGGAGCGCGCTCCGATCTCAACCCGCGCCACATCCCTAACTCGTACGACGCGCCCGTCGTCAGTCGACTTAACGATAACGCGACCGAATTGGCGTGGATCTTCCAATCGACCTTGCGTTGTGAGCGTTACCTGAAAGGCGCTGTCGGTGGCATTGGGCGGTGATCCCAAGGAGCCACCCGAAACCTGAACGTTTTGTTCGCGCAGCGCCGCAACGACATCTCCTGACGTCAGCCCAAGTGAGCCAAGCCGGTCCGGGTCCAACCACACGCGCGCGGAAAACTCCCGTTCACCGAAAATAATTAGATCGCCAACACCATCAAGACGCACAAGTCGATCTCTGACACGCGAACGGGCGTAGTTGGATACATAAAGCTGGTCAAAGGTCTCATCGGGCGAGAGCATATGAATGACCATCATGAGATCGGGTGAAGACTTGTTGGTCGTGACGCCGAGCGCCCTGACCTCCTGCGGAAGGCGCGGTTCAGCGATAGCAACGCGGTTTTGGACAAGAACCTGGGCAGCATCGAGATTGGTGCCCAGTTCAAATGTTATCGTCAGCGACATAGACCCGTCAGCCGTCGAATATGACGACATGTAGAGCATGCCCTCGACACCATTGATCTCTTGCTCCAACGGGGTCGCGACCGTGGCGGCAATTGTCTCAGCGTCTGCTCCGGGGTAACTCGCCCTGACCACAATCGACGGCGGCGCGATTTCCGGGTACTGCTCGACGGGCAGTTCGAAATACGCGAGCAACCCAACGATGGTTGTAACAACGGCGACAACGATCGCAAAGATGGGGCGAGTGACAAAGAAACGTCCCATATCAGTTTTCTGCAACCAACGGCAGTTCGACCAATTCCGCGGCAACAACGCTGCCCGGACGGGCCCGAACAAGACCTTCTATGACCAGTGTCTCTGAGCCGTCCAAACCTTCACGCACGACCCTGTAGCCGTCTATTCTGGGTCCCGGTCGGATTTCCTTTGGTATGACATTGCCTTCAGCATCCACTGTCATCACAAGTCTTCGGTTCTGATCGGAAGCAATCGCCTCATCCGGGATCAGGATGCCTTCATAGGGAAGCGACCCCGGAACGTTGACGCGTCCGAATAGACCGGGTGTCAAAAGCTCATCTGGGTTGCGCAGAACTGCGCGTACGCGCATCGTACCAGTTTCATCATCAATGCGATTTTCTGAGAAATCTAATATTCCGTTCTGAGGCGGTATGCTTCGGTCAGCGACTGTTACTTGAACTTGAAGATTGTCCGCGCCTTCTTGCAGAACAGACCCCCGGGCACGCGCGTCCCGCGCGTATGCCAGAAAATAGCGTTCATCTATGTCGAAATAGAAATAAATCGGGTCGGTCGAGACGATCGATGTCAACAGGGTGTCTTGGGCTATGATCAGGTTTCCTGGATCAATCCGGGCCTGGTCGATACGTCCTGACATTGGCGCTCGGATTTCCGAGTACTCCAGATCAAGCTCGGCCAATTCCAGTGCAGCGCGCGCTTGTTCCAACGCACCCTGCGCCGCAAGAAAAGCTTCGCGACGTTGGTCCACCACGCTCTCCGCGATATTGCCATTTCTGATCAAAGCCTCGGCGCGTTCCAACTGATCAGTCGTGAAGGCACTTGTTGCCTCGGCGATGCTGATCTGTGCCCGAGCTTGTCTCAATGCAGTGCGAAACTGACGCTGGTCAATCGTAAAGAGCAAATCACCCTCTTCGACGAGACTTCCGTCCTTGAAATGCACCTGATCCAGAAAACCTGAAACCCGCGCTCGGACGTCAACGTCAGCCGCGGCGCCAAAGCGACCGACAAATTCATCATCTTCAACTATGGACTTCACAATCGGTTTTGCCACCGTCACGGGTGGAGGACTCTGCTGAGCCACAAGAGCGCTGGAGAGGGCGATCAACAGAATATTGGCGATGTGGAAAACCCTGATGCTCATTTTCATGCCCCCGCGATTGAAGATGCCCTAAGGTCAAATTTGCCACCAAACACTTTAGAGCGTTCTAGCACAAAGGGTCTAGTTCATTTGATGTCAGTGATCATTCTGCTCGATTTCTGGATCACATGCAGCGAAATGCGACTAACTTGTTAGCAATAAGTGTAGTTTAGGTTCGGCCCAGAGGAGACATCCAGAGCACCACTCGGATGCCCCATCGTCAGCTCGTATAGCGGACATTTGCCGCGTGCCTGCGGGATTTCGAGTTCGTCTTTGGCTTAAGTATTCGAACTGCGATTGGGAGACCTGAAGCGAGTTCGCCTGAACCATCACAGCAACCGGGTAAGTTTTGCGAGCGGGTCACATTTGGGCCTCGGTGCCGCGAATACTCCGTGCCAACAGCAGTCTCTTCGCCCATCTCTTCTCCATGAAGGTTCGCGAGTACAGCCAAAAAATATTACGACCACCCGTTTGCGGAATAAACTCGCGGGAATCAAGACAATCAACATGATCCGCTAGGGGCAGATTGGACCTTCGACAAGAAGATTCCGTCAATTTTCAGATGTCGATTGTTAAATCCACCCGCTCATAGCGATAGCTTGGAAACGTACCAAAGTTTGCGATACCGCCCATCTTCCGTTTACATGGTCGACGAAAAGGCCGTGCAGGTCATTCTGGAGGACGCCCAACAAAACACTTTCATGGAAGGAGGCCATCATGGCACACAGCGTCGAATCCCTCATGGACTTGAGTCAGGAGGAACTGGACGAATTATTCTCCAGCGTTGCGGCCGGGGATATCCCCGACGGCGAGGCTGAAGGGACTGCCATCGTGGCTCCGGGCACCAGGTTCACACCACTGATCTCGCGCTTCATCAACAGCTTTGCCTGGCAGGGCAAAGTTTTTGATCAGCAGAAGGGCGTATTACGCAACCGCATCCTACCGTTCGGGCTCAATGCGATTTTGGCCAAAGTCTACAAGGACACAAGCTGGCTTGATGGAAAGGAGTGCATCGTACTGGACTACTCCAATACGTCGCTGCTCGCGCAATGGATTCGCGACGAAATACGTGCCATTGGTCCCGGTCTTTATCTGGGTA
Source organism: Ruegeria sp. I1 (assembly GCF_056532675.1). Lineage (NCBI taxonomy): Bacteria > Pseudomonadati > Pseudomonadota > Alphaproteobacteria > Rhodobacterales > Roseobacteraceae > Ruegeria > Ruegeria sp. I1. The sequence continues at coordinate 79,005 of NZ_JBQFNM010000007.1, read as the reverse complement.
AAGTCTATTGGGACGACAATCGTCTGATCGATTTTGCGCTGGATTTCAATGTCGATACGTCATCGCCCTGAATGTGGTAGACTCGTCCCGCCATGACGCAGCAAAGCACATTTCTGATTTTGGCCCCTGTCGATGAAGGGCGGATTGATGATTTGCGCGCGCTGCTGTCCGAAATGGTCGTCAAACCCGGGCTTGCGGACCCGAAGAACCCGATTGTGCCCTTTGCAGAGTTTGACCGTCTGCATGTCGCACGGTTCTTTCTTACTCAGGTCGACACATGGCGCGACATCGAAGCCTACAATGTGGAACCGCGCCCATTTCCACCGCATCTGGCCTTTTTGGGTGATGTGGACGGAGATCGGGACAGCTTTCTGGACGAGTTGGCAGATCAGGCGGGTGAAGGATTGCGGCGGATCTTTTCACATTGCGAGGGTTTCCACGGAGACACGGACCTGTGCGATTGGATGGTCCAACACAACGTGGTTGAGGCCGCTAACTACGTGAACATGCGTGGCCGCACCGTTCAGCAGGTTAACGAAGAAGCGGCACTTGCCCGAGCACTGAATACGGAATTGCGCGCGCTGGTAGACGCGCATGGTATGGATGATGCCATTCTGCTGCACGAGCGTTTGCAGGAATTCGTCTCGACCGAACAGCGGGCAGGGCGTCTCCGCCTGACGCCTCCGCAGCCAGCGCCATTGTTACAGGTTGCCGCCGATTGGATCGAAAAGATCTCGGTGCCCATGGTGCTGCTGGTTATTTCGCCCGTTGTTTTGCTGGCGTCGCCGTTGTTGCTGTGGTGGTTGCGTCGGCTTGAACGGTCGGACCCCGAAATCCTGCCACGCCCGGATGACGCACATATTTCTGAAATGGGCACCTATGAAGATCACGATGTGACCAACCCTTTTTCGGCGGTTGGCGATCTAAAGCCCGGTGGTTTTCGGCGCGCGATCACGACGATCGCGCTGTATCTGCTGAATTACGCTGCCAAGCACATCTTTTCGCGCGGTTATCTGACCCGCGTGCAGACAATCCATTTCGCGAGGTGGGTCTATTTCGACAACAAGCGCCGCGTGATGTTCTGCAGTAACTACGATGGGGCGTTGGAAAGCTACATGGACGATTTCGTCAACAAGGTGGCCTGGGGGCTCAACCTCGTGTTTTCGAATGGTGTCGGGTATCCAAGTACACGGTTTCTGATCAAGGACGGGGCTGAACAAGAGAGCAAGTTCAAGCGGTTCCTGCGAAACCGTCAGCAAGCCACCTTAGTATGGTACAAGGCCTATCCCGGTCTGACGGCTATCGACCTCGACAGGCATTCTCAGATACGCGCCGGGCTTGAGCGGCGGCCGCTCGGGCTGCGGGCATTGCGAAAATGGCTGACGAAAATATGAATGAAAACAGAGATATCCCGGTCACGAAGCCCGACTTTTCCGACATGCAGGGCTTGGTCCGGTTTGGTCATGGCAAGCTGACCGAAGCCGAGTTCCTGCTGCTGACCATCTCGGACGTGCAAGCCGCGCGGGATTGGTTGGCGGCTGCCCCGATAACATCAGCCGAGTGGATGGACACCCCCCCGCAGACTGCACTGCACGTCGCGTTCACAGCCAGCGGATTGCAGGCGCTTGGGTTACCGGGTGAGGTTCTTTCAGAATTTTCACAACCGTTTCTGGCGGGGATGGCAGGCGAGGCAAGCCGCACCAGGCGGCTTGGCGACACCGGCGGGAACGCACCGGAAAACTGGGTCTGGGATGGTGGCGAGCTCCACGTTCTGTTGATGCTCTATGCGGGCGAGGGCGGGCTCGAGCCCCTGAAATCGACCGCGCTGGAAGGCGTTTTCAAAGATGCGTTCGACATCACCCATGCCCTTCCAACGCGCGCAAATGATGGTATTGAACCTTTCGGTTTTGCTGACGGGATCAGCGAACCAAAAGTGGATTGGGATCAGCAAAGCCCGCCGCCAAAGCACGGGCGCGAGAAATACGCCAACCTGATCGCACCGGGCGAGATCGTTCTGGGCCATGTCAATGAATACAAGGAAGTCTCACCTGCGCCGCAGATCAATGCTGACGACGGGGATCGCGACTTCGGGCGCAACGGTAGCTATCTGATCCTGCGCCAACTGGAGCAGGACGTGGCGGGGTTCTGGCAGTATCTGGATATGGCGGCAAACGGGGACGCAGCGCGGCGCGAGGCCTTGGCGACCGCCCTGGTGGGCCGCGCGCGGGACGGCACGCCTTTGATCCGGGGCCGGCGCGAGATCGAGGGTGGGCGAAAGGGAAACGATTTCACATACGAAGATGACGTCGATGGCGTGGTCTGCCCTGTGGGCGCCCATATCCGGCGGGCCAACCCACGAACCGGCGACCAGCCACCCGGCGTTGATAGCCGATGGGCCTGGCTTACCAGCACCCTCGGGTTCCGGCGTAGGCGTGATGGTCTGCCGGGTCGGCACGATCTTGTCGCCTCGACACGGTTTCACCGTCTTGCCCGTCGTGGACGTGCCTATGGCTTGCCGCTGTCGCCCGAACAGGCGCTCTCGGGCAAAGCTGATAGAAAAGGGACGAGGGGGCTGCATTTCATCTGCCTTTGCGCCGACATCACGCGTCAGTTCGAATTCGTCCAGAACGCATGGATGTCCTCCCCTACGTTCGATGGTCTGCATGGCGAGGCCGATCCGATTGTTGGCAGCCGCGAACCCGTCGGTGGTGTACCATCAGACAGTTTCAGTATCCAGAGCGCGACCGGCATTGCAGAGCGACTTGAAGGCCTGCCCCAATTCGTAACCGTCAAGGGCGGCGGTTATTTCTTCCTGCCCAGCATGCGCGCGTTACGCTTTCTCGCAGGCCGGAAGGACTAGGAGATACTCATGCGCACCATCCTTCTTGTCATTCGCCGTTTCTTGCATTCCCTGCTTCAGATCGGGTTGCACTTCGAACGCAGGCTCGAGCCGTTTTTCCGCCCGCAGTTAAACCGCCTCATACGCGACCCCGCGGCGCGGCTTCTTCAGCGCGTCAAGAACCGCAAGCGTCCCAACCACGGGCTTGGCCTGGCCGAGGAGAAGATATTCGACTGGGAAGAAGAGGCGCTGCAGACAATCATCGATGAGATGCGCGAGCAGATGAACCTGCATTTTCAGCCCGGCGCCTATGAGCGCGGCGGCAATACAAAAACCCATGGGTTGGTGCGCGCGACCTTTACTGTGAATGCCGACTTGCCCGAGCACCTGCGCAAAGGCGTATTCGCAACTGAACGAAGCTATCCGGCCTATATCCGCTTTGCCGGGCCCGGCCCCGATGTGCCCGAAGATATCCGGGATGTCGGTTTCGGGTCGATGTCAGTCAAGCTGATGGACGTGCCTGGCCCGAAGCTTATGGAAGAAGAGAAATTCACCCAGGACTGGCCCGCTGTCGTCACGCCGACATTTGTCACGCCAGACGTGCGCGAGAATGCCAAGCTGCAGTATTGGAGCACTATTGACGAGCCGATCTGGTATTTTCTGAACCCCAAGGACACGCACCTGATCGACTTTCTCATGCAAGGTCTGTGGAACGAAACACAATATAATCCGCTGGGCCAACGCTATTTTAGCTGCGTGCCGTATCTGCTGGGCGACGGGCAGGCCATGCTCTACTCCTACAGGCCTTTAACGGATGTGCCGATGGATATTCCCGGTGTCCCCTTCGGACGCGTGCCCCCGAACTATCTACGAGACAACATGGCACGCGCGCTACGCGCGGGTCCTGCCGAGTTCGAGATGCTGGTTCAGATTCAGACCGACCCGCATCTGATGCCCGTGGAGGATGCCTCGGTGCTGTGGCCCGAAGACAAATCGCCTTGGATACCGGTCGCGCGCATCCATATCCCTCAGCAGGATTTCGACACGCCTGCCCAGATGTCTTTTGCCCGAAACCTGCGAATCAACCCCTGGCATTCCTTGCCCGAACACCGCCCACTGGGCAACCAAAGCCGTGCGCGGCGGCGAATGTACCAAGAACTAGCGGCGTTTCGCCAGAAAATGAATAAAGCTGACCACGTCGAACCCGATGGGACAGAGACGTTCGAATGACAATACCACCGATCTGTTGCGAGTTTTGGGAACGGCAAGATGCAGCGTTTCCCCTCAGGATCAAACACCTAAGGTGATGCGAACCGCTCAAACATTTCCGGCAACAGCGTATTGCGGTAAAGGCCTTTAAAGTCTGACGGACGGATGGCAGCTGGCTGGCCCGCACGGGCGAGCATGCGGAAAAATGACTCCCATTGCTTGGTGGTGAGATCATCCAAAGCGTTCTTTTCCTCCAACAGCGCCATGAACTCTTCCTCGGGGATCAGACCGTCGTCATGCTTGGCAGCCATGTCAGTCAGTGCCCCCATATAGTCCGTCAACAGGTCTTCATCGATCATGCCGTTTTTGTCGTAGACCATAGTGCGTTTGCCCGGTCGGCGTTTCGCCATCTCTTTCAGCGGAATGCCGCGACCAAGTAGGAGGTTTTTTAATCCACCAAATTTGAAGGTCGACCCAAGGGTCAGAAAAATCGCCCGAGATCCGCTTGTTTCAAACGTTTGCCAGCCTTTCAGATTTTCCGGCAACCCGGCACGCGAAATGTCATTACCCAGATTGAAGGGAAGAATATGCTTTTCCATATCCGTCAACTTGAGCTGTACGCCTTCGCGTTTCTCGTCCTTGCGATAACCTCTGAGCTGGTTCACTTCTTTCTGCGTTAGAACCCACTCGCTCGCAAAGCCGGGATGATCAGGCGATTGGTAGCCGGGCCAAGGGTATTTTTTCTCGTCCAGAATGGCGTTGGCCGCGGCAATCAAATCGGCGCGAGTGACGTCATCGGGATCTTTGGTCAGCATATCGCGGGCAAAGACACGGCCCTTACCTTCCAAGTCGGCAAACACGACACCATCCGTTATGTCGACGATATAAACCGTGTCCCCATGTGCCACGCGGATCAGTTGGTTGGGCACATTGTTTTTGAAATGTGAGTACTTCCACGGATCACCAAGACCCATGTCGCGAATATGCTGATCGCCCCAGGTGATGATACCATTGGATTCCAGTGGATGTTCGTCCGGCGCCTCAGTTGCCGAGGTGCCGACATATTCGTAGGTGTTGACCGTCTTTCGTGTCTCCAGCCAATTGCGCAGTTCTGGACAGTGCAGGTAAAGCATCTTCTCCTTATCAACCGCTTCCACCAGATTTATGGCTGTCCAACCGACTTCGTCTGGGCGCCATTTCTCAGTGAGGTAGGGGTTTTTGCGAATGCGACTGGTAGCCTCCTGCACAAAGGTCTGAAAGCCTTCATTGGTAATGGCCAGACCCTCAGGCCTATGCTCATTCAATGTCAGCCCGATGATCGCATCCAGTGTTTCAATGCCTTCGGGGTAGAGTTCTTGGAGCTTCGCAATCGTCGCTTTGGATGCCTCGCTTGATGGATCAAGGAACAGGTGCTCCCACTTCTCGCTTGGCGGGATGTTGTGGGCCCGCTGATAATCTGTCCAGAAGGGCGTGCCACGTTCGCGGTCTTTGCGGATTTCCTGCTCCAGCATGTTCATGACACCTTCTTCGGTCGCCATGTTCCGGAAGAAATCGGCCGTGTTGCCAGCAACGGGTGCGCCAAGACGGGTATTCATCATGTAATAGTAGACCGCACCCAGACCCTCATCCTTGAGGAACTGGTGGCCATCAAGCTCGCGCAAGCTCATCATGTTCACTTCGCGCGTACCGTCTTTGGCGGTCTCTCCGATAGGCGGGCATTTCAGTTGATCGACCCAGATTTGGTGGCCAAAACGGTAGGCCTTGCTGAAGAAGTTTCCTTTGATCTCGGGCTTGCTCTTCTCAACCTTCCCGGCGGCAATGCCGTGGGCCACAGGATCCGTGCCTTGCTCAGGCCGGTAGATCTTTTTGTCGAAATGCGGCAGCTTGCGTTCCGCGCGCCCGAACAGATTGGCGTTCAGCCCGTTGACCACGGCTTCATTGGCAAACAGAGTGTGCGTCCAGGTACCAGTGTGGATTTTCACATAAGTCATGGTGACCACGCGCCGCGCGATCTGGAAAATCTGATTGTCTGACCAGTCCGGATAACGCTCTTTCAGGACCTCCGCGACCCAATTGTGATGGCGCGCATAGAGCGTATGTTCGGCCTCCAACGGGGCCGTCATATTGCGCCCAAAGCCGGTAACAATCTGTTTTTGCAGCGGGCCATCTTCGCTGACAGGCACGTCTTTCAGCGGGAGAAATCCGCCGGTGCCATCTTCTTCGGTGTCTTCCAGATAAAGCTTACCGCCGGGCACTGGCGTGCCGTCTGGGTATGAGCGCACTTCTGCCAGCGTTTCGATATCGCTGCCGTAAATGTGGCTCATGTCCCACCAGACCGTGGTGCCATGCATGCCTTCGCCATCTTCGCGCAATGCATGCGGGGCATCTGACCGGCTCCAATCATACTTCACACCAAGCGCGGCCCATTCACTGTCCGGGTCGATGGGAATCGCGTGTTTCAACGCATTGTCGGGCGCGGTTTGTGCCACGTCATGGACTAGCTGCTGCAGGTGAGCGGCGGCATGAAAGCTGGCTGTCATGGCTTCGATGGTATGGCCATTGCGATAGCCAAAAACCTTCGCAACATCCGCTTCGCTTGGCAGTTTTGGATTTTGGGACTGGTCTTGCGGGCGATAGCCTTTTTGAAGACCGTGATCGACAAATTCTTGGCCCACACGGCCTTCGCCTGGCCCAAATTGTGTATCAAGATACGCGCCATCGGGGGAAAAGCCAGAATCCGCCCATTTTGGTATGTCGCCCTTGGGCAGCTGACCGACGATGTCACCGCGCTCTCCGTCAGGGTCGCGTTCGCCCTTTTCCATCTGCGTACGCGCATCGCCCAAAGCCGCGAGCCGCAGAATGCCAAGCTTGCGCTGCGTCCAACGGCCCGCATTGCCAGGCGTCGCGCCGGAATTCGCCCAGGCACCAACCGGCCCCAGCGCCAGAGAAACCAGAGAATCCTTGAAGTTTCGTGCCCTGTCCAGCAGCGATTTTTCGGGGATATGATCTCCTGGACGTTTGAAATCTGTACACAACACCCACGCATCTTTGTGGCCCTCATACGCCTTGGCGGGGTCGGCCTTTAGATATTCTTCCGTCAGTTCGTTAGGTCGAAGGATACCCGCACCGTTTTGTCCATCCACCCGGTTCTTATCGATCTGTTGGGTCCAGAATGCCGCAAGCTTGTGGTTTGGGTCTTTCTTGGCGGCCTTCTCGAACCAATCCGCTGCCGAGAGAAAGTCTCCCACGTTGCGGAAGGCGTGCGCGCCGAGGGCATAGTCCTCCGCAGTCGCAAGGCCCTCTTCGTGGCGTTCGACGTATAGCTTTATTGCCGTCGAAAAATTACCTGCGTTTATGTTTTCCAGCGGATCATCAGAGAGAAGATCAACCCGCTGGTTGTGCTTTGCAGAGACAGGACACCCGGAAACGACATTCATTTCAACCTCCAACAATAATTTGGGTTGAGGTGCTAAAAGATACCAAAAACCCTGAATGAGATGTAGAAACGTGACACCTGCCAGCCAAAATTTGCCGGCTGGATAGGGCTTATTCTAATTTACAAGGCTTCTCAGGGCGACTGTTTTTTCTGGCATAACCGTGGAGCCTTAAACCTCGACTCCCAAAGGCTTGGTTATAGATGCCCTTGTGTGACCATTGATTCAACCCTTGTGCGACCTCACGCTTTGCAGCAGCACGACACTAGCGCTGTTTGTCTGCGATGATCCGCTTGGGAATGAAACCAATGCGCTTTATCCGATTAAGCTACGCCCCGGATAATCTTGCGGCTGGCTGCGGGTCTGTCAAATAGACAATCGCCCAATATATTATTGAACTAAATGAAATATATAGCAACTACACGATACTCAGTGAAACCGATCATCATTGCTTGGAAGGCTAAGGTCTTACCACTACACAATGCCCTCTCACGGTTTTCGCGGGTTAGGACATGCGTCTGGGCGCGCCAAATGCGAAGTGGACATTTGAGGGCCAGATTTCTGCGTCGCGCATACCAACCATAGAATCGCCTCCTCCTAAGGGTCAGATACGGGTCTGCCCCGGAGAACGACCGGGGCCGGTTCAGGCCTAGTGGCCAGTTAGAACCAGGGTGTTGACCGGCATTAGGATCAATCGCAGGCGCAGCCCCGCCGCGTGTACCACACCTATGGTGTCAACAACATGAAGAAAAGCGCCTTCCCAGAACCCGAGGTCTTCGTGTTCAAGCCTTTCATGATTGTCAGTATAGACATTCGCCAGACAGTTGCTGCCCGGCGGAATGTCGTCGGCCATGCCTTTGTAAAGCGGCTCCATATAAACCAGAATGGACCCCGGAACCTTGTTGTTCTGCACATCGCGCAGCTCGTCCGACGGTCTGATCTGACCCGAGGGGATGACGTCCTGAACCTCAACCACAACCATTGGGATCACGGTGAAGGGCTTGGTCATGCATCCCAGCTCTCCGATCATGCCGGGTTTGATGACCTGTGCAGATAGCTGATTGAACGCCGCCTGAAACCGATCATGCCCGGAATGGGACGGCACGAGAATACCTGCGGGTCGCAACAGTGGACTGACATAATCCCCCACCTGCAACCCAAACTGTTCTACACGTCCGGTCACACCGGCATTGATCACAGTCTTGTCCAGTTCCGTCATCGCGGCATCGAGTTGCGCATTTGCGCTGGCAAGTTGGGCCGGGATCAATTCTTCGATTTGTTGAACAACCGCTGCCCGCTTGGACTGGGCTGCCGTTACCTGCGCTTCGCGCTCGGCCACGAGATTTTCTAACCGCTCAATCTCGGCCAATCGAACCGCGCTAGAGCCCTCGTCACGCAGCGTGGTGTTGCGCTCAAGGTCTTCCAGCGATTGCGCCAGCGCCGCGCGGGCCCCGGCAATACCTGCATCGGCTTCTGCCAGATCAGTTTCTGCCACTTTCAGTGAGGCCTGGACCTGAGCCACTTGCGCGTGCGCCGACTGAACCTGCGCTTGCTGAGTGAAATCCTCGATCCGGAAAATCGGTTGACCAGCGATCACCTGTTCGTTGTTGCGCACGTAAACTTCTGCCACACGACCGCCCAGTTGCGGCAGGATGGTAACCGTCCGGAAGTAGGATGCGGCACTGGAACTGGCCGGATGAAAGTAGAACAGCGTGGTAATCACCGTCAGGGCCAGGATGGCGCAGGTGGTCAAGCCCCAGCGCAATTCGTACCACATTGTGAACAGGGTGATTTCATGCCCGATGCGTTTGCCTTGCACAAAGCGGCGGAACAGATAATCGGGCAGCACCGTGATCAGGGCGCAGAGCATTGTTTCGATCATTGCCTACTGCTCCCGCGTTTCGCTAGTTTCTGCAACGGGTGCTTCGGCTTGCACAGCTTCGGGCACAGCGTCCGGCACTTGTGACCGCCCCAAAGATCGGATGGCATCTGCGATATTCTTCATCGGCGTTGCAAAATCCGGGAACTGGAACCCTGCAACCAAAATGGCCGCAATCCAGAACAATCCATTATGTGTGAACAAGGCAAGCAGCGCCAGAATACCAACCAACTGGAACTGAGGGTGGTTGTTTTCATGCGCCATTTTTTCCGGAACCGAATGCAGAGTCAGATACCCCACGCCAATCAGCACCACGATGATCACAAAGAACACGACCATAGCAGAGAACAGATAGTCGCTCCCGTCAGCTGCGACGACATATCGGGGGATATGTCCTGTGGCCATTGGATGAAGATCCGTTGCAGTCACTGTACCCTCCTTTTCATTTTGATACTTCTTTGACCGGGTTGAAGCACAAATTCAAGGCTGCTTATAGTCCATGGAACTGACAACAAGACGCGTTGGAACTTAAGGAGCGCCCATGAATTCCCCCAAGCCCGCAATGATCCCGCTTTTGTTAGAAAACAGAGCATGATTGATTTCCTCGTCATCGGCGGCGGGATCGCCGGGCTGAGCGCTGGTGCAAGACTGTCCGCGCATGGATCGGTTACCGTGCTCGAAGCCGAAGATGGGCTGGGCTATCACGCCTCAGGTCGATCTGCAGCTTTGTTCGAGGAAAATTACGGCCCCCGATCAGTGGTCGCGTTAAATCAGGCAGGCAGTCAGTTTCTTCAGGATGGCGGCTATCTGCAAAAACGCGGTTTGATGCTGGTTGCGCGCACAGATCAAGAAGATTTGTTTAAGGCAGACCTCAACAGTCTGGATATGCAAGCGATATCGGTTGACCATGCGCGCAGCCTGATCCAGATCCTGCATCCCAAGAGGCTGGGCTACGCCGGGATCAGCCACGACGCCTTTGACATCGACACCGACCGCCTCCTGCAGGATTTTGCGCGGGTCATTCGCAAGAATGGCGGGGTTGTTCACACTAAATCCTCGGTGACTGCGATCACCAAAGCCAACAACTGGCAGGTCGAAGCGCGGGATGTTTTTGAAGCACGACACGTGATCAACGCGGCCGGTGCCTGGGCGGACGAGGTCGCACAACTGGCCGGGATAGCGCCAATCGGCCTGCAACCCCGCCGCCGGTCAATGGCGCGCATACCGGCGCCGGGCGGGCATGATGTTTCAGATTGGCCAATGATGATTGGTGCTGGTGAGACTTGGTATGCCAAACCGGATGCGGGTAAGTTGCTTGTATCTCCGGCTGATGCCGACCTGGTTGCCCCGCATGATGCCTATGCCGACGATATGGTGCTGGCCGAGGGGTTGGCACGCTATGAAGAGATGGTCAGCGAACCCGTGACGCGGGTTGAAACAAACTGGGCAGGGCTGCGTAGTTTTTCACCAGATGGAACATTGGTGCTGGGTCCTGATCCGCAGGACAGGTCTTTTATCTGGTGCGCCGGGCAAGGCGGATATGGGTTCCAAAGCGCGCCGGGCGCGTCTGAGTTTGTGGCCGACCTTATTGTCGGAAACAGACCCGCGTTTGAGCAGGCGATAATCGATATGCTAACACCGGATCGGCTGCGAAAATGAGCAAACGTACACCACCCCCAAATGCCAGCGTCGCCGCGCCATCAACCGATGGCAAGCTGGTTGCCCCCGCTGCCAGCCGCAACGCTGCCGTCCTATGTGAGCTGGTTTCGCGTTGGGCACCGCCACAAGGCCGGGCCATGGAGATCGCCAGCGGCACGGGTCAGCATGTCTGCGCGTTTGCGCAGAAGCTACCTCAGCTGTCCTGGCACCCGACAGAGATCGACGCGGATCGGCGGCAGAGCATAGATGCCTATGCCAGTGATCAACCGAACATTCAGCCCGCCCAACATTTGGACGCGACCACCTCCGGATGGCATCGGCAATTTAGGCCAAAAGACCTGATCGTTTTGATCAACCTGCTGCATCTGATCAGTTGGGAAGAAACCGTGACGCTTGTCTCTGAGACAGCCAAGACGCTCTCATCAAACGGCAGGTTTATTCTCTACGGCCCCTTTATGCGGGATGGCATGCTGACAAGCGATGGAGACAAGCGGTTTCATGAAGCGCTTGTTCAGCAGGACCCCGAGGTTGGGTATAAAAGCGACGCAGATATAAAACGCTTGCTCGCAGCTAATGATCTGAACCTGATCGAAGTAACAGAAATGCCCGCCAATAACCTGGCCTTTGTCGCTCAAAAGCAGGCTGAATGATCTAGTAGATCGCCCTGAAAGCCCGCATACGCAGTCTTGCCTCCGGCGGGGCGCTGAAGGCGCCCCACTCTTCTTGGGCCGCTCAGCCGTCCTTGCGGATGGTTTCGTTCTTCGGATCATAAGGACTGTCGCAGGTTACAATCGCATCCCACAGCTTGTCCTGCATTTTGACCTGCAGCTTGGTACCTTCAACCGCCAGCTCGGGCTTCACATAACCCATACCGATGGATTTCTCGAACGCTACCGAATACCCGCCCGAAGTCAGACGCCCCACACGCTCACCTTCCGGGGTGTACAGCGCCTCGCGGCCCCACGGATCGGCATCGTCCGGTCCGTCGATCAGCAGGGTGCAGCATTTCACGCGTACGCCGGTCTCTTCCAGCTTGGCTTTGCCGTGGAACTCCTTGGACAGGTCGACAAAGCGCGGCAGGTCGGCTTCCAGCGGGGTCGCGTCGCGGCCCAGTTCGGTGCCGAAAGCGCGATAGGATTTCTCCTGCCGCAACCAGTTCTGGGCGCGCGCGCCGACCAGCTTCATACCGTGCTTCTCACCCGCCTTTTCCAGCAGATCGAACAGGTAGTTCTGCATTTCGATCGGGTGGTGCAGTTCCCAACCCAGCTCACCGGTATAAGCCACGCGGATCGCGTTGACCGGGCACATGCCCAGTTCGATCTGACGGGCCGACAGCCACGGGAAGCGTTTGTTGGACAGCGCGGTTTCCGGATCGGCGTCTTTGATGACTTCTTTCAGAACATCACGCGACTTGGGTCCGGCGATGGCGAAGACGCCCCACTGGGTGGTCACGTCCTGGATTTCGATGTAGCCAAACTCCTCCATCTTGTCCTCGGCCGCCTTGCGCAGGTAGTCGGCGTCATATTCAGTCCATGCACCGGCGGAGACGATGTAGTAATTGTTCTCGCCATTGCGGACGATGGTGTATTCGGTACGTGTGGTGCCGTGCGACGTCAGCGCGTAGGTCAGGTTGATCCGACCGACCTTGGGCAGCTTGTTGCAGGTGAACCAATCCAGGAACTGGGTCGCTCCGGGGCCTTTGACGACGTGCTTGGTGAAGGCCGAAGCGTCGATCAGGCCAACGCCTTCACGGATCGCCTTGGCTTCTTCGACGGCATACTGCCACCAGCCACCACGGCGGAACGAACGGCTTTCTTTGTCGAAGTTGTCCGACGCATCCAACGGGCCGAAATAGTTAGGACGTTCCCAGCCGTTGACCCAACCGAACTGCGCACCGCGGGCTTTCTGGCGGTCATAGGCCGGAACAGTCCGCAGCGGACGGCAGGCTTCACGCTCTTCATCCGGGTGGTGCAGGATGTAGACGTGCTCATAGCACTCTTCGTTCTTGCGCGCCGCAAATTCGGTGGTCATCCAGTTGGACGAGTAACGCTTGGGGTCCAGCGAGGCCATGTCGATCTCGGCTTCGCCATCGACCATCATCTGCGCCAGATAGTAACCGGTGCCGCCAGCGGCAGTGATCCCGAACGAGAAGCCCTCAGCAAGCCACATGTTGCGCAGGCCCGGAGCCGGACCAACCAGCGGGTTGCCGTCCGGAGTATAGCAGATCGGGCCGTTGAAATCGTCTTTCAGGCCGGATTCAGCGCAGGAAGGCACGCGTTCGGCCATCGCCATGTACTGATCGGCAATCCGGTCCAGATCCAGCGGGAACAGGTCCGCGCGGAAGCTGTCCGGCACGCCGTGTTCGAACTGCGCAGGAGCGCCATGTTCGTAGATACCCAGAATCCATCCGCCGCGTTCTTCGCGCGCATACGACTCGTTATCAGCATCACGCACAACCGGGTGCTCGGGGTTGCCCGCTTCGCGCCATTTGACCAATTCAGGGTCTTTGTCCATGACGATGAAGGTATGCTCGACCGGGATCGCGGGCATCTTGATGCCCAGCATCTTGGCGGTGCGTTGCGCGTGGTTGCCCGATGCGGTCACCACGTGCTCGGCGGTGATCACCACCTGCTCATCGGACGGGATGAGGTTACCACCCTTCTCCACCATTTTGGTGCAGGTGACTTCCCAATGGGTGCCATTCCAGTGAAAGGCGTCGGCCTGCATCTTACGAACGATATCAACGCCGCGCTGACGGGCCCCTTTGGCCATGGCCTGAGTCACATCGGCGGGGTTAATGTAACCGTCCTCGGTGTGATAGATCGCACCTTTCAGGTCCGAAGTTTCGATAAGCGGCCAGCGTTCCTTAATCTGGTCCGGGGTCAGCCACTCGTAAGCAACATCACAGGTCTCGGCGGTGGACGCATAGAGCATGTATTCATCCATCCGCTCCTGCGTCTGCGCCATGCGGAGGTTGCCAACCACGGCGAAGCCAGCGTTCAGGCCGGTCTCTTCCTCAAGCGTCTTGTAGAAATCGACCGAGTATTTGTGGATGTGGGTCGTCGCATAGGACATGTTGAACAACGGCAGTAGGCCAGCCGCGTGCCAGGTGGATCCGGACGTCAGCTCATCCCGTTCGATCAACATCACATCGTCCCAGCCCGCCTTGGCCAGATGGTAGGCAATCGAGGTCCCAACGGCGCCGCCGCCAACAACCAGTGCTTTGACTTGGGTTTTCATAACCGGGCGTCTCCCCTTGAATTCAGTTGACACCATATGGCGCAGTTCAGAGGGGCAGCGCGACATTCATCCGACCGGTGATAAGGAAAAAACGACCCGCAGATCAGTTCGAGGTCGAAAAACGGCGATCCGTCCCTAGGGCTGGGCCACCAACCAGGCGTCAATCCACTTACTGGCCCGGAACAATCTTTCCGGGGTTCATGATGTCGTCTGGGTCCAGCGCAGCCTTGATCGCCGACATGTACTGCGTTGCCGCCCCAAGCTCCTTGACCAGATAGGGGCGTTTGCCCTGCCCGATCCCGTGTTCGCCGGTGCAGGTGCCGTCCATCGAAATCGCCAGATCGTTCAGCCAACTGACAAATTGATCAGCATTGGCAACTTCGGCCTGATTGTCCATGTCGATCAAAGGAAGGGTGTGGAAGTTCCCATCACCAACATGACCAACAATCGGGGCGATCAGACCAAGTTCTGCCGCCTTGTCCTGTGCTGCGCCAACCGCCTCGGCCAGCCGAGAGATCGGAACGCAAACATCCGTTGATATGCCTTGTGCGCCAGGGCGCAACTGCAAGCAGGCCCAGTACATATCATGTCGCGCTTGCCATAGCTTGTTGCGTTCTTCGGTGGTGGACGTTGCCGCAAAGTCCACGCCACCAAATTCGCCTGCGATGTCACCGAAGGTCGCCGCCTGTTCGGCAGCCCCGTTTTCTGAGCCATGGAATTCGAGCAACAACAGGGGTGTTTCAGGCAGGGTCAGGCCGGAATAGGCGTTGGCTGCGCGCACGGACATCTCGTCCAGCAATTCAATACGCGCAACCGGGATGCCGTACTGGATGGTCATCATCACGGCCTGACACGCGGCATCAACGCTTGGGAAGGAACACCGGGCCGAGCTGATCGCCTCGGGGATGCCGTGCAGGCGCAGGGTGAGTTCGGTGATAACGCCCAACGTCCCTTCCGCCCCGATCAGCAATCGGGCCAGATCATAGCCTGCGGATGATTTTTTGGCGCGATTGCCGGTTCGGATCACCTGCCCGTCAGGCATAACCGCCTCAAGGCTCAGCACATTATCCCGCATCGTGCCATAGCGCACCGCATTTGTGCCCGAAGCGCGCGTTGCGGCCATACCTCCGAGCGAGGCATTGGCCCCCGGATCTATCGGGAAAAACAAGCCCTGATCACGCAGATGGGTATTCAGGTCCTCACGGGTTACGCCCGGCTGAACAACGCAATCCAGATCACCGGCATTGACGGCGATCACCTTGTTCATCTGCATTAGGTCCACGCAAACTCCACCCGCAGGCGCATTCACATGACCTTCCAGCGAGGTGCCGGTGCCGAAGGGGATCACGGGCACTTTATGCGTCGCGCAAATTGTGACGATTTCGGATACTTCAGCCGTTGAGGTGGGAAAGACCACCGCATCTGGGCTCTGATTGAGGATCCAGGTCGTGGTGTGACCATGCTGCTTACGGATCGCGGCCCCGGTTTGCAGCCGGTCGCCAAATCGTTGTTTCAGAATTCCAACTGCGGTTTCAATACCAGCTTCGTTGCGCGGCAAAGCTGTCGCCTGCACCATATCTAACCCCTTCTCATGAAAAGGCATCAGGCCTTTTAGCCATGACTAAAAGGCCTGAACGATCCGTACAAGCCCCGAGCTTATTCGCCCAGCGCAATCCCTTCGCGCCGTGGATCCGCACCACCGCTCAGCTGCTCGCCGATCTCGATGGCATGCAGGCCCGAGGTCAGGTCACGCGGGTTCACCTCAAACCCCAATGTAGTCAATGCGTCCACATATCCCTCGGCTACAGTGCCCAATTCCACATCATAAGTGCCGAACCGGTTGACCAGATGCGGCAGGGACACCGCCTGTTGTACGTCCATTCCCCAATCAGCCCAGGCAATGATCGATTTGGCCACATAGCCGATAATCCGGCTGCCTCCGGGTGATCCGATGGCCAGAACCGGTGCACCGTCCTGCATCACGATAGTAGGGCTCATGGACGAGCGCGGACGCTTGCCAGGCTCCAACCGGTTAGCGATGGGTACACCGTTGGTGTGAGTTCTGAACGAGAAATCCGTCAGTTCGTTATTGAGCAGGAAACCGTTGGTCATCAAGCGCGAACCAAAGCCGTTTTCGATGGTCGTGGTCATCGACAAAACATTGCCATAGCTGTCCACAATCGAGATATGCGAGGTCGAGGGCAGTTCCAGCGAAACATCGTCCGCCCAGTTTGCCGCGTGATCGAAGGCGGGATTGCCGGGTGCAACATCGATCAACGCGCTTTCGGCGTTCAGCAGATCGGCACGTTCTGCCAGATAGGCTGGATCAACCAGACCTTCGGTTGGCATCGGGACAAAATCGCTGTCGGCCATGTAACGCCCCCGGTCTGCAAAGGCGAGGCGTGAGGCTTCACCGATCAGCCGCCAGGCTTCGACACTTTCTGGCCCCATCGCCGCCAGATCATAACTGTCCAGCATGCCCAGGATTTGCCCAACGGTCAGTGCTCCGGATGACGGCGGCCCCATGCCGCACACCTCGTAAGAGCGATATGTGGCGCAGACTGGTTCACGCTCGATCACTTGATAGAGCGCCAGATCCGTGCCTGACAGAACACCCGGATTCCCCGGGGCAGTCCGAACGGTGTTTACAATTCCTGCCGCAATATCACCACCATAGAACCCTGCTGCCCCATCTGCGGCCAGCACCCGCAGCGTTTCAGCATAGTCGGGGTTCATCAGCCGATGGCCTTGCTGCAACGGTTCACCACCCGGCAAGAAGTACTCTGTCGTAGAAGGGAAACGTGACAATCGTTCAGCGTCATTGGCAGCCAACGCGGCAAGGCGCGGCGAGACCAGAAACCCTTCATCCGCCAATCGGATGCCATCGGTAAACAGCCCGGGCCAGGGTGACCGCCCCCAGCGGCGATGCGCTTCTTCCAGCAACGCGGGCGTTCCGGGTGTGCCAACAGACAGCCCGCCGACAACCGCATCAAAGAATTTGAGGGGCTCACCGTTTTCGTCCTGAAACAGTGTTGGCGTAGCCGCCAGCGGCGCCGTTTCGCGCCCGTCCAAAGTGGTCATCTGACCCGAGGCTGCATCGTACCAAACCAAGAAGGCCCCGCCGCCCAGACCGGATGACTGAGGCTCGACCAGTCCCAGCACAACTTGCACTGCAACCATGGCATCGGCTGCTGATCCTCCGGCGCGCAAGATCTTGGCCCCGGCCTCGACCGCCAGCGGATTGGCAGCAGCAACCATCCAGTTTTCCGATTGTACCGGAACACCTGCCAGTTTCGCCTCGAGGGCAGCGATGACCTCCTCGGTCAAGGCCTGAACCTGCCCTTCGGACGCCCCTTCTGGTGCGACTGCATCTGCCGTTTCCTGCGCGAATGCGGGCGCGGTTAACGCAACCGTTGAAACGATCAAACCTGAAATTCGACTGAAACGCATCTAATCCTCCAATTCTACTATTGCTTTCAACACTGTACAGACGACCGGAAAGCCGCAACCAAAGGTTGAGATTACGCAAGCCAATGGCAGAGTCCCGCCGTATCAGGTCTTGTCAATCCGAACCAACATCCACGCGATCCGTGTCGTATCGCTGCAAGCCCTCAAATTCTGGCAACCAGCTTTCACGCCGGATCGCCCAGCATTCATAGCTTGGTTTGAACTGATTGACCTCATCAAAGCTGCCCAGGTGCACCTCTACCTCGTCATCTGTTCTGGCAAACACCGGCGACCCACAGACCGGGCAAAAAAAGCGCCCTTCGTAGCTACGAGTTTCTCCACTGATCTGCACACAATCATGGTGAAAAATGGCAGCGGCGTAGAACAAGGCACCATGATGCTTTCGGCAATCAAGGCAGTGACATAAGCCAACCCGGAGCGGAGGGCCCTTGGCAGTGACCCGCACCGCGCCACAGCGGCAACCGGCTTTATGGATCTCGGTCACTGGCCAACCTCCAAAACCTCATAGCATCGCGGGCACAACCTGATCCGGTGGGCGGTGCCCATCTTCGAACGTCTTGATGTTGATGATCACCTTCTCGCCCATCTCGATCCGCCCTTCCAGCGTGGCCGAGCCCATGTGCGGCAGCAGGACAACATTCGGCAATTGCCGCAGACGCGGATTCACATCCGTGCCATGTTCATAGACATCCAGCCCAGCCCCGGCGATATCTCCAGAACGGATCATACGGGTCAAGGCATTTTCATCCACCACCTCACCCCGAGAGGTATTCACGATCACGGCAGAAGGTTTCATCAGCTTCAAACGCCGCGCATTCATCAGATGAAAAGTAGATGGGGTCGACGGACAATTGACCGAGATCACATCCATCCGTGCCACCATCTGGTCCAGGCTTTCCCAATAGGTCGCCTCCAGCGCCTGTTCGGTCTCGGGCCGTAGGCGGCGGCGATTGTGATAATGCACCTGCATCCCAAAG
Source organism: Ruegeria sp. I1 (assembly GCF_056532675.1). NCBI lineage: Bacteria > Pseudomonadati > Pseudomonadota > Alphaproteobacteria > Rhodobacterales > Roseobacteraceae > Ruegeria > Ruegeria sp. I1. The sequence continues at coordinate 60,300 of NZ_JBQFNM010000007.1, read as the reverse complement.
GCACCGGCGCGGCGTGCAACCGCCTGCCCGATCCGGCCCATGCCCAGGATACCCAGACGCCGACCACCGATCCGACCGCCCAGAAGGGCCGTTGGCGCCCAGCCGGTCCAATCCCCTTGCTGCATCACACCCAAACCTTCGGGAATGCGCCGTGTGACCGCCAGAATAAGGGCCATCGTCATGTCTGCCGTGTCATCGGTCAGAACACCTGGCGTGTTCGACACCAGGATGCCGCGCTGACGCGCAGTCGCCACATCAATATTGTCGACACCCGCGCCATAATTCGCAATCAGGCGCAGCTGATCCCCCGCCTGCCCCAACACGCCGCCATCGATCGTGTCGGTTACGGTCGGCACTAACACATCCGCTTCTTTCACGGCTGCCACAAGATCATCCCGGGTCATGGGCGTATCATCATCGCGCAAGCGGACATCGAACAACTCACTCAGCCGGGTCTCGACCGCCTCAGGCAACCGTCGCGTTACAACAACACTCAGACGTTCTCTTGACACTTCGGCCCTCCCACTGCTTTGCATTCGCGCGTGCTCCGTGGCATCGTGGCTCAGGATAAGGCGGGGCACAAGAACCCCTAATGCATTGAGTCGACCTTTTTTCGAAAGCAGATCAACAGGCACAAGAGCAGGCAGTCAGTGAGTGGTCCTCTACCGGTGAAACGCCGTTATTTGGCGATCCTAGCCGCGTTCCTCGTAGCGCTCGGCCCGATTGTGGCCGCAGCAGAGGACAATCGCGGCAGGGTGACGAACCTGCCCCTGCCGCGCTATGTCTCGATGAAAGCAGCCGAAGGCAATGTACGCCGGGGGCCGTCGCTGACCCACCGCATTGACTGGGTCTTCAAACGACGCGGGATGCCCCTGCAAATCACCGCAGAATATGGCAACTGGCGCAAGGTTCAGGACCGCGATGGTGCAGGTGGCTGGGTTCACTATGCGCTGCTGTCTGGGGTACGCACGGTGCTGATCGAATCCGAAATGTTGCCCATATATGCCCGGCCCGACCCCAGCGCCCCGATCAACGCCCATTTCGAAACCGGGGTGGTCGCGCGCCTTGGCAGCTGTTCGCTGGACTGGTGCCGAATCTCGGCAGGCGGCTATCGCGGCTGGACGCTGAAATCGAACCTGTGGGGCGTTGATCCGGCAGAGATCCGGGAATAGCCGGGCTGTTTCCAACTGGTTTAGGCAGGCACTCATCTGGGGAAATCCTCTGGAACTCTGATCCGGTGCGGCTAAGCTGCCCCCAAAGTCAGAGGAATCACCGTGAAAGCCATTACCTACTCCGCCTTCGGACCAGCCGCAGACGTGCTTATGCTTGAAGACCTGCCGTCCGAGGTACCGCGGCCCGGAGACGTCACAGTCGATCTGGCTTATTCCGGGGTGAACCCGTCCGACATCAAGGCCCGCGCCGGGACCAGGCCAGGCGTAACCAAACCGCCCTTTCCTAAGATCGTGCCCCATAGCGACGGGGCTGGTGTCATTTCCGCGATCGGGGACGGCGTGCCCACCACGCGTATCGGGCAGCGGGTCTGGGTCTGGAACGGCCAGTGGCAGCGCCCTTATGGGACTGCGGCTACGCAGATTACCCTACCCGCAGACCAGGCGGTGCCACTGCCCGATTCTGTCTCGTTTCAAACCGGCGCTGTGTTGGGTATACCCGGGCTGACCGCCAGTCATGCCGTGTTCTCGGGCGGAGAAATCTCAGACAAAACGGTGCTGATACACGGTGGTGCAGGAACTGTGGGTTACCTGGCCGTTCAACTGGCAAAATGGGGCGGTGCCAAGGTCATCAGCACAGCAAGCCCCCGCGATTTTGACAGGGTACAATCAGCAGGCGCCGACACCGTGATCGACTATGCCAACGCCGATCTGGCTGAACACATCCTTGATGCAAATAACGGCCAGCAGATAGATCGCATTGTCGATGTCGAGTTCGGCCAGAACGTTGAAACCAACATCGCCGTTATTTCTGAAAACGGTCGCATCAATGCCTTCGGCTCTGCCAAAGATATGACCCCGACACTGCCATTCTACCCATTGATGTTCAAAGCGGTCACGCTGGAGGTCGTTTTGATCTACTTGCTGCTCCCAAAACTCCGCAACGCAGCGATCAAACGGTTGCACACAGCACTCACGGATGATGCTTTAAAATGCCCTATTCAGGATGTGCTGCCTCTAAGCGACTGTGCACAGGCCCATGACCTTGTCCAAACCGGCCACCGCACAGGGGCCGTTTTGCTGGAAACGCGATGATACATACCACGGTTACATTTTTTCACAGAGCCGGTTTTTTTGCCCAAAAACCTCTTGAACCCCGCCAGCAACAATCGTAGACAGCCGCTCACCGTTGGGGTGTAGCCAAGTGGTAAGGCAGCGGTTTTTGGTACCGTGTATCGTAGGTTCGAATCCTACCACCCCAGCCACACACTTCCCTGTTTTCAGACGCTGTAAGTTTCCCGCGCAATTGTCGCGTGTTTTCGGGCGCTTGGCAGACAGGGTTTTCAACAGAGACGCGGATAAGAGCACGAACCGGGCGGATTTGAGCCCGTAGTCTCTGTTTGCGATTCCGGCGGTACGAGTTTGGGATGTGAAGCTTCAGAGAGTGGCGAACTGCTCGCGTTGTTCGGACCAGACAGCAGGGAAGCGGGTCTTGATCAGGTAGTCGGTGGTGAGACCATCGGACTGTTCACCCGTAGCGATGCTGTCAAGAACGTCAGGCGAGAGCAACGCCAGGTTGACCACGTCCTGTACACGGCGTTTCGAGACACCTTCGACATCGGCTATCTCGGAGAAGGTTTTGCCCGCGATGACCATTGCCAACCAGTTGCGTCCCTTCATGATGTTCTGCACCAGCGTTCTGTCGATCTCTGTTGGTGGATCCCCAAGATGCAGTTTCAATTCCACGCCACGCCGACGCATCTGGAATGGAGATTCGATTGTCAATTCAACCAGATTGATCTGCTCCGGTTTGCTGCCAAGACGTTCAGCAAGCATTGACTTGTCCAGACGTACCGTAAGGCAACCCTGTTGCAGATCGGCTCGTTCGATCAAAGCCAGTCGTTCCGTTGCATCGCACTGATCCTGAAGCTTTTTCGATACGTCTGTCAGTTCGGCTGCCGTCAAACCTTCGGTCATCACTGCCGCGGCACCGGGTCTGGTCAGATGTTGCCCTACCAGTTCAGCCAGCAAGCCCTCCACCTGCTCTGCAGGCAACCGCCAGGCATCCGGATGTTTCCGGCTGCGATCTTTGACCAGTCTGCGGGAAATATAGTAGCGAAGTCGTTTGCCGTTCTTGCGGCTGTGGCTGGGCGTCAGGCGATCGCCGGTTTCATCAAAGAGCTTGCCCGCCAGAGGTGATCTTGTCGCCTTTTGTCTGGAACCGCGAGCAACCGCTGCCCCAGTCTGCAGCAGCCCCTGAACCTTGTCCCAAACCGCCGGATCAATGATGGCTGGATGCTGTCCATCATAGGTCTGCTTTTTGTGCCGGATCCTCCCTGCATAGATAGGGTTGCTCAGGATATGCTGGATGTGGCCGCGGTCGAAGTGTTTTCCACCGGATAGCCGACCACCCACCCGTTCACGGCGCCGGGACTTAAGGTCGAGGTTCTCCGCTCGTTCCTTCACATCCCGCAGGGTGCCAAGTTTCAGATATAGATCATAAAGCGTCCGGATTGTTTCGGCTTCAGTCTCGTCGATCTTCAGCGTCCGTCCATGCGGCTGATAGCCCATTGGAACACTGCCACCCATCCACATGCCCTTGCGTTTGGACGCAGCGATCTTGTCTCTGATACGCTCCGCTGTGACCTCACGCTCAAACTGAGCAAACGAAAGCAGCATGTTAAGCGTCAGGCGTCCCATGCTGGTGGCCGTATTGAAGGACTGGGTAACCGATACGAAGGAAGTTTCCGCCGCGTCCAGACGGTCGACCAGTTTGGCAAAGTCAGCCAGAGAACGCGTCAATCTATCGATTTTATAGACCACAATCTGATCAACGCGTTTTTCGTCCACCACCTGCATCAGGCGCTGAAGCGCCGGGCGATCCAGATGACCACCCGATATGCCGCCATCGTCATAGTGATCGGGCAGCAGTTCCCAGCCCTCGTGTCTCTGGCTGGCAATGTAGGCCTCACACGCTTCCCGCTGGGCATCCAGCGAGTTGAAATCCTGCTCCAGCCCCTCTTCCGAGCTCTTGCGGGTATAGATTGCACAACGGATCCGGCGCATCACTGAACCCCAAAGAAGCGCGGTCCGGACCACCGGGCGCCGGTGATGTGCCGGGCAATGGCTGACAAAGACCGCCACGTCTTTCCATCCATGACATAGCCGCCGTCGACCACCTCAACCTGATAGGTGCGCCCGCTCCATTCCCGGACGAGGTGAGAACCGGGCTTCGCCATAGCAGTTGGGGTTCTTCCCGCCGCGATCTGTTTCAGACGTCTATCGGTCTTGGCAGACAAGCCGCCCAGTTCCTTGTTTTGCAGCTCCCAGATCAGGACCCGTCTCATGAACTGAGGCGACAGATATTTGGGAGGGGGTCGGCCAAAGACCTGCCGCCAGCGCTCAAGGCAGCCCGCCCGGCCCAGCTGCTCAAGTTCTGCCACAGCATGGTCGAGCTTGGAAGCGCTTGCATTCGCCATGGCCTCAACCCTTATCGGCGATGCGATACACCACACCTTTGTCCGTATCGGAGCGCTCGACCCCAGTCCCGGCTTTGCGAAGCATCGATATCGCGGCCCGCGCCGTATGTGGTTGCCAACCAAACGCTTTCTGGATCTGTGCGATCGAAGCGCCGGATTTGCGGTTCAGCAGCCTGGCCAGTTGTTCCTGCCGGGTGGGCTTTGCATTACCAGCTTTGGTCCCTGCGACTTTGAGCACTTTCCTCGTTGCGGTCGTCATCATTCTCTCCACTCTTCTGACGAAGGCCAATCCCTCGCCTTGTACTGAGTGGAGCCCGGCGAGCCCGGGCGACCTGGACGGTACAAACACTACCGCTCCAAGTTACGCGGAAGTCCAGTTGTTTCTGGGAGAAAGGGCGGAAACCAGTCATTCTCTGCAACCGCGAGTTGGTCAGGGGAGTTCAGTGGAAGCCGACATTCGATTTGAGCTGAAACAGGGAAATTCTCTGCAACGCCGCATGGCGGCTCGGAGCCCGCACATCCCATATGCTGCGCAACACCCGAATGGCTGCTTGCGCTCATCAGACCCTTGCCATTCCGGCAGTGATTGCGCCCAGGGCGACAAGGTGGACAAGCATGAGCGCCTCGTCATTCCATGAACGTGCGGTGAGCATCGGCTTTTTGGGTTTTGGCCATATCTGTCGCGCAGAATTGGTCCTTCGTATTTGTTGGTAGTCAGGTAACGTTAGATTGGGAGTACGATATGGAATTGCCAACACTGACGTACGAAATGATAGCCGTACTGAGTCTATTGTCTTTCACGGTCTTACTTTTTGTGACCGAGATAATACGGATCGATGTCGCAGCAATTCTTGTGATGGTGCTGCTTGGCGCACTGAGTTATCTACCGGGGCTAGGCAATCTTGCCGATGTCTCCAGGCTCTTTGAAGGTTTTTCCTCGAACGCTGTGATGTCCATCATCGCAGTTATGATAATAGGGGCGGGGCTTGATAAGACCGGACTTATGTCAAAGGTTGCGGCCTTGATCCTCAAGAATGGTGGCACGACAGAAGCCCGGATCATCCCAATTATATCAACAACGGTTGGTATCATCAGCTCCTTCATGCAAAACGTCGGAGCTGCAGCGCTTTTTTTGCCTGTTGTTAGCCGCATCTCTGCACGTACAGAAATCCCGATGAGTAGGTTGCTAATGCCCATGGGGTTTTGCGCGATACTGGGTGGTACCATCACATTAGTTGGGTCGTCGCCCCTTATCCTGCTGAATGACCTGATTGTTTCGGCAAACTCATCCCTTCCAGCTGACCAACAAATGGAGACATTTGGGTTGTTTTCAGTCACGCCTATCGGTGTGATGCTGGTGCTGACAGGGGTGCTTTACTTTGTGCTCTTTGGTCGTTGGGTCCTCCCAGCGCAGCGGGAGCGTGGAGAAGACGCAAGCTCAGCTCGGTCCATGCAAACATATGTCGAAAATACCTATCGGCTTCGGGCCGATATGTTCGAGATACGTGTTCCTGAAGGCTCTATAATCATCGGGCAAACGCTTGCGGATCTAATGGTCGCCCATAACATGTACATTCTTGGCACATCCTATCGCGGCCACAAAGTCATCGCACCGATGGCTGATACCAAGATCGAAGCCCCAGCACGGCTTGCAGTGCTTGGCCTGCGCCGTGTGGTTGAGTATCAGTTCGCTGAACCCTACGGTTTAGAGATCCTACCCCAACTAGATGTCTTTGCAGATGATTTCGCCGCGACCCAATCGGGGGTTGCAGAGGTCGTTATTCCGCCCAGTTCTTCGGTGATCGGCCAGACTCCGATTGATTTGCGTCTCCGTCAGACACATGGTTTGTCTCTGTTGGCCATTCAGCGCGGCGAAGAAACACTGAGCCATGTAGAAACCGAAGATCATTCGGCCACGCATATCGGGCAAGTTCCTTTGCAAGCTGGCGATACGTGTGTGGTGCACGTGCAGTGGGACCGTCTGACACTACTGAAGTCAGACAGGGATTTTGTCGTCGTAACTTCGGACTTTCCCCAGGACGAGCTACGGCCACACAAGGTTGGATGGGCCCTCGCCTTCTTCCTGATAGCGTTGAGCTTAATCCTGTTTTCCGATCTGCGCTTGTCATTATGCCTATTGATTGGCGCTATTGGAATGGTGTTGAGCCGGGTGCTCTCGATAGACGAAGCCTACGAGTCGATTAGTTGGAGTACAGTTTTTCTGCTCGCTTCGCTGATCCCGTTGGGCCAGGCAGTTCAGAACACCGGTACTGCGGATTGGATTGCAGCCCACGTGTTGGCGCTCCTAAAGGGTTGGCCGATATGGTCGCTGCAAGCAGGAATAGCCGTTCTGGCAACTGCTTTCACGCTGGTCATGTCCAATGTCGGCGCTACTGTCCTGCTGGTGCCGCTAGCAGTTTCCATCGCCATATCGGCGGGTGGTAACCCGGCTGTGTTTGCTCTCACCGTAGCAATTTCAACGTCCAATTCATTTTTGATCCCGACACACCAGGTGAACGCGTTGATCATGGGCCCAGCAGGCTACCGGGTGGTAGATTTTGTTCGCTCGGGCGGAATCATGACCCTACTTTTCTTGGTTGTCTCAATGATTGGACTTGCGCTTTTCTTCTGAACCTTTTCTCGGTGATCAAAGATGCATCCCTAATAGCCGCTCTCAGGACCCTTGAAGCCGAATGCTCAGCAGGTACGCCATGTCTGCTTTCTGCCCAAAGCGGTCATTGAATATCTAAGATATCCGGACGACTGGGAGATAGGATGCCGCGAGAAACGCTGCAATTTTGTACAGCCTTCGGCAATCAAAACTTGTTGCCGTCAGATGGCTATGGTCTTTGGCGCTGATTGGCACTTTTATCGGCTCAAGACTTTGAAAACAAATTCTTAGTCCAGAAATCAAGCAAAGTTTTCGCTATCTCGGTCTGTTGGTGGACATATACCACCACGTCAAGCTTTTCCTGACCCAATTGGTTGCGTAGGGAGATTAGCTCGCCGCTTTCAATTTCCTTGTGCACCATGCTGAATGGAAGCCAACCAACACCGAGACCGTTCAGGATCATTTCCTTTACCCCACTTGAAAAGGCCGTCTGGCAAACGGGGTTTTTGCTAAAATCGGCGGTTCCGAACGGGAGTTTGCTCTTGTTCAGTGCTTCGCCGAAATAGCTGTTTTCGGGATAGACGATGGCAGGCGTATCCAAAGGCACGTCACCGTTTCCGCGCACTGCGTACCTCAATCCGCCACCGATGACCGGAATGAGGTAGTCGTGCCCCCATGTGCCGCGACAAATGCCCGAGCCGAACGGCATTGGGGCGACGGTTTGCGCCTCATAGCATAGCAGCATGTTGGTATCGCCGCGCAGGAACAGAGTGACACAATCGTTCAGATTGGCCGTTCTGAGACGAAACCGGAGCCCCTTGAACTTGGCATGTGCACGCAGTGCCATATCAGGGAAGGTGGAGACGACCGATGCATGTGTCGCGGCGATCGTTACAATCGAAACGGTTGGGCCATGTTGCGCAATTTTTGTGCGAAGGTCATTTAATCTAGCGATCAAAGAGCGGATTTCGGCCTCGTTAGAGGCCAGTGCTGGACTGATCTCGACCCGGTTCGATTTGCGATCGAGAATTTCAATCCCCAGCCACTCCTCAAAACTGCGAATACGCCTTGAGAACGCGGGTTGCGTGATGTTTCTGCGGGCTGCAGCCCGCGTCATATTCCGCTCCTCCAGAAGGGCCAGAACATCGTCAAACCAAAGCATATTCATGCGCACCTCCATCGCACCCAAAGAAAACGTATGGGCAGCCTGCGAAATATGCACTGTTTTTATTCTTTTTCTTTTGAAAGTGTTTGGCTGTAGGCAAAAGCAGGGAGAGTGTGGTGGCTGAGACAATTCAGATGACCGGCGGTGACGCGATGGTCGCGCCGGAGATGGTTTTGAGTTTGTGCAAGGAGCTATCGCTGACGCTGGCGAAATTTCCCCGGGTATCGTTTGGTCATCTTCCTACGCCTTTAGAACCGATGGATCGCCTGAGCGAGGTTTTGGGTGGTCCGCGTCTGTGGGTCAAACGAGATGATTGCACCGGCCTCTCGTCGGGTGGGAACAAGACCCGTAAGCTGGAATTTCTGATGGCTGACGCAGTCCAGAAAGGCGCAGATACCATCATCACGCAAGGGGCGACGCAATCCAATCACGCGCGTCAAACAGCAGCGGCGGCCGCAAAACTTGGCCTTGCGTGTCACATCCTGCTTGAGGATCGCACGGGTTCCAATGACCCGAACTATATTCTGAATGGAAACGTCCTGTTGGATCGATTGCATGGCGCCAGTGTCTCTAAGCGTCCCAGTGGTGCGGACATGAACGCTGAGATGGAAGCATGCGCTGCGCAGATGAAGACAGAAGGCAAAAACCCTTACATCATCCCGGGCGGTGGGTCGAACCCGATCGGGGCTTTGGGCTACGTAAATTGCGCGCGCGAGCTAAGCGAACAGGCCGCCAATGCCGGGTTGAAAATTGATGCGTTGGTACATGCGACCGGCAGCTCAGGCACGCAAGCCGGATTGGTCGCTGGTCTTGCCGCCCTAGAAAGTGACATTCACCTTCTGGGCATCGGCGTGCGGGCCCCACAAGACAAACAGGAAGGCATGGTCCATGATCTGGCTGTGCGCACTGTCGAATATATGGAGACGGGTACGCCCATTGCGCGAGAAAATGTGCGCGCAAACTGCGACTACGTCGGTGCAGGATATGGTCTTCCGACCAAAGGGATGATTGACGCGCTCAAGCTGTTGGCCCGCACCGAAGGACTTTTGTTCGACCCGGTTTATTCGGGTAAAGGGCTGGATGGCCTCATCGACCAAACCCGCAAAGGCTATTTCGTTGGTATGGACAATGTCGTCTTTCTGCATACCGGCGGAAGCGCAGCCCTGTTTGGCTATCCCGAAACTTTCGAACTTCCTGGCTACGTGGCCTGAAAATAAACAACAAACCAACAAGGAGATATCAAATGAAACTAAAAAAGTACTTGATCAGCGCGGCTTTGCTTTCCGCTCTCGGCGCACCACTCGCCGCTGAAGAGGTTAAGATCGGCGTTCCCACATGGACAGGCGCACAGGCCATTGCCCATGTCTTGGGTGAGATCGTAACCACCCGCATTGGCGGCACGGTGGAGTATGTGCCCGGAAACAATGCCACGATCTTTCAAGCGATGGATCAGGGTAGGGGCGATATCGATGTGCACCCCGATGTATGGCTGCCAAATCAGGAAGCATTCACCAAGCAATATGTTGATGGTGCTGGCACCGTGACGTTGTCATCGAACCCCTATCAGGGCAATCAGGGTTTCTGCGTCTCCAAAGACTTTGCCGCAGAGATGAACATCACCGACATCGCGGATCTTGGACGCCCCGATGTGGCGGCTGCGATGGACAGCGATGGCAATGGTAAGGGTGAGATGTGGATCGGTGCACCCGGCTGGGCCTCGGCTAATGTGAACGAGGTGAAGGTGCGCGACTACGGCCTGTTGGACTTCATTGATCCAATTCGCGCCGAAGAAGCTGTGAAGACCGCGCGCATCAAGGACAGTATCGCCAAAAAGGAAGGATATGCCTTCTACTGCTATGAGCCGCATGCCGTCTGGTACATGTTTGACGTGGTGATGCTGACCGAACCGACTTATGACCCTGAAAAATACGTGATGGTGCAGCCCTCCGACGACCCTGACTGGTACAACAAGTCGATGGTAGCCAGTAAGGACGCTCTGAAGGAAGTTCAGATCGCCTGGTCCAACTCGCTTGGGGATCGCTCGCCGGCGATTGCGGAATTCTTCGCAAACTTCTCCCTGACCGCCGATGACGTGAGTTCGCTGGCCTTCGAGATTAGTGCCAAAGGGCGCGATGCTGAGGAAGTTGCGGCCGAATGGGTTAACGCCAATTCTGAGCGCGTAGACACGATGTTGGGTCTTTGAGCCAGACCAAAAAACAAAGGGCAGCACCTAGCGGTGCCGCCCCACTTGAAGGCACGCACGGGTGGGCGGATGAGCGACGAGACTGTAATCGAAATTTCCAACATCTGGAAAATCTTCGGGGCAAAACCTGAGGCCGCTCTGGAAGCCATTCGTGCGCGGGGGCTGACCAAGGCTGAAGTCCTTGCTGAGTTCAACGCGGTGGTGGGCGTGGCCGATGTCAGCCTCAGCGTCAAACGCGGTGAGATCTTCTGTATCATGGGCCTATCAGGGAGCGGCAAATCCACACTCGTGCGCCACTTCAATCGGTTACTCGAACCAACCGCCGGCAAGATCGAGATCGAGGGCACTGACGTCATGGCACTCGGCACAAAGGAACTACAGGCTTTCCGCAACCGGAAAATCGGCATGGTGTTCCAGAATTTTGCTCTGATGCCCCACCGTTCGGTCCTCGACAACGTGGCAATGCCGCTGGAAATCCGCCAGGTCGCCAAAAACGAGCGTATGCGGCAGGCGGCCGCCATTCTCGACATTGTCGAATTGGGGGCCTGGGGGTCGAAATTCGCGCACGAACTCTCTGGCGGAATGCAGCAACGTGTGGGGCTTGCCCGTGCGCTAGCGGCCAACCCTGATGTTCTGTTGATGGATGAGCCATTCTCCGCGCTTGATCCCCTCATCCGGCGGCAGTTGCAGGATGAGTTCATCCGGCTGTCCAAAATCCTTAAGAAAACCACGATCTTCATCACCCATGACCTTGATGAGGCCGTCCGCATTGGAGACCGGATTGCGATCATGCGTGACGGCAAGATGGTGCAGATTGGCTCGGCTGAGGACATTGTGATGCATCCCGCTGATGACTACGTCGCTGATTTCGTGGCCGGGATCTCGCGCCTGAAGGTGGTGCATGCTCATGCGGCGATGCAGCCCTTGGACAGCTATCTCGCTACGCACGGCCCACTGCCGGCTGACATCGACCGGGTGGACCACAATGAGACGCTTTCCGCATTAATTACGCGTGCCATCGACGACGAACGGCCGGTTCTGGTGTCCGAAGGTGGCGAAGACAAAGGTGTCATCACACGAGCAGATTTGTTGCGCACCGTGATTGAAGGGACGGAAATGTCATGAGCGAAGATCTTGGTGTGAACCCCCTTGAAGACACAGAAAGCGAAGCCGCGCAGGCCTATGCCGAGGAACGCCGCGAGAATATCCGCACTTTTGTGCGCACAAGCCCCGACTATTACATCCGCAACTTCGACAAGATCGGGGCGTCCGCGCGCTTTACGGCAACTTTCAACGCAATGGCCGGGCTCTTCGGTCCGATCTGGTTCGGCGCGCGCGGACTTTGGTCATGGGCGTTGGCCTTTCTTGTCGTCGAAGCAATCGGATTTGTGCAGATCGCGCGGGGCTTATTCGGAGATTTGGGAGCAGACGCGCTGGCCCGTGTGACCTCGATCGAAGGTACCCTCGATTTGCGCTACCAGCAGCTTGCGGCAGCTCAAGAGAGCGGCTCGGATCGAGCCGCAGCCATCCAGCGCCAGATCGAAGGGCTGGAGGCCAATATTGAAGGCTTCCGCGCCGAGGCAGAGTTGCTCGCTGCGCAAGGTCCGTCGATTGCACTCACCGGTGTTGTCATCTTGCTTGTGGCCAAGCTCATACAGGCTGTGGCCGCCAACTGGGCGCTGGAGGCCCGGTTTTCCGACTGGCTATCGGACCGCACCATTCGCTCCGGCATGCCGGTCAGCCAGATTGTTTTCAGCGCGGGTTTCATGATCCTGCTGGTCGCTACTGCAATGGTCCACTACAGCTTCCCTGGCCGTTTTTCATTTCTTAGCGAATTCCCGACAGATAACTCAATTCGCCTGGCCAGTATTGACAGCGTAGAGGCATTTATCGCCTGGTGCGTCGCCAACAGCGTGGCGTTCTTTGATGGGCTCACTGCGGCCATTCGCTGGTTGCTGGATGCCATGGAGGTTGCGTTGGTTCAGACTCCTTGGATCGTGGTGGCGGCGCTGATCGTTCTTTTAACCTGGCTCACGGCTGGCTTGCGTATGGCTATTTGGTCAGGTGCCTTTCTGGCCTATATGGGCCTTCTCGGCTTCTGGGAAAAAGCAATGACCACTTTGGCGCTTCTCGGCACTGCGGCGCTGCTTTCCATCGTGATTGGCATTCCTTTGGGCATGTTCTCTGCGCGTCGACCGCGGTTCTACGCGGTCATCCAACCGATCATGGATTTCATGCAGACAATGCCTGCCTTTGTCTTCATGGTGCCTGTGATTGCCTTTTTTGGGGTCGGCAAGCCAGCGGCAGTCATTGTTACGATGATCTTCGGCGGGACACCCGTGGTACGCCTTACCGTTTTGGGCCTGCGTGGTGTTCCTGAAAGCGTACGTGAAGCCGCGATCAGTTTTGGCGCCAACAAGTGGTACCTTCTCACCAAGGTCGATCTGCCGCTTGCCAGCCCCTCCATTCGCGCCGGTATCAACCAGACAATCATGCTTTCCCTGGCCATGGTCGTCGTGGCCTCGCTTATTGGTGCGAAAGGGCTGGGAGAAGACGTTCTCGAGGCGCTGCAATACGCCAATGTAGGCCAGGGTATCCTCGCAGGCTTTGCCATTCTCTTTTGCGCGATGATCCTTGATCGGATCGTTCAAGGTCAGCGAAAGTGACCCCCCTTGTCCTTGTTCATGGTTTCATGGGGGGCAGCGCACAATGGGATGGGTGTCGCGATACACTGCAGCAGCATGTTGATGTGATTGCAGTCGACCTGCCCGGGTTCGGAGCAAATGCCCATCTGCCGCCAATCGACAGTATTGGCGGTTATGCGGATTGGGTCGTCCGGCACCTCCGCAGCCTTGGGGTGGAGAAATACCATCTGCTTGGTCATTCCATGGGCGGCATGATCACTCAGGAAATTACCTTGCTCGACGAAGAAAGGATTGACCGTTTTGTGCTTTACGCAACTGGCGCCATTGGTGTTTTGCCGGGGCGGTTCGAAACCATTGAACAAAGTAAAAAGCGCGCTGTAGAAGACGGCCCGGTAGCCACCGCGCGTCGGATCGCAGCAACTTGGTTTTTAGATCGCGAAGCTGCAACCGGATATGAACACTGCGCCGCGATTGCCGCTCAAGCCAAGCTGCCGGCCCTGGAGGCCGGCCTTGACGCGATGCAAGCTTGGTCAGGGGAACAGAACCTTAGCCGGATTCGGCAGGAAACACTTGTGCTTTGGGGCGATCGAGATCGGACCTATACGTGGAGCCAAATTCAAGTACTTTGGGAAACAATTCCCAATACATCACTAGCAGTTGTGCCAGGCTGCGCTCATGCTCTACATGCCGAAAGACCCGACTTATTCATACGTTTAGTCTCCGACTTTTTGGACCGCTGAGCAATGCCAACAACTTGGACTTTTGTCGGGCGGCAGCCAAAGTCAGCTTTGTCCGCAATTCGCGGGTTCAGGCAGACTTTGATTTTGCGCTCGCAGCGAACAGCAGGTTCGACTGGCCGCGCCGCAGCATTGAGATTATAGGGTGAAGGTCCGGAAAGGGCCGCTTATAACAAGTGGCGGAAAGAAATCACGGTATCACCTTAGATATCAGCGCTATCGCTCAGATTGAACTAAGTTGGCTACGCCAATTCGCTGGCCATCGATTTCAGGTGGCGCATGTCGGTGCCGCAGCACCCTCCAAATACTTGGATCGACGGATTCTGCCTCGCAATCGAGGCAATCTGTTTACCAAGTTCAGCTGGATCGCCTTCGTCCAGCTCATCTGCTTCGTCAAGTTCCGCATGCGAGCAACTCGAAGCGTTTGCCACCATGCCTTTAAGTCGGGGGTGGTTGCCAAGCGCTCCGGCGAAATGGGTCGGATGAGCGCAGTTGACCATAAAAAACAGCGCCGCCGAGTCGGTTGCATCGTCGATCTGATCAATTCCGTCCACAAGTTTGGTCCCGTCCGCCAGACACCCGTCCGTTTCGACAACTAGAGACATGATGATCGGCAGATCTGCGTCTCGGGCAGCGAGGATGCATCCCGCAGCCTCACTTGGACGGTTGAACGTATAAGCGGTGACCAGGTCGACGCTTGTGTCTTTCAGGCTGTGCATTTGAGCGGCGTGGTATTGGCGTGCATCTTCGACCGTCACCGGAGGGATGTCGGCGTAAGGGTCATAGCGCGGGCCGATACAGGCCGACACCAGTACATCATCGCGAGCGGCAGCCTGGCGCACCTCCTCCATTAGACTGACCGCATCTTTGTTCACCTCAACGAGCCGGTCTGTATCGTACCCCAACGGCGCTGCCCGATCGGCGTTCGCCATCCATGTGGGTGCATCAAGGATGCATCCGACACTCATTTCATGGGCGAGATCGACAAGTGCCTCCATTTGACCGGCCAGTATTGCCCTGGTGCCAGGTTCTTCCAGCAATGGAAACGATGCGAAACCGGGTAAATCAACGCCATGATTGAATATCAGGTCGGTGCCAGTGCCGGCATAAACCAAAAAGGTTTTGTCACCTTCGAGCGGGAACTGTCGCGCCATTCTGATCCACACCTATTGACGTCAAGTCTTCATAGATACCTACATTATCTCGGGTCTCCTGTGAACCTTAGTGCGGCGACAGAGTGTATTCCGTGAGCATGACCTCATTTTCCCGGGCATCTCTCAACCGCAGCGAAATTCTCCTTCGGCGGGCCACACTGCAGCGTCATCAAGCCTTAGCCAATGGCAGGTTTGGACCGGAGCCTTTTTGCGTCAGGCATCCGCCATATGCTGGACCAGTGAGGTCAGCTGTCTGTCGCCGTGGCCATCGTCCCAAGCCGTTTTGGTGCGGTCATGCATCAACTGGATGAAATCAGCGGGAGCATTAAGTGAGAGATAGGTCTTCAACGCATCCTCTTGCGCCATCGCGTAAACCTTCAGGGAGGCTTCCGCGCTGTCGTAATCCTCAAACGGAACAGTGCTGGCAAAGAGCTCATGGTAGTCATTGACCAGTTTGATCGTGGTAGGGAGTTGGTCGGCATAAACCTGTATCGGGATGCCCGCTTTTTGGCAGACAAGTGCACCGTAGATCATTCCGAACATAAACCCCTGCCGAACCGTGAAAAGGCCGGCAAACAGCGCGGCAAGTGCCGCTGGTTTCTCTCCAACATGGGCGGACTTTCCACCCAATTCTCTGATGATGCTGCCATAACGGTCCCAGGTTCCGGCACTGCCCACCGTGAGGATTGTGGTTTCGTCACCACCAATGCCGGAAGGGTAGGCATTGATCATGCCCAGCATGTAGTCGGCCCCCTGTCCCTCAAGGATGGCGACCAGTCCATCGGCATCCGAGGTATCGCCCGTGCTCATGTCGCAGATAGTCTTACCCTTTAGCGAAACACTCAGCCCGTTGACCAGTTCAACAGTTTCCTTGTGGCCCTTGATACAGATGATGACAAATTCAGCAGCTGCGATGGCATCATTCGGTGAAGAGCAGATCGTGGCTCCAGCCTCAGCAAAAACCTCTGCCTTTTCCGACGTGCGGTTCCAAACGCTGACTTCGTGGCCCGCCTTGAGCAGGCAATGCGCCAGCGCTGAGCCCATATTGCCCAGTCCCAATACAGCAAGTTTCATGATGTTGGTCTCCTGTATCCGCCAATAAATTCTTGCACCAACATGCGCCGGCATTGGGGGATCACATAGTTGTAAATTCTTCTATATTGTTAGATGATCTAACTTATGGATTGGCGCACGCTTCCCTCTTTGACATCTCTCAGAGCCTTCGCCGCCGCTGCCGAGTTTCGAAATCTGACACGGGCGGCAAAGGCACTGAACGTGACACATTCCGCAGTCAGCCAGCAGATCCGCGGGCTCGAACAACAGCTCGGCACCCGGCTTATCACTCGTACCCGGCACGGCATTTCTCTGACATCGCAAGGCGAATTCTTGTCGGCTGGCCTGCTTGACGCCTTCGCTGAAATGGCCTCAGTGACCGAGAGCGTGTCGAAGGCAGAATCGGTTCGACCGTTAGTGGTTAGCGCGACACCGATGTTTTCAAGCGCGTTCCTCATGCCGCGTCTGTCAACGTTTGTTGACGAATTCCCCAATATCGAATTGAGGATCGATTCAACGATCCAGGCTGTCAACCTCAAGCCGGGCGGAATTGATATGGCCATCCGATACGGAACGGGTCAATGGCAAGGGCTTGTCTCGCAGATGCTGCTGCCAGGCTGTCTGACGGTCGTCGCCTCAAGCGAACTGATCGGAAACCGTGTGTTCAGGCACCCTGTGGAATTGCTCGATTTTACACTTCTCCAAGAGCACGCTTCGGTCGAGTTTGACCTGTGGTTGGAAAAGGTGGGGATTCCCACCGACGCGGAACGAAGAGTTGTGCGGATGCCGGGCAATATGTTGCTGGATGGCATCCGCCGCGGAGATGGTGTCGGAGCGACGGTACCAGCCTTTATCTCTGACGAGTTGAAGTCGGGGCAACTTGTGGCGCTATTCGATGATCCAATACCGCAGATCGGCTACTACCTTGTCACGTTGCCGGGCCCGGTTCGACCAGCGGCAAAGCTGTTCGTACAGTGGCTCTCGAAATCAATTACCGAATATGAGAAAAGTCTTTTCCGATGGACGCCCTCTCACTTGCTGTAGGCAGTAAAGAGCATCGACCAGAGTCAAATTGGATCTGACTTGCCGTATACGACTGTGCGTACAATGCGCGAATTGGCGCCGGATATGGTCATGTTCCCGCAACTTGGCGGTCATAATCCACACCATCATACCAACCGAGCGATTTGGTGACGTTCAGGTTGTCGTCTAAGTCCCATTCTTCCCAGCCCGAGAAACGAACATGGTTACCAGTCTCTTTATGATGGCCTTCGAAAGTCCACGCATAGACCATGTGGTGATCGGCGACGAGAACCGTGTCGAGGTTAAGAACGAGGTCAGGGAAGTCAGCCATAAATCCCGCCGCCATGTCGCCAATCTCCGTCCGGCTCTTCATTGGGTCGCCACCGTTCATTATCATGATTGTATGTTCAGCATATCTTTCGGCGACATCGTCGGGCGCCCGGTTGGTCCAAGCAGCGCAATGATCTTGAGCTAAGCGGCGGGCGGTTTGTACATCAGGTGTCATCTATATCTACATGTCCTAAAAATCGCGAAAATACATGGTTGCAGAAACGTTGGTCGGGTCTCTAAAAGCAATCAAGTTTGCTTAACAGCGCTTCTCAACGTTCGCAGGTTTGTTTGCCTCACGGCTATCCGCTCGTTGAAATTTCTGCGTTTTGAACGAACGGCAGTTCTCGGAAAGCCGATGGGTGAACTCTGAGAGATATCGAATGTCGGCTGTGGGCCGCTTCGGAAGGGCGGGCATTGGGTTTATGGCGAGATGCTGCGATGTCCCTAACGACTGCCTAGAGCCCACAGCAGAAGTCTCGATTTCTCGCTGCGCGCGCTCGCAGCGCGGAATTTGCTGCGACAGCGCTGCGGGAAAAGCGGTCATACCAACAAGCCGCAGCGAGCATTGAGCGCTCAAGGATCACGCTTGGTTGGTTGCGGAGGCAATCCTGATGGGAGATGTTCCGGTATGAGATGGGAACGGTCTTCTGCACTTGGGTCGGTCAGGGCTGCAAGGAACGCAAGCAGTTGTTGGATTTCCTGATCGGTAAGGTCCCGCGACGAAAGTTGGTTTTCTCTAGCGATGCGGGCCCTGAGAGCGGGTGTCCCCATCACCCAACCGTCCCTGAGATCGAATGCTTCGCGGTTGTCCTCATCGAGCGGTGCAAAGCCAAATTCTGACCCCCGGCCCGCGAGGCGTTGAACGTGGTCAAGCTGGGGTAAATATGTACCTTCAACATCGAACTTCTCCAGACTTGCCAGTGGATCGAGGTGATGGCGGAGCATGTCCTCTAGATCGGTGAACGCACCACTGTGACCCCACGGCCCGGTAAGCTCGACATTTCGAAGCGACGGTGTCCGGAATGCGAAGAGATCATCGGCGTCTCGAGTGACGCGATAACGCCCCTCATCCTCGGTACGACCGGAAAGACCAGTTGCGGCGATATAGCTGAAATCTCGCCCATGTCCCTTTCCCGGGCCGATTTGTGGGACAGCGATTGCATGGTACGCGTGGTCAGTAAGAAGTGGGCCGCTATGACAGGATGCGCAATTGGCTTTGCCATAAAACAGGGACAGCCCGTTCTGCGCTTCGCTTGAAAGGAGCGACAGATCTCCGCTGCGCAGGACATCGTCGAAAAGGCTCGCATCCGACCGGAAAGCGACCGTCTGAAACATCGCGAGCGCTTGGGCGAGATGGCGATACTTCACATCCTCAGTCCCTCCAATTTCCGGATAAGCGGTGCGGAGCATGCGCATGTAGTCCGGCACGGTGGCCACACGCGCGGCAAGAAGATCCCAGACTTCTGGCCGGTCTTCAACGAACGCAGCATTTGCGACAGCGTTCTCGCCATATTGTCCGGCCATTTCGATAGGGGACGTCACGGGAAAGAAGGCCTGGGCTTGCAGAACACTTGTGACATCTTTGGGAAGGTCAGCGTCTGCCGGATTGCGGATGCGGGTCATGTCGTCCAGCCACTCGACGCGCCCATCGTGGAACAGCGACACGTATTCCCGGGCACCAATGTTCCAAAGCGGTTGTGCATTGCGTGGCACGCGCCCCGTCACCGCATCGAGCGTTTCCCGTTCCGAGCCAGCGCCGATGCCACCTTCGCCGATGCCAAGCGCGAGGCCGTCGCCGGACCCCAGTGCAGGATCATGGCAGGTGCCGCAGGAAATATTTTGATTGCCAGAGAGGATCGGGTCGAAAAAGAGATTGCGGCCAAGATCGAAGATGGCGTCATCTGGCGCGCCGTTATGGAGAAAGCTGTCGTCTGTCAGCGGAGCGGGAAGATCCGGGATGTTGTCACTTTTTGCTACGACGCCCGTGATCGAACCTAGGGCAAAAAGTGAAGATGAAATCAGAAAGCGCATGGAGAACATAGATAGTATCCTTCGATAAAGTAAGGACTTAGGCCAGAACGCTGGCGTCTATCGTTTTGAGCAGTAGCAACACATCGCCGGTATAATAGGGCTGGCATGGATGCATGAGCACGGGGGAACGGCTGACTGTTTTGAAACCAAGCCGGTGATACAACCTGACCGCACCAGTGTTCTGGGCATAAACCTGAATGCTCAGCTTGGTGTATCCCGCTTCGGCAGCGTGTTCTTCGGCAGCTTCCAGCAAGGCGCTGCCAATCCCACCGCCTTGAGAACCGGCGCGGACGGCGAGTGCGTTTACATACCAGGTGCCAACGGATTGGGCCTCAAGCACGACGAAGGGCGCGATAGGTGGTGGCAGGTCGTCAGAATCGTCTTCGGCTGCGACATCTATCGGATAGCTCAGCACCATCCCGAGCACATCGCCTGAGCGCTCTGCAATCAAGGCATTCTTGTAGGAAAAACCGCCAGTCTCGCGCCGGGCACGGCTGATCCCGATATCGAGCGGTGACTGACCAACATCGGCGTTTTTGGCCCAAAGCCATGACGGAATGCCTTCTCCTGCGATGTCGATAAGGCGGGCCAGGTCTTCCGCATCATCGGGCTGCGCCAGTCGCGTAGTATGTTCGAGCAAGTCTTTCATTGAATTGATCCTTTTCACCTGAAAGCAATTGGAAAGGTCCCTGACCGTCTGCGTGCCGGTCAGGGATGATTTGCACAGGCCTTAGGACGTAGGCGCTACGCTGGCGTCGATAGGTCCAACCGGAACCCCGGAATCCCATTCGGTATGGTCACCTTCGTCGATGCGCCCGGAATAGGCATTGTCCCGGCTTTCGGGCTGGGGTTGCGGCGTGGCTGACGCTTGGTCTCTGGCTGGAATATCAATGGACAGGCGCACCCCGTAGCCATCGGTCATACCCAGAAGTGTCTGCGTCATCTCGCTACCGACATGCGCGTAGGCCCCTGTGCCGCCGGTGATGGCACGCGGCGCTGCCAGGTCGACATCGGCAATCTCTGCGCCCTGGTTGATCAGCACTTCTCCGCTGTCGAACTCGAATACCTGACGGGAGATGACCCATGCACCGGTCAGCGTGCGCGCGCCGTCACCGACAAAGAAGCCATCACAGGTCCAGCGCCCAATGACTTTTTCAGGAAAGGCCGGGCTGCCGTCGGCAAGTGTGCCTTCGGCCCCACCATCCAACGTGCCATCTTCGTAGATGTAGCCCTGGGTGACAAAAGAGTTGCCATACGCTGGCATGCCGTCGTCAAAGACAGGCTCGGCTGCGAAAACAAAGCGCGTCAGATCTTCGGCAACGTCAAAGGACATGGGCGCGCCATCGGCCATTGCGAAACCAGTTGAGGCCAGAAGGGCCAGTGCGGAGAGAGTTGATTTGAACATGTGTTTTCCTTTCGGGAGTTGAGTTATGATTTAGGTCGTATTCACAGATCACGCGGGGGATGTGCCCTCGCGCAGCTGTTGGTTTTGGAACGCTGTAGCGTCCGGGAATTGGGGTTCAGGAGGTCGTTGCCTCACAGATCGCAGCCACGTGGCGATGGTCCGTTCCGCAGCATCCGCCCATCACGGTGAGGTTTGGCAAAAGGACTGAAAGACCGGCATAAAGCTGACCCAACTCCTGCGGATCGCCGTCGTCCAAGGCCTCTGCTGCATCAAGTTCGGCGTGGCTCATCCGGGAGGCATTCGCGCGTAACCCCATGATTCGCTTTGTCCAATTTCCGTTCAGCACATGGGCAAAATGATCGGGGTGCGCGCAGTTGATCATGTAGTAAGCGGGATATCCGTCAGTTGCCTCATCGACCTCACGGATCGCGTCTGAAAGTGATTGGCCAGATGGCAAACGCCCGTCAGTTTCAACCGTAAAAGCGATGGAGACCGGCATGTTCAGCGACTTGGCCGCACTTGCGATCCCGATCGCTTCGTCGGCATAAGTCATGGTGATGGCTGACACCATGTCGGCGCCAAACCGATCAAACCAGCCGACCTGTGCTTGGTGATAGATTTCAGCCTGTTCGGCGCTCAGCACCCGGGTCGGAGCATAGCCATCATCCTGCGGTCCGATCACCCCGTTGATGACAAAAGGGCTCTGGTCCGTTTCAAAACGTGCCCGCAACGCTGTCAATGTGGCCACCGCCTCGCGATGAACGGCCTCAAGATCGTGATGCGACATGCTCATTTCAGAGGCCCATCGGGCGCTTGCCCGCCATGTCGGCGTATCCATGATAAAGCCGCGTTTTGCATCCAGAGCGATCCGGGCAAAACGATCCATGTATGCCTCCATGGCCAACATTCCGGCGTCTGTCTCCAGCGCCTTGAAGGCCGCAAATAGCGGGAGGTCGATGCCCTCATCGAAGATCAGCGTGGTTTCAAGACCTCCATCCGTGATCATCTGTTTTCCGGCCAGTTGCGGCAGTGCGTTGCGGTATTTCATCTGGTGTCCTTTCGGTTAGGCGCGTCAGGTCATGTTCGTTGACCGGAGACCTAAGGGACCCAAGAGGGCATCGCTTGAGATTGACCTGAGAAAACCCTGAGATTTTGCAGAGCTTTTCGGGTAAGCAAAGATCGGATAGCTATCGATGTATGGAAATCGTAGTTTCAGATGCCCGGATCGACTTTGACCGGATGACTGTCTCGCTGGGCTCGGACCTGCGGAAACTGACTCGTCAGACTGCGGGAATTCTGCGCGCTTTAGTCGATGCCGATGGCCAGGTCGTCAGCAAGGACGATCTGATTGCAAATGTCTGGGACGGCCGCATAATCACCGATGCCACGCTGTCCACAGCCATCAAAGAAGCCCGGCGCGCGGTCGGGGACACAGGCACTAGCCAGAGTATCATAGAGACCGTGCATGGCGTCGGCTTTCGGCTTGCTGCCACGGCGGAAAGCACAAATGCCCAGCCGGGCCATCAGAAACAACAGCCGACCATTCTGATCCTTCCGTTCCGCAGTCTCAACCCAGAACGCGCCGATCAACACATAGCTGACGGGTTCAGCGAAGAGGTAACATCAAACCTCACCCGTTTTCGCAGTCTGAGTGTCCTGTCGCATCTGACAGCAATGCATGTTCAGGCGCATAAAATGGATCACAATGCCATTGCGCAAAGCTTCGGCGTAGATTTTGTTGTTGAAGGAAGTGTGCGGCGGTCGCCGGCGCGACTGCGTGTCGCCGTACGGGTCACCGATGTGGCAACAGGTGAGATTGTGCTGATGGAGCAGTTTGACCGCGCAGCCGACCCAAGCGACATCTTTGATATACAGGACGAGGTTGGTCTTTTGATCGCCGGTCGCCTTGCTACGCCACACGAAGGAGTGGCCACGCGCTTCCAACACCGCGCATTGGCAGGTCAGCCTCAAACTTGGGATGTCTATGCGGCGGTCGCGCGCTTCTACGAATTCTACAGGAGCTATGACCCCGCCATTCACCTCGAATTGCGAGAGCGCTTGCCGGTGTTGCTTGAAGCCGATCCACGGGCGTCGGATGGATGGGCGGCGCTCGCCCTTCTTCTGCTGGAGGAGGGGCGCTATCACGTCAACGAACGCTCTAACGTGAACGCACCGCAACTCGGTCTTGAAGCCGCACAACGCGGCACAGAAAGTGACCCAAAAAACGGATTTGCCAGAATGGCGCTGGCACTGTGCCAGTTCCATACCGGTGATCTGTCCGGGTTTAGGGAAACATCCAAGATCGCATTGCAACTCAATCCCGGCCATGCGGATATCCTCGCAGAGATCGGCCATTGTCATGCGTTTCTTGGCGATTTTGATCGCGCAATCCCGCTGCTCGATCAGGCTATTGAACTTAGTCCCATTCACCCGGGCTGGTATCACTACGCCCACGCTTGGCGATTTGCCCTTGGTGATTTCTGGCAAGCAGCACTTCTGGAGATCGAGAAAGTGCCGATGCCGGGCTTCCCGTGGTATCATGCACATCAGGTTTGGTTTCATGCGGAGTTGGGGAACTTCGACGCGGCAGAAAAGGCAAAACATGCGCTTCTCGATATTCTTCCGAGTTTCGAGGCGGACATCCCCAAAGAGATGGTGTTCAACTACTTTGCGGGCCCGCTTGTTCGCAAAGCTTTTGACGGCTGGAAGAAAGCAGGGCTGGTCGTCAACCTGCCACCCGAAATGGTCGACCTATCCAAACCGCAAGTGGGCTAAGCAAGATTGCCAAAGCAAGTGCCGTGTAGCCACCGATCGCGACTAGGGCAGCACCCAAGAGCCCTCCGAATGCAAATCCAAGAAGATAGAGCGCCATCGCTTGTGATGCGCGGTCTTCTTGTGAGGAGAGATAGAGCGGGAAGAACAGAAACAGGAAAAACCCGTTCGCAACGATGCTCATCCCTAGCAAAATCGGTGTGACCACCCAATAGCTGGCGGCACCGGTAAGCGCGGCGGCGATCAAGGCAAATCGACAGATGGGTTGCATTAGCGGATTGGAAACCCTGGACGCCAAGGCAGATGCCACAGCACTCGCAAGCAAGCTGCCGAGAAGCCAATTGACCACGCTGCCATCGTCCCCCAGCGACGTCGCATAAATCTCGATAAAACTCCAATACGCGCCCATCAGCGCAAAGAAAGGCAAATACCCAAATGAAAACCCCGATAGCTTAGAACCCGAAAGGGTGTTTGCTTCCCGACGGTCGAGCCGAACCGAAAAGAGAGTCAGCGACAACGTCCAGAGCACCCAGAGCGGGGATAACTGAATGACCGGCAACGCCAGATAGACAATTAGGGACACGCAAAGCCCGATAGCGAATGCCGTGCTCAATACTTGCAAGACTTTACCTACAGGCATGCGCACAAGTGCGTATCGCGTCAACACGCCCAAAGATAGGCCCAGAACAAGACAGGTCACCACCAAGACAACCGGATGCTTATCCACATCTGCTGCCAAAACTGCAAAAGCGAGCGGTACAATAATGCGCGCCATGACGGGTATTGGATACGGCAGCCGGAAAGCGCATGCTACTGCAGCGGCAAGGAGCACGCAGCTAGCAAGGCCGCCTGCCAGGGTCTGCGAGTGGTTTGGACCGCTCGCCAGCACCGCCAGCCACATGGGCATTGTGTTGATAACAACCGCGCCCAAAACGATTGGCAGAAAGATCGGTAGTTTGCTCATTCTCTCCTGATACACTGCGAACCTACACCAAAACACCGGAAAGCTTAGCGTCATGTCTGTAGTCGTGGTGTTCAATTTCAGGCGTCTGCGTTTGTGGGCGTCGCTCACCATCTTCCCGGTCTGATCAAGCCGAAACCAAAGAACTGTATCGACTTCGGTCAGATCTTACCCTTCAAATGACCGGTTTGGATGCGATCGCGGATCAGCAGCGCTCAGCGCGCTGCACATACGAACAAATGCTGCACCAGCAATAGCC
The DNA here is from genome assembly GCF_056532675.1 of Ruegeria sp. I1. Classification (NCBI taxonomy): domain Bacteria; kingdom Pseudomonadati; phylum Pseudomonadota; class Alphaproteobacteria; order Rhodobacterales; family Roseobacteraceae; genus Ruegeria; species Ruegeria sp. I1. The sequence continues at coordinate 35,303 of NZ_JBQFNM010000007.1, read as the reverse complement.
GCAGGTGCGTAAGGCGGCTTCGTCCGCGTCTGAGTTGTCGGATCAAGCTGCGGCGAAAGAACGGTATCGGTTCGGGCAAAATCTACACACGCGAATGACCGGATTGGCGACCCACGCCGCTCTGCAACAACACTCGCGCTGCGACCGCAAACTGATGCTGCATTAGCGAAGCGCGAAAATCCAATGTCGGAAAAGTCCCGCAGACTGTGAGTTCACAATCGGATCGATTTTGCGCCCGCGGCGAACGGCATGTGTGGATAGCTCCCGCATAGCAAGACATTTTTGAAAGTAATTTCGCACTGGTCAGAAGCAGACGTGTGTCCGGCCTGTTTGCGCAGCACACGCGGCTGCTGGCCTTGATGGTTTCCGCGACCAAGTCCCATACGGGTATTGCGGACAACTAGTGTCCTTGCCGTTCGACGGGGTGTCTTGGCTGGCGGGCTGACTGTACTCCATCATTTCAAGGGTCTTGCTGTCTCGAGTATTCCCTTCTTGTTCTCTCAGATCGTGTGGGGACGGTAGTATTCGCTCTTGGTCAGCACAGCCCAGACGATCCGCGCCGTCTTATTGGCCATGGCAATTGTCGCCAAACGGGGAGGCTTGCGGGTGAGCAGGTCTATGGCCCATGGATCGACACGGTCGGGGTTCACCTTCATTTGCCGCAATCGCGCCGTCATACCGGTCACCAAGAGGCGCCGGATATATCGGTCGCCCATCTTCGTGATCCGCCCCAATCGTTCCTTACCACCACTGGATCGGTTGAGCGGCGTCAGACCAAGCCAGGCTGCAAACTGTCTGCCGTTCTTGAACTGCTTCGCGTCACCGACGGTTGCAACAATTGCCGATGCTGTCACGGGTCCAACTCCTGGGATCGTGCGCAGCAACATCACGCGCTTGTCCAGTTTCGAATGCAGGCGCATGCGCACCTCGTACCAACGGAGGCGGAGATGCATGGCAACGAGTTGATGACTCAGCTGCTTGAGAACATCCATCGCAATTTCAGGCAGGTCTGGTTTGTCTCCATCCAGAAGGCTCTTGGCATACTTCACGGCACTTCCTGTACCCTGCGCTATGATAATGCCAAACTCGACCAGCAGGCTGCGTAACATATTGCTGAGCTGTGTCCGTTGGCGGACTATCAGATCGCGAGCACGATGGAGGAATAGGACCGCTTGCTGCGCTTCCGATTTCGGCGCTACAAACCGCATTGTTGGGCGCGTCACTGCCTCGCAAACCGCCTCAGCATCAACCGCGTCAGATTTGCCGCGTTTCACATAAGGCTTCACGTAGTTGGCCGGGATCAGCCGAACATCATGGCCCAGCTTTGAGAGTTCTCGTGTCCAATGATGACTGGACCCGCATGCTTCCATCCCCACCAAACATGGCTCGAGTTCATCAAAGAAGGCGACAAGCTGGGCGCGCCGGATCGCTCGATTGAAAACGACGGTGCCATCCGCAGTGATCCCATGGACTTGAAAAACATGCTTGGCCAGATCGATGCCGACTGTTGTAACTTGCATTGGGTAGCTCCTTTCCTAGCAGTGATACACAACTGCAGTATGGCGCATTGCGACGCCGGTTGGAGCAGGAGCTATCCACCCCATCGGGTTCGACGGGCCGCGATGCAGCATCACCAATCACCGATGGAGGTCGGCTTTGGGCCGTTCACGAGGGGTATAAGGGCTAGGTTTCAACCGATGCTGCGTTGCCTCCGAGGCCGGTTGTTGAGCCCATACCGCCCATTTTGTTGCGTTGCCGCGATTGGCCGCTTAGTGAGATCGGAACAATCGTACTCATTGAAGCGAGTGGCCCTTGTCCCGGATATCTACTTTTTTCGTCTTTTTCCTCGCCGTGTTTCTCCAAGCAGGCGCATATGGATTGACCTTTTTGCTACCGCGGCTGTTTGACCGGTTTGGCGCGGATGAAAAAGCCGTTGGCGTCACGCTGACCGTCGCGACGATTTCCACGTTGATAACCGTCTACTATGCGGGCCATTTATCTGACTGGTTTGGTCGCGTGATGACATTGGCCGTCGCCTGTTTGTCCATTGCTGCGTCAATGGCTCTGTTCAGTGCTGCGACATCCATGGGTGCTTTGCCAATCGCCGCAAGTCTATTGTTGGGTGCAGGTTGGGGTCTGACTTATGCGTTGGTTCCGGTGGTCCTGACCCGGCTGGCCAAATCGGAAGAGCGTGTCCGCTATTTCGCAATCAATTCGGTCGTCTTGATGGCAGGGTTTGGGCTTTCGCCGGTCATGGCCGCACAAATTGAGAAATCGGGCGGTCTGATTACCCATTCGTTCATGATTGTCGCGATCTTGTCGCTCATCAGCGCTGTGTTGTTCTTCATTTTGGTCGCTCCAGTGGGCCGTCACGCCGTCAATCCGGGCCCCGAAGCAAGCTCACGGCTGAACCCTTCAAATGTGCGCCGCATTCTTCGCTCAAGAGCAGTTTTGCCTGTGATCATGGTCTTCATCGGGGCAAGTGTTTTTGCAGGGATGAGCAATTTTCAGACCGTCTTCGCGGATGCGCGGGGGCTGGACTACGCCGCCTTCTTCCTAATCTACACAATCACCGTCGTGATCTGCCGAATTGCCCTGGCGCGCTTCAAAGGTGGGGCCAATCCTTACCTGACAATCGCTGCGCTCCAATATGTCATGGCAGGCAGCGTTTTGCTGTTTATCTTCTCTGGCAATAGCGAAGTTAGCTATTGGCTTGTGGCGGCACTGTTCGGCATCGGATATGGCGCGTCCTATCCGATCCTCACAGCCATGGCCGCAAACGACGCTGAAAGCGCCCTGGTTCCGCAGACACTGCAACTATTTGCGTTGACCTATTTCGTGGGCATCTTTGGCTTCCCGCTTTTGGCAGGCTGGATGATCGTTGAACAAGGCATCGCAACTCTTCTGGTTGTGGTGTGCGTTTTGGCTGCGATAGAAGCGACAATGGCGCTGCGCAGGGCAGTTCAGAACCGAAGGACGCAACCTGAGCCGGCTTAGGAAAAGGAGACCAGCGTATGCCAATTGAAACTTGGACTTTGTATGTTTTGACAGTTCTGGCTTTGATGAGCACGCCTGGACCAAGCCAGTTGTTGATGCTTACCAACAGCGGCGTTCATGGTTTCCAACGTTCGTTGTCGACCGCCGCAGGCGACCTTTCAGCAAACGCCTTGCAGATGCTGGCGGCGGGTCTGGGGCTAGCCGCGATTATCGCGGCCTCTGCGACAGCCCTGACTGTTATCAAGTGGGCAGGGGTTGCGTATCTGATCTGGTTGGGTATCCGCATGATCCGACGCGCCAGACCGGATGAAACAGCCGAGCTTTCTGAACAGAAGAGAGCTTCGCTGCGAACCCTATGGCTCCAAGGCTTCCTGACGTCCGCTGCGAACCCTAAGGCCGTTGTTTTCTTCGCGGCGCTCTTCCCACAATTCATCACGAGCGACGCCGCTTTCTGGCCTCAGTTTCTGATATTGTCCGCAACTTACATCGTCATGGACGGGCTCTTCCTGTCTGCCTATGGCCTCGGGTCGAGTTGGATTGTCAAACGGTTCAAGGGCAGCGCACGGGTCTGGATCGAACGGATCGGCGGTGGCTTTATGATTGGCGCAGCGTTGCTACTCGGGTTGAAGTCAATCTCGCGCCAATAACCGAGAGAGGGCATTCGCCAGATAACCCGCAACGGCAGCTCCCTCCACATACGACCAGTTCACTGTCGGTTTAATTTTGCATTTGCAGCGAAAGTCCGGAATGACGGGCCGCACTGCAGCGGTGGCTTGTCAAGGAGAAGGGCCGGAAAGGGCCGTTGGCTCCTATTTTATGGTGCGGTGATGGGCGGTGGCTTTCTTCGCTTTCCTGACATCGCATTGCCCGCAATCGCCGCGAGCAGAACTGCGCCGCCAATCAGGGTATTTTCGGTCGCGGTTTCCCCCAGAAAAAGCCAGACCCAGAGTGGACCGAGCAGGACTTCGGCTAAAGACAGCAGGGCGAGTTCTGCGGCGGGTAGGCTGCGCGATCCCAATGTGTAGAGGATGAGACCTGCCCCGACCTGGAACACGCCCATGCCCATCGCAATTCCGCCATCACGAGGACTTAGCACGAAGGAGAGACCGAGGGCCAAGCATATGGCTGAAGTGATGAAGATCGCGAAAAGGCCTGAAAGGAAGACCGCCGGCAGCATCTCCCCTGTGCGCCCCCATCGCAGCGCCACGGTGAAGACAGCAAAACCGAATGCCGACCCAAGCGCGGCGAGGCTGCCTTTCAAAGCGACGCTTCCGGACTTGTCGGCGACCATGATCCCGATCCCGCCGATTGCGACGGCGATCGCGATCCAGGTCGCGGTGCGGACGGGTTCTCGCAACACGATCCATCCGAGCACCGCAGCCATAAACGGTGCGGTTGCAAACAGAAGCATTGCATTTGCAACCGACGTGTTCTGGATCGCGTAGATACCGCCAGAATAGGCCGCGACCAATGATAGCCCCGCAATGATGGCAGGGGCGCCGGTGCGGCGGATCTGAACAAATGGGCTTTCTCCAGACCGCACGCGGATAAGCACGCAGAGAAACAGCGACAGGCTGATCGACCTGTAGAGCAGTATTTGCCACACGACCGCGTCATCGATCAGGCGAATACCAAGACCGACCGTCGACCACAGCAGACCGGCCGCAAATACGAAGAGCACACCGTACTTGTGGGCATCCGCATTGGAAGAGGCTGGCGCATTGGATGTCATGTTGGGCTCATCATGGAAGTTACTTCGCCAAGGTTAGTGTCTTGGCCAGAGCTTTGATCACTCATTAGCGACATTGGCGCAGGTTGCTGCACACGACCATGCCAAACCAAGATCGCTACCAAGATCGCTACGTGGTTTACGAATGGCCGCTATGGTGACGCTGCACTGCAGAGCTTTATGTGCGGAGAAAAGTCCGGAATGGGCCGTCCGTTGCTGGGCGACATCCAAAGTCTGGTTTGGACCATATCCGAAAACTTCTGCTACCGGGCGAGTTTTAGTGTTTCGCCGATTGGCCAATGGCTGCCGCAATCTTGCCCATTGCCTTCAAGAACGTCGGTTTTTCTTTTTCAGACAACGCGTCGAGCATCGCGATTGCGTTGCGGTTATCCTGTCTTTCGATCGCTGCAAGAACCTCTTTTCCATCAGGCGTCAGGCTGATTGTGATGGCGCGTCCGTCAGTTTCGTCAGCGGCCGTTGAAACGAGCCCTTTGGTCTGCAGGGCCTTTACTGCTGCCGAAATTGTCGTGCGCGGCACAGCCAGGTCGCCGGCGATATCCGAAGGACGCGTTGTCTCATTTGCGCCAACAATACGAAGCATCTGAAAGTGAAGGGGATTGAAGGCCAGCCGTCCTTCCGCGGGTGCCCCCTGCCTGCCAGTGACCAACAGAGTTCTGATGATGGTGCTGATGTGCTTGGCGAGTTCCTCGCTTGGGTTGTCAGTCATTTCCTTTGCCAAACTTGATTAGTGCAATGTTCGTATTACTTAGTGCAATATATGCACTATATTGGCGGATACGAAACATGCGACTTCCTTCTCTTGCCTTTGGCCTCACGCTCATCCTAGCAGCTTGCAGCGATCCCTCAATTCCGACCGAACCCCCTGAGCTTACCCCACCGCCAGAGGTTGCAACGGCTGGCTTTCTGACCGCTTACGCGGAGCAAACCATCGCGATGTCGGTCACCGATGTAAGGAAGTTCATGGAAGAGCAGCCTCTGACCAGCTTCCTCGAACCAACGGCGAACATCGCGAACCCAGTCGAGAGTGAGGTAATCCAAGGCGTTTGGCCAAACCCAGATGCTTATCGTTGGCTCAAGCTCGCAGACGGGCACTACGTCATTGAGCGCATTCTCGAGAACGAACTCGACTTCTTCAAGTATCAGGTCTTCATTTTCACCAATACGACCGGGCAGGGGGTCGAGCAGATAGTGGGCGAGCAACGATTTGTCCCTGTCAAGGGCGGAACCCGGTTTGAGTGGACCTACAACGTCCTGCCAACCAACTTCGTGACACGGCAGTTTGTCCGTCGAAGTATGGATGAGATCGAAACCTATATCTCCGGCGGCCTCGCAGGTTTCGCAGCCGCCGCCAACGCATCGGTCGCCGGCGAGTAGGCAATGACACGTGACACCCTCCTTTCAACCGCTCTTCATTCCGGGCGCGTTTTGCTTGCCTCCTTGTTCATTCTCGGCGGTATCAACAAAGTCCTGAACTTTGAGGCCACAGCCCTGACGATGAGCGATATGGGCTTCCCGATTGTGCCGCTGGTGCTCACGGCCACGATTGCTCTTGAATTGGGGGGAGGTTTGGCTGTCGCCATCGGCCTGTCAGGGGCCACTATCAGTGCAGCAGTCCTCTTCGCCTACACCATCGCAGTCAATCTGATCTTTCACCAGTTCTGGGAGATGGACGGCGAGATCGCGCAAGTGGAGCTATCCTTGTTCTTCAAGAATGTATCTATCGCCGGTGGGATGCTGTTCTTCGCGGCGCAAAGCACTCTCACCAGGAAGAAGAACTCCTGACTTCTGCAAATGTCTTGACCGAAATAGAGGCAGTTTCTGGCCTCGTAGCGGGGCACTTCCTATCATTTAAGAGTTTGACGAAGCCCGGATTTCGCGGTCGCAGCGAATGGCCGCAAAGCGGGCTGCGACCGCAGCGTACTGGTCAGTCGGCAAAGGGCAGGTTTGGGCCGCTTCGGAAGGGCGGGCATTGGGTTTATGGCGAGATGCTGCGATGTCCCTAACGACTGCCTAGAGCCCGAAAGGGCCCAATGCTGCGCGTTCAACGAAGCTCAGCTTGACGAGGCAAAGCGCCAAAACGTTTGCCAGACGAAATTTGAACATAGGCGCGAAGCCATCCTCATGCTAATTTTAGAGAGGATTTGTAGGGCGGGAAGCTGTTGGATCGCCAGCACACAAAAGAGATTGACCGTGTCTTAAGCGGGTTCGATACAGGGAGAGACCGGCTTGTCGCGGACAGCTGGCAGCGCTGTGTTGAAACCTACGGTATGGATCCCTCACGACAGGAACCCGCGCACATCCTCCCTGACACCAAATTCCGTGAACATCTGGAGCAATCCGAACGTCTGATCGCAACAGCGCGCTCGGGGCTGCAATCGTTGTTTGCGCAGGTTGCAGGGCAGAACTACGTCCTGCTGCTTGCGGATTCAGATGGCGTCTGCGTCGATTTCTTTGGCGACCGGAACTTTGAGGACGAACTCAGAACTGCCGGTCTTCATCTGGGATTCAAGTGGACGGAAGAGTTGGCAGGAACGAACGGGGTAGGGTCGTGCATCGTTACAGGTCAGCCGGTGACGATCCATCAGGGGGATCATTTTTCGATCACGCATACGCCGCTGTCTTGTACGGCAGCGCCTATTTTCGACACCAAAGGTGGTCTTGCGGCTGTTCTGGATGTTTCGTTGTTGCGTGGACCTTCGCCTAAGGCGTCGCAGAATCTGGCCATGACACTGGTGACGAATTCCGCCCGTCGCGTCGAGATGGCAAACCTGATGGCATCGACCCGGCGCGATTGGGTCCTGCGCTTTTCAGCCAGCCCCGAATTTCTTGAGGTCGATCCTGAAGCGGCGGTTGCAGTGGACGGAAGCGGCAAGATCATTGGTATGACCTCGGGGGCCCGACGGGCACTGGACCCGGACGGTTCGGGCCACCTGATCGGGTCGCAATTGCAGGACTGGCTTGAAATCAGTGTTGATGACATGCCGGAGTTCATGCGCGGCAGACCGTCCGAAGAACGGGTTCTACACCTCAAGGACGGGCGCGCGCTCTATGGTCATGCCGTTGCGCCACAGACGTCGCAGATGACGGCGGCCCTGCGCAAGCGAGAACAGGTTCTGCCCGGAGCTCTTGGCAGTTTTGCGGGGCCGGATGCGGACCTTCAGCAGCTTTTGAACAATGCTGCACGTCTTGCACCGACCAGCCTGCCGCTTTTGCTGACCGGTGAAAGCGGCACGGGCAAGACCAAACTGGCGCGTGCGATCCACATGGCCGATCCTGCGAGACAGGATTTCCACACAGTGATCTGCTGCGATACCGAGACATTCGATTTCTGCCAAACCATCGACCCCGGCACGCTGTTCCTGCGCGGTGTTGAAGACCTGAGCGAGCCTGCACAGGCCTCTCTTTTAGCAGTGCTTGAGCGGCGGGCTGATCTGAGGATCATTGCCTCATGTCGGCAGCCCCCGGCGGGATTGCAGGGCGGTCTGCGTGAAGATCTGCTGCACCGGATTGCGGGGGCCACATTTTCTCTGCCGCCTTTGCGCCACCGAGCGGATCTGGATTGGCTAATTGATCGTCTGCTTCGACGGTTTGCAAGCCATGATATTCACCTGTCGACAGTCGCGCGCGCCGACCTGAAATCACGACTATGGAGCGGCAATATTCGTGAACTGGAACATCTGCTGCACAGCGCGGTCGCCCTGTGTCAGGACAACATCATCGACTTGACGGATTTGCCAGCCCCGGCGCTCGCCCCTGCTCAAAAGCTGGACTCAGATGATCTCGAAGCACTGCTGCGTGCTTGCGATTGGAACATGTCTCAAGTGGCGCGACGCCTTGGCGTGAACCGGTCGACAATTCTGCGCCGTGTGCGAAAGGCCGGGCTTACTCCACCTGCATAAACGCACATGCCTTCGTGTTGCGCCCTTGTTGCGCGCGCAACAAGTCTTGGTGTTTTTGGCCTAGGTCAAGCGTTGAGCCGCCAAATCGACTTGCCCGAAGGGCCGCGGATTTGCCAGCCTTTTGCACCGTGGAGATAGGGAGGATGACATGCTCGACACAACACTCTCGGATCAGGTGCAGGGGTTCTTGGATGACTTCGGTGCGGCTTTGTCCCAAGGCGATATCGATGCCGCCTGCGATATGTTTCAGGACGATTGCTATTGGCGCGATCTGGTCAGCTTTACCTGGAATATCAAAACGGTCGAAGGCAAGGCGCAGGTGGCAGATATGCTCGCGCATCAGTTGGCCACAACCAAACCGAGCGGTTGGAAAATAGCCGAAGGTGAAGTGCCCACTGAAGACGGCGGAATAACCACCGCATGGATCGAGTTCGAAACCGAAGTGGCACGCGGCTATGGGTTAATCCGCCTCAAGGATGGCAAGATATGGACCTTGCTGACCACGATGGTCGAGCTGAAAGGTCATGAAGAGCCCAAAGGGTTCAACCGCCCACTTGGGGCCAAGCATGGTGCGGGCAAACACAGGACCACATGGGCAGAAGAACGGGCCCAGGAAGAGGCTGAATTGGGCTACGCAACACAGCCCTACTGCGTCATCATTGGCGGTGGTCAGGGTGGGATCGCCATGGGCGCGCGGCTGCGTCAGCTGGGTGTGCCGACGATCATCGTCGAACGGAACGACCGGCCTGGCGACAGTTGGCGCAATCGCTACAAATCCCTCTGCCTGCATGATCCGGTCTGGTATGACCATCTGCCTTATATCAAGTTCCCGGAAAACTGGCCCGTGTTCTCGCCCAAGGACAAGATCGGCGACTGGCTTGAGATGTACACCAAAGTGATGGAGCTGAATTATTGGACGCGCACGACGGCCAAATCCGCCACCTTCGATGAAGACAAGGGCGAATGGACCATCACGGTGGACCGGGATGGCGAAGAGGTGGTGTTGCGGCCCAAGCAACTGATCATGGCGACGGGGATGTCCGGCAAGAAACGCATGCCTGATTTTCCGGGTATGGATGTTTTCAAAGGCGAACAGGTGCATTCGTCGGAACATGAAGGTCCCGACAAATGGGCTGGTAAAAAGGTCGTTGTGGTGGGGTCCAACAACTCGGCCCACGACATCTGCGCGGCGCTTTGGGAAAACGATGCCGATGTGACAATGGTGCAGCGGTCCTCAACCCATATTGTCCGCTCGGACACCCTCATGGAAATCGGACTGGGCGATCTTTATTCTGAACGTGCGGTGCGGTCTGGTATGACGACCGAAAAGGCCGATCTGATCTTTGCTTCTCTGCCCTATCGCATTCTTCATGAATTCCAGATTCCGGCCTATGCCGCGATGAAAGAGCAAGACAAAGAGTTCTATGACGGCCTGGAAAAGGCCGGGTTCTGGCTGGATTGGGGCGATGACGACAGCGGGCTGTTCATGAAATACCTGCGTCGCGGATCGGGCTACTACATCGATATCGGGGCCAGCCAGTTGATCATTGATGGCGAGATCAAGCTGAAACGCGGTCAGGTCACCGCGCTTGATGAAACCGGAGTTATCCTTGATGACGGCACGCATCTGGATGCCGATCTGGTGGTCTATGCGACCGGGTATAACTCGATGAACGGCTGGGTCGCGGACCTGATGGGTCAGGATATGGCAGATCGGCTTGGGAAATGCTGGGGTCTGGGCTCTGACACAACCAAGGACCCGGGGCCTTGGGAAGGCGAGCAACGCAATATGTGGAAGCCGACACAGGTTCCAAACCTTTGGATGCATGGTGGAAACCTGCATCAGTCCCGGCATTATTCACAGTTCCTAGCGTTGCAAATAAAGGCCCGGATGGAGGGCATCCCGACGCCGATCTACGGCCTTCAAGATGTGCATCACCTCAATTAAAGCATGCGCTACCACCAAGAAGCGGACTTTCAATCGAAAAAATTGAAAGTCCGCTTTGTCCGCAGACTGTGAGTTCGAACCAATCTATTTTTTGGCGTTGCAGCGAACGGCCGGTTTTACGGGCCGCACCGCAGCATCAACAGTAGCGGCTGGAAGGCGGCTTTGGGCCGTTTCCGACGTCGCCGTTTCTTGGCCAATGACTGATGCTTCATGACATGGGACTTTAGGTCCGCAAGTTTGCGACCTCAAATAATTGTGCCATGCACCATAAATTGAGGCGGGTTGCCCAAAGCGTTTTTGTCGTACATCCGCTGATAGTAGAGAAATTGCTCGACTTCCATAGCTTGGCAAGCGGTACTGCCAGCATGGACGACACAACCCGGGAACAGCTCAATTTCGTTTTTGCAAAGCTAACGGGTAGTTTGGAGGACGCGGCCTCGCAAGCTCTCAGAGGCCAGCGATCGAAGATTAGCCCAGGAGAAGCAATAGAGCTTGTTCAGTCCCTCCAGGTCCTGCTGCACCACGCCGCCGCGCGTATGCGGGCGATTGAGCTCTTAGCCCGTCAGAGTGGGTGAACCTGGAGCAAAACACCAACTTTGGATTGCGCAAAAGCGGGCGTACGGGCTTGCACTGGATCGGAAGTCAGTCTTTAGAACTAGTCCAACAACTCACCCAGCGAGACACCAAGCGCGGTAGCCAGTTTATCAACAACGGTGATCGTCGGGTTGCGCGCACTACGTTCAAGGTCACTAATATAGGTCCTGTGAATATCCGCCCGATGCGCGAACTCCTCCTGCGACCAGCCTTGTTTCTGGCGCAAGCGTCGCATGTTTTTTGCCAGGCGGTTCTGCACATCCATATTGGTTCTTGGACAATGGTGCAGATGATCGGTCTACAGACGATCAGTGACATATTCAGTTGACTTCCCTCGCAAACCAAGCGCTTCTATGTCACCGATCGACGACAAGGCGCGGCAGATGAAAGACCAGTTGAACCCACCAGATGTTCGATATGTAAAGCTAGGCTCTGGCGGCAAACATGTTGATTATGCGCTGGAGAACGCGGTCATTCCTGTCGACTTTGACCTAGCCGATCATGCGCTGTGTCTGGCAGGTGATTGGGATATCTTGCTAGCAACGATGACCCAGGCCGGGCGCAGAATTCAGGCTGCAAAAGAAGACATCCGGGAGCTAAAGGACTTCTATGACCTGCCAGAAGGATCACTTTGGATCACGATGGCACATGGGCATCTGTGGTGGACACTTGCGGGCGATACGATCGAAGTATCCAAGGTACCATCGTCAAGCCCAGTTCGTTGGCGAACCACACAAAGTGGCTGGTCCAAAATGTCGCTTGCTGGCACTCCTCTTCAACTAAACACCCTGAGTTCAGCACTTACAAAGACAGCTTCATACAGGCGGACGATATGTCGTGTCGAGGCTGAGGACTACCTATTACGATCCGTCCGGGGAGAACGCCATCCACTACAACATCGCGCCTGCGCAATCACCGACGAGATGCATAGTCTGACAGAGCGAATGATCGGGAATTTGCATTGGGCAGAATTTGAAACATTGATTGATCTCATTTTCCTAAGAAACGGTTGGCGGCGCACCAGCCTACTAGGTGGAAACATGCCTGATGTGGACTTAGTGCTCGAGCAACCCCTAACCGGAGAAACGGCCTGGGTTCAGGTCAAGAGCCAGTCAAGTCAGGCTGAACTCGACAGCTACATTGACCGGTTCTTAGCTGACGGGTCCTGCAGCCGTTTCATATTTGCATGTGCCAATCCACGCGGCGCACTGGCGCTCCCACGACAAAGCGGATTGAACTTGGATCTCTGGACAGGCAAAGTGCTGGCTTCACAAACTGTGGAGTCCGGATTGTTCAAGTGGCTGTCCGAAAGGATGGTCTGACTTTATTCCCTGCGCCATTTCGGTGCTGCCTATGTTAGACGGCGCCAGGGTTCTTCATCGTCCTCAACGTCTTCAACCCTGAGCAGCGTGGTCTCCAGCGTGCAACCTTCAGGCACAACAAGACAGCCGTAGCCCGCATTGTCGGCTTCCTGCGGGCTGTATTTTTCTTGCAGTTCGTCAAGTAGAACTTTGGCTTTCAAGTTGCCCTTTAGAGCTTCGCGCTGAATCATCTTTAGCAATAGTTGAACGGTTGAGACGCGCTTGCGTTCACCGTTTTCAGTTATGACATGCGTTTCATGCGCAACTTTCTGGACAATAAACTTCATCCCTTTCGCGCCCCGCGGTCTTCCCTTGGGATTGCCAGATTTTCCTTTTTGGAACCTATTGGGATAAAGAGGATCGAACTCCTCAAGCGGGTCAGTACCATCGGTCATAGGCTAGTTTCCTGATACGTTAATTGCGGGCTTGGTCACACTTTGCACCTCGCGGCATGCGCCCAGTCTTTGAACGGTGACATAGCCATCAGGTGCCGTTCTTATGTTCTTTCACATGGGCCATACGTGCGATCACCACACCCGTTTGTATCTTCGATCGCGGGGGCTTTATGGCATCATATTTTTCAAACTGCTTTAGCACGTGCTTTGCCGCCTGGATGTTTCCCTTAAGCGCTTTCTCAACCTGCACCCGCAGAGCGGCTTCGCGCGTATCCATGTTTTTGCTGCCACCTGGCGACTGAACTCTGACCTGCTGATCTAGGACCTGATCCAGATCTAGTTCAACGGACCCCTCTTTCCGGGGCCTACCCTTCGGGTTTCCGGATTGTCCCTTTTGGAACTGAGTATCCCGAGGAGGACAACCGTAGCCAACTTCGTAGTTTTTGTCAGACATTGGCCACCTCTTGCTGTGCCGCCGCAGTGACGCTTTCACTTTCGCGTTCTGCCGCTACCGCCTGAAATGTCGGCCCGTCTTCACCAAGACGCGGGATCAGGCCGAATGTATCCGTCAGGCGGCGAAGGATCACGTCACAATAGGCTGGATCAAGCTCGATCCCATATCCGCGCCGACCCGATTGCTCAGCCGCGATAAGCGTGGATCCAGAACCACAGAAAGGGTCCAACACCAACCCGCCGCGATGCGAGCAGTCCAGAATGGCATCCCTCACCAAGGCCACGGGCTTAACGGTGGGGTGCATCTCAAGGTCGCCCTGCCCTTCACCAAAGCTATTGGCCCCGGCATAGGTCCAGACATTTGTCCGGTTCCTGCCATTCTTTCCCAGCTCGACATTGTTGATGTGTTTGCCGGTCCCCGATTTGAATACAAACACCAATTCATGCTGTGACCGGTATAGCGATCCCATCCCACCATTTGTCTTAGACCAGACGCACAGATGTTTAAGCTCCGAGTAAGCCACCTCCCCTGCCCCGAGGATTTCACGCATATGACGCCAGTCCATGCACTGAAAGTGAATGGAACCGTCTTCACTATAAGAGGCAAGGTGTTGGAATACAGATGTCAAAAAACTCTGAAAGTCTTCTGGCGACATTTCACCGGACGCCATGGCAAACTCTCGATGCTGTACCGAGCCCAAGCCCGAAACATGTCCCTTTATGGGGACGTTGTAAGGGGGATCTGTAAAAACCATCTGCGCACGCTCCGACCCAAGCAAGGCAGCATAGGTCTCCGCGTCGGTGCTGTCTCCACAGATCAGGCGATGAGGGCCAATGTGCCAGATATCACCCCCGCGGGTTACCGGTGAATTCCCAACCGGGATCGGAACCTGATCCAATGGATCCTGCCCTTCTTCACCATCCGATCTCAGCGACTGAATTCTCAGATCGATTTCAGGCAACTCGAAACCGGTGAGTGTAAGGTCAAACGGGATTTCCAACTCATCGAGGTACTGGAATTCCAGCGCCAGAAGACCAGCATCCCAGCCCGCATTTTCGGCAAGCTTGTTATCCGCGATGACATAAGCACGAATGTCTTCTTCGCTCATGCGTGACAGACAAATCGTTGGGACTTGCTCCAGACCCATATGTTTGGCCACCTCGACACGGCCATGCCCCGCGATGAGCCGATTATCCTCATCAACAAGAACAGGATTGGTAAACCCAAAGTGCTCGATCGAGCGCATCACCTGCCGAATCTGGCTTTTCGAATGCGTTCGGGGATTCCTGTCCCGCGGCTTCAGCGTCTTGGGAGATTGATAAACTATCTTCAGCGCAGTCAATGATCTGGCTCCTCACTTAAGCGGAGCCGAATTCAAAACGTCAGATACAATGCGGCCCCGGTTTTCACTTCGGGTCCACGTAAGCGCATTCTAACGTGATATATGTCTGGGCACTTGTTTCAGCCGGGCGCTGTCCCGGTTCAATCTCAGACAACGTCAAGATCATTCCGGCCATTTTGTAGTTAAGATCAATGTAACTATCGCTGTGAAAGATTCAATATCCACCGATGCATCTAAGTCGAACTCCAGGCAAACCGAAGAGGTTCAGCACGTCGAAAATCCCAACTTGAACCCGATACACTCTCGTTCAAAAAGCATTGTTACTGCTAGAATCGAGCTACAAATATCAGAGCCCATCAAACGATCTAGAAGGATCCAAAGCCGAACTTCCTCACAGAGATTTGCAATTGCCACTATGCGGACTAAAGTGCCAATTCGCTGCACTTGCGCCAATGGCAGCTTATGTGATCTGACCGTGGAATACCTCGTCCTAGAAAAGTGATTGATGTAGGCTTTGAGTTGCATTTTTTGGAGGGAGCGATGCCCGTTGAAAAAGTCGGTTTCGTCGGATTTCGTTCGACTGATCTGGACTCCTTACGCGAGATTTTTGAAGAGGGTCTCGAAATGGTTCCAACAGATTCATCCTCGGATCAGGTCGGGTATTTTCTGTCAGACGGGACGCGTTTGGAGGCTTACAGCCACGGCAACGATTTCCACAGCTTCTTTACAACTGGCCCCGTCGTCGGATTCTCCGTTCCGGATTTCAAAACAACCTGGGAGCGGTTGACTCGGATTGGCGTTGAACAGATTACCGACATCCAGTCGGAAGACGGTCGCCATTGGGTGCACTTCCGCTTGCCCGGTGGAACCGTCGCTGAACTTGTCGGCTTCTAGAGGGATTCTGGTGCGCACAGGAACGAAATCATAAGCGAGCCAGGATCAATCGCTTTCGACAACTGTACCGTCCCAGCATTGTGCCGCGTCAGAGTAGATCGATTTTTCCGGAGCATATTTCGACGGGTCATCCAGTGATCCCGCATGCACATATATCCGGTCTTCCATTCTTTCGCTGCGCCGGGTTAGTTGCGACCCGCAGTTTGGGCAAAATCCGCTATACGTCGATCTACCCGATCCTCCGGTCATTTCATACGTTTTGCAGGCGTCACTGATCTCAAAGCTTTCCCGGATCAATGGCACCATTTCTGAGTGACCCGAGCCTGTGAGTTGTTGGCAATCACGGCAATGGCAGCGAAACATCGGTGCGTCCGCACGCATGCCTGAGTATCGGACCAACCCGCATTTGCAGCCTCCAAGAAATGTATCCGGCATACCAACCCCCAATGACAACAGTGGTACGAACCGCGCGCCCCGAAACGCCTCAGCGTTCTGGCCGTCCCACCATGAATGTCTCCGCATGACGTGTGGCTTCGTTCATCGACCCATCAAGCGCCTTTGCATGGCCTGAATAGGCATTAAACCCTGCTGGAATGAGCATCCCGCGCGGGGCTTCGGAGGTGAAAAAATACCCAACCGTTTCGGGATCGCGGCGAAACCAGTTCGGGTCATCGAATGAGCCCGAGAAGACGCCCACGCAATCTGGAAACCTGTCTGGCCTCAGAAACATCGAGGTGCCACAGTCTCCGCAGAAATGAATGTGAACTTGTTGTCCGCTGCCATCGGATATGTAGGTGTACTTCTTGGTTTGGCCTTCGGTCAGGCGAAATTGATGCTCCCGAAACATGCTCTCGACATTGTAGTCGGAGCCAGTGAGCCGTTGACAGAAGGTGCAGGAGCAAACGGCCACATAATATGGTTCGGCGGAAACCTCATACCTGACCGCGCCGCACATGCAGCCGCCAAGCTTGGAAACGTCTTCTTGTGTCATCCATTGAAGTTATCATCGCACGGCAAGTTTGTCTGCGCCGACTTGGCTTCTGTGACTGAACCGGCAGCCCTACCACAATTCAAGCGTTTGCGTCGCTACGGCCCGAGTGTCAAAAACGGTCGTTTTTGACACCCGCGGAGATGCGGCCGTTATCATTGAAAAATATTGCGCCACAAACCCTTGGCAAAACTCGGTTTGATTTTGTCACGTTTTTGGCCTCGGCCCAGGGAGCGGACATTGGTACAGGGTGCAGCATCCTGCAAATATTGGGCTCGACTCGGTCATCTGAGTCTTTTTCTCAGGTGACTGGTTAGGTCCGAGTAGCCGACATTCACGGTAAGATTTTCAAAATTCAAAGGTGAATGACTGCTTCTATTAAGAGCAGACGCTGGTGAAGAATGGCGCTATGTCCGAGTCGCGGGACAAAGGGCTCATTCGCTGCGGCTGTGTAAGAGGCTGCTTTTGCGCGCTTTCCGGACCTTCACTTTGAATTGCACACTGTCTTGGCCCCCTAATCATGAGCCAGTAGATTTGCCGCGAGAAGGGGATCGAGCATAGTGAGGAAGCAGTCTTCATCCAACGGCTGGGGGTGCAGTCAACCTCAGATCCAGGCAAAACGAAACCAGACGCATGGGCGTTTCAAGAGTCGGGGTCCGTCGGCTTTCAAGAACGGGTGCCGTGGGGGCCTGCGATCAGAAGAGAATTGTTGAACACCCGCTCAATTGAGCACTTGCTCAACACGTTGCTGCAAGATACGAGGCACTGTCCGCCTCTCTACCAACCCCGGCCACTGGGACATGGAAGAACGACCTTTCAGGACCGAAGGAACGGGGAAGGCTAGATACATGTGTTTCTCCTCGGCGGACGCTGCAGGGAAAGGCCAAACATGCAAAGCGAACACCCCAACATCGACCTGATTTCCAGCATCGACACGACAGACATTGTCTTGAACTCGGACGCGTTTCATCCGGGCGTCATCTGGCACTTCTTCAACCCCCAAGCGCCGGACCTGGCGGGCTCCTATGAAGGGATTGCGGGCATCCAGGCGTTCTTCAGCAATGTGCGCGGTTTTGGCGGCGGACATTTTTCCATCCACCCCAAAGGCGCCTGGGCCGTGGGTGACGAGCTTGTCGTGGTGCAAAGCCGCAATCGGCTTGGCGACGGGGCGTCGGCAATCGAATTCGACGTGGTGGTGGTCTGGCGCGTGGTCGACGGTAAGATCGCCGAGATTTGGGACATACCGGCGGTCGAAACAGCAACACTATTGAACCAGCCAACACCCGCTTGAGACCCCTCGGCTGACCGACCGAGGCCAACACCCCAAAAGGAACGCACACAATGCCTTTCGCTCTCCCCGATCCAACGCTGCGCAACCCGCTCATCCTCCCCGATGGGACACACGACCCGGCCACCGTGTTCCTGAATCAGGTCATCGATCACCCGAACATCGAGATTGGGGATTGGACCTATTACAACGACAGACGGTTGCCGGAAAACTATGCCGAAACGCTTGCCCCCTACCTGTTTCCCGGTGCCCCCGAACGTTTGGAAATCGGGCGCTTCTGCCAGATTGCCGAAGGTGTGGAGTTCATCACAGCCACGGCAAACCACCCGATGGCCGGGATTTCCACCTATCCGTTCGCAGTGTTCGATCCGCCCCGCTTTGGCAGCTATCGCTCCAGCCTACCCCGGGGCCGCGATACGAGTGTTG
This sequence comes from Ruegeria sp. I1, assembly GCF_056532675.1. Lineage (NCBI taxonomy): Bacteria > Pseudomonadati > Pseudomonadota > Alphaproteobacteria > Rhodobacterales > Roseobacteraceae > Ruegeria > Ruegeria sp. I1. The sequence goes on along the minus strand of NZ_JBQFNM010000007.1, from coordinate 16,967 downwards.
GCCATGATTGCTGGATCGGACGTGGCGCGGTTCTGCTGCCTGGAGCCAAACTGGGCAATGGCGTCATTGTCGCGGCCAATGCTGTTGTCCGGGGGACCGTTCCCGATTATGCGGTCGTCGGGGGCAACACCGCCGAGGTCTTCCGCATGCGGTTCACCGATAAGGACATCGAAACCCTGCTGGACCTGCGCTGGTGGGATTGGCCGAAGGCGGCCATCGAAGCGGCCCTTCCAGCCCTGGAAGCGGGTGATGTCGCATCGCTTGCTGCAAGCGCTCCGAGAACGGATTGACCCATGCCACGCGCCCCGTCTTTGCGCATCTCCGATGTGTGCACCCGCATCGAAGCGGACCTAGCGGCGCCGTGGCGCACTGCGATGCTGGCGCGGATGGCGGGGATGGCGCAGCACCATTTCCAACGGCAATTCGCAGCCGTAACCGGAGAGACCGTTGCGGGCTACATTCGGGCGCGCAGGATGGAACGCGCGGCCCTACTTCTGCGAGACACCGAGCAACGGGTGATCGACATTGCGCTTGACGCCGGGTTCCAAACCCACGCCGCCCTGACCCGCGCGTTCAGCAGTCATTTCGGGACCAGCCCGCAGCAGTTTCGGGCAACTGGCAAGCTGTCGCGTCGCTCTGACCTACCCGCACGTCCGTATCTTCTGTCTCTGACGTCCCGCAGCATCCGCGTGCATTGGGACGAGGTCACAATCCCCGGCAGTTGGCTCTGCGCTCGGGAGACACAAGGCGTTCGCGACGGACGGTTCTTCGAGGACCCGGCGCAAATCCACTGGGAGTTTGCAGACTTGCTGGAAGAGCTGGATGGCAGACAGGCCATGCTCTCGACTGCGTTTCGCAAAGCGCCCACGGGCTTCCGCGACCTCAACGCAAGAGCTTTCTACGGCGCCATCCTGCCCGAACGGGCGAATCTGGTATGGTCCTTGAGCTGGAACAGGCTGGAGGCCGGGTCTTATGCGGTGTTCCCGCATTACGGCCCGTTCACCGCGCTGCATCTGACATGGAACCGCTGCGTGTGCGCCGGGTTCGACCAGTTGGGTGCCAGGTTTCGCCCTGGGTGGATGTTTGAGACCTATCTGAGCCCCACCCCGGAGACCGCGCCAGACCAACTGTCGGCGCTGATCTATTTGCCCATCGCAAAAGGCACGATCGGAAAAACGCAAGCCGCGTGACGCAGATACCATCGGGACACCACGAATCCTGAGGGTAGACACATGACGCCGCAAAAGAAAATCGACGCTGGTAGCGACTTGCTGGCCAATACACCGCGCCCGTCGCTTGAAGACACCGTCCGCGCCCTTGCGGACCCTGTCGAACGGCGCCGGATCTATGACGATCTGAAAGAGCGGCGCGACCGTACCGAGCCTTCGGTCAACGCTTTTGAGCTGCGCAAGGAAACCTGTCCGGCCATCGTCACAGGTCCGCTGAATGGATTGCCGGTCACGGTGAAGGACCAGGTGGCGGTTGCCGGATGGCCGCGATCCTTCGGGCTCGAAAAACCCTCGAAACGGCCCGACGGGACATCCGCATCGCTGGTTGCCCGCCTGTCCGATCTTGGCGCGGTGGTCACGGGCAAAACCGCCCTGCCACCGAATGCCATGGACTTTCAGACCGGCAACGCCCGGCGTGGGCCGACATGCAACCCGCATGATCTGCAATTCACCTCCGGCGGCAGCACAGGCGGCGGCGCGGCAGCGGTTGCCAGCGGGATGAGCCCGCTCGACATTGGCGCGGATCTGTCCGGGTCGCTCCGCATCCCGGCCGCGTGGTGTGGGGTATGCTCCTATGTGCCAACTGAAGGGTTCTGGCAAAATGACGGGCTGCTCCCCGGGGCGCAGCGCCTCAGCCATTTCGCGCGGATTGGCCTGACCGCGGCGTCAGCGCAGGACCTGGCCTTTGTCTGGGACAAGCTCGAAGCCGAGGTTGGCCCCGCAAGCGACGATACCGGCGCGGCCCGCATTGCCATTTGGCGGCTCGGGGCAAAACCCCGCTGCGATGCGGACACGCGTGATGGCTGGCAGACCCTGACCCAAACCCTGCCCGGTGACGGCATTGAGATCTCCGGCGACGACTTGCAGGCCCTCTTGGACCCGTCCGTCCACCAGCTCGGCGGCGAGATGATCGGGCATATGACCGGGGCGCTGATCCCGGGTTTGATCCGTTGGTTGATGCGGCGGGATCGACGCGCCGCCGAGGCATCACCGGGATTTGTCTCGCATGTCCACAAGGGCTACCGCCGCCACACAGAGCGGTATCGGGACAACCTGGATCGGCTTGCCGCCTTGCGCGCTGATGCCGAACGGCGTTGGTCGGACTTCGACGCATTGCTTTTGCCCGTGACCCCGATCTGCGCGTTCAGGCATATCGCGCCGCTCCGAGATCAAGGCGGGGTTCGGACATATGAGACCGTGTTCGACACGCAAGCCGGGCCGATGGGCTATTTCGACGCTCTGACCCATTTTACCCTGCCACTCACCGTTCTCGGCTGGCCGGTGGTCACAATGCCGGTCGGCCGGGATCGTAACGGCCTACCCATCGGGGCGCAGCTGATCGGCAAACCCGGCAAAGATCGGAGATTGCTGGACTTGGCCACTCGCGTCCAAAGCGCACTACGGTAATCGTTGAAAACGGGGCGTGGCCCGGCGATGCGCCAGGCCACAATGCCCTAGGCCATAACGAAAACGCAGACCTTATTGCCGTCAAGGTCTCGAAAGTAGCCCCCGAAGAACTGTTCGCCAAAAGACTCCGGTGAACCAGCGTTTTCTGCCCCCAGATCCAGCGCCTTCGCGTGGACGCTGCGTACATGATCGGCGTCGCGACAGATCAACGCGACCATGACCCCGTTGCCCGGCTGTGCTGGATTGCCATCGCTCGGGTGCGTGACAACCAACATGGGTTGGGTTGGATCGCTGCTCCAGGCGATCATACGTTCAAGCGTGTAGGCACGCTTCGCTCCGAACAGTGCCAAAAGCGTGTCGTAGAACGTACCAGCCTTTTCAAGGACGTTGGTGCCGAGTGTTACATAGCCAATCATTGTGAAGTCCCTTTCGGATGGAGAGTCTCATCGGCGGTGTTCCACATCCGCCAGAAATTGGAGCGCGACCTCGGCGAACGGCTTCGCTTGGTCCCCGAAAACCGGACAATGCCCGGCTCCGGGCAGGACCCACAGGCTGGCATTGGTCAAGCCCGTGTAAAGCTCCATCGCGCTCGTCACGGGATAAAGCGGGTCCGCATCCCCGTGCACCACAAGGCAAGGGCCAGAGACGCGTGCCAGAAGGTCAGGCGTGAACGCGACATCGCCGTAGCTTGCGTGAAAGCCGTGCGCCGTTTCGAACAAGGTCCGCACCTGAGCATCTCCGCCGGGGTGTTTTGAGCGCATCTCGGCCCAGGCGTCATCCGATTGCGCATCAGCTGTCGCTTGCTTCATCAGGGCGCGCGCTGTTGCAGGAAAGTAGGCGGCCGTGCTGATGAGGACGGCGCCAGTAATCAGTTCCGGCACCCCTGTTGCAAGGTGCAGAAAGACCTGGCCACCACCGCTCATGCCCATCGCAGGAAGCGTCCCAATTCCCATGTCCTGCAGATCGTCCGCCACCATCCGCGCGGCCTCACGAAAGGTGAACTCGTCGAGGGGCGGGGATGCGCCGTGGCCCGGCAAATCCGGCATCAGATGGGTGTAGCCGGTGGGCACGTCTCCGAAGACCGCGTCCCAGTCGGTGCCAACCCCGGTGAACCCGTGCAGAAGCAAAAGCGGCGGACCCTCTCCGCGTTTGGTCCAGTGAAGCGCCGTGCTCATGCGTGCACCGCCTTTTGGAGGGTGCGGTCCGCCGGATGCTCGGTGCCAATGGCGTCTTCCATAGCGCGCCAATGGTGGTTGACCTGCCGGTTCTCGATGTCGAACGAAAACCAGTTTCCGCCGCCTGGGGGCTGGTCGTATCGCCGGTCGATCGGACGCCCGGCCAACGCACAATAGAGCAACGTGCCCACCGCCCCATGACCGACAAACAGCACATCCCCGTCGAGATGATGCCAAACGTAGTCCAAAGCCTCGCTCAGGATCCGCGCCTGTGCCGCTTTGGCGGTTTCCCAACCGGAGACGCTGGCCTCTGGTTTGGCAAAGAAGCAGTCTGCCGCGGCCTCGAACGCGGCAGGAGAAAGGTGGCCCGTCGCTGAGCGGTCGTTCTCGTGCATCTTCGGTCTGACCTCCATCGGAACCTGCCAAGCCGCGGCCAAACACACTGCGGTTTCAATCGCCTTCCTTTCCGTGCTTGAGACGATGCGCGTTGTGTTTGGCCAAGGTTGCGCCCGCGCAAGGCGTTCCACACGGGCAAGGCCGCTCTGCGACAAACCCCATCGCGGGATCGGAACCCTCGGGTCAATGACCACCTGCGGGTGGGTCAAATATCTCGCGCATTTCGTCATGGCAGGTTCCGACAATCACTTAGTTTGTGCGCTCCGCATCCACCAGCCCGTCGGGCGCGCTGCCGACCGACGTGCCCACGTCGATCCAGTCCATGAGCGGCGTGAGCCAAACCGGATCGGCGCCGTAGAAGAGCCCGTGTCCGGTGCCTTCGTGGAAGACGATGGAGATCGGACTGGAAAGCTGTGTATTGCGCTCGAAAATCGGGGTGCAGGGGAAGCCGAGGTCATCGGCGCTATCGGCCATGGACAGCAAACGACCGTCGAGACCGTCGGCGGACAGGTCATCACCCGCGATCGCCTCGGCGATGCAACCGGCGAGGATCGCATAGTTGACCTCCGGATCGCGCAACGCCCGCGCCGCGCTGAGCGTCATGTAACCGCCCTTGCTGAACCCGACGACCGTGATGTTTTCGCTTGGGACGCCGGACCCCTGCAAAGTGCGCACATGGTCGACAATTGTATCGATATATTCCAACCCGCCAGGTTCGCGCAGCTCCGCGATCACGACGTGGCCGCGCGCGGCCAGCGCCTCGGTGATGCCCCTGAAATCGTAAGGCCCGAATCGTTCCGAAACGGCCTCAGGGCCTTCGGTTTCGATGATACGCCCATGGACATAGAGAACGTAACGGGTATCGGCGCTGATCTGTTCGGGCAGGGTGTGCAAGACGGTTTGTGCAAGGGCGTGACCGCTTGGGGCCGCAAGCAAGAGCGCGATAGCGGAAACCAGCCGCGAGACGCCCGCTCGGCGACGGAAAAGAGAGAGATTCATGGTGTTGCCTTGTCTTATTCTAATCTCGTGTGTTCGACACGCGCGACGCATGAGGGCTTTTCGCAAGCGCCGCTTTCCCGTTCGTGCTTTTGCGACGGTTTGGGCGACGAAAGGTCAATGGCCTTGCGTGATCGCGACGAAGACGGCGACGGCCACAGCAATGAGAATTGCGAGAGCAGACCGCTCTTTACGTTTCATGGAAGGCCTCGAATATTTGGGGGTGTGTCGGTTGGGCCCACACTGTGCGAAGTACGCGCCAGGAACGCCGAGATAGACCGCCGGAGCCCGTAAGGGTTGTCTATATGCAGAAAGTGTCCGCCGGTAAGGATCTCAAACTCGGCACCCGCGATCCTGTCGGCGCTTAGTCGCGCCCCACGATGTGTGGCCCTGTTCTCGCTGCCGACGATGACAAGGGTCGGGACCTTGACCTGCGCGAGGTGGCGGCGCCCGTCATACATCCGGGCCGCATCGAAGGCGTCGAGGATACGATCACGCGGCATTCGGGACAGGAAGCGGCGCGCCTCTTTCGCCGCAAGAGGGGACTGACCGGCGCCGCTCATCAGATTGAGCCAGGACCTTGGAAGGTGTTGCAGAAAGGGGCGCGCCAAACGAGGTCCGGCACGTCCGATCCAGCGGTCGGTGACGGTCGGCACCGATTCCACCAAAACCAGCGCCCTTGGGCGCAGTACCGTCCGCGCGAGCAATTCCAGCGCAACCATGCCACCAAGGGAGTGCCCGATCAGCACCATGTTGTCTTCAACACGTGGCAATAGCGTGTCTGCGAAGCGTTCGACCGTTGGCGGCGAAACCGCATCGGCATCGCCATGCCCGGGCAAATCCGGCGTTTGCGCGCGCGGAAGATCGGAGGTGAGGTCACGCCAGGTTTCGCCCGCCAGACCCGCGCCGTGTATCCACAGGCTGTTTGCGTCCCTAAGAACATCTTCGCTATTGGTCATGGTCTCTCCAAGCATCAGCGCGCGCGCCCTGCCTTGCACCAAGGCGCCCGCTGCGGCTGGCCCTCTGTGCGTCATCTGCAACGTCTGTGGCCAAAACAGACCCCGCCCAATGCGCGCGCGCACCAAATCTTGGGTTTGCTTTTGGCAACCTATGGAGCACCACCCGACCTTGGACCGCCGCAGCGGCGGCCAAGTTGGTAGCGCCGTCTAACTCGACGGCGATCTTGACTTCATTTGCCATCATGCTTCTCATCGTTTTGAGCGCTTGCTCAATAACCGGATAGATGTCAAGGGGGGCGGACATGAGTCGATTGTCAGGGCCGGAACGGCGGTCGCAAATCGTCGAAGGCGCGCGCGCCATCATCCTGGAAAAGGGCCTTGCCGGGACAGCCACCCGGGATGTCACGCGTCATCTGGGCGTCGGATCAGGGCTGCTGCACCATTATTTCAAGACATGGGGAGAGCTGCGCGCAGAAGTCGTCAAGACGTTCATCCATCAGGAGATCACCGCGTTGCGCCAGGCCCTGTCTGACTGCCCAACAGACCGCGCGTTTGAGCGCTTCATCGACTGGATGACCTCTGATCCTGACCTGCGGTTCTGGAGACTTTGGCTGGACGCCATCGAAGAAGCGCGCCGCGACCCCGATCTGGCAGCGATTGTTCAGGACGGCCATGTTCAATGGCACGCCGCGATTATGGAAATGCTCGACCGATCCATCGGAGCTAAGGCAGTGGGTAGTGTCAATTCCCAACACGCTGCTTGGCGAATCTCGGCCCTTTTCGATGGGTTGATGGGGATCATGACCATTGGCCACGCGCCTCTGACCAAAGAGCTTGTAACGGAGCTTGTTTCCGAGCAAATCGACATGGAGCTACGTCGCGAGCGGTCGGACGCATCGTAGTCCGCGAAGAGGTCGTTCGGGATTGGTCAAGCTGGCTTTGCAAGCCAAAGACCCCGAACCGTGAGCCAATGGCCGCTGCACCCCAAAACTGCCAGAATGAGCCAGCTTGAAGATCGCGGGCCCATCGACAGGTATTGGGCGCGCATTGACCGGATCGCACCTTTCTTCGCTACAACGGCTGCTCTTCATCGTCAGTCTCCTCATTCGGAAGATAGGCTAACGTTAAAGCAAGGACAGTTTAGTGGAGCAGCTTACACTGCAAACGGCTTGAATTGGAGACAGGCGTGCAATGGGTCGCGGCAAGAGCGCCAATCGTAAAGGGCCGTTTTCCCGGCCGATTGACGTTCAGGACCGAAGACCACCCGACAATGCGCGAGTTCGCGCGATCGAAACATGAGCATATGCAATACCCGGCTACTCGCAAGCCACTTAAACTAAAACCAAACCGCTTCCATCCATCACGGGACAAACTCACCTGTCGCTTTGAACGGCAGCTCTGCTCGGCTTCTCAGCCGTCGGTGCACACCGCAGCATTCTGTACTCTGGGCTCTCCAGGCCCCTTCGCCGCTCGACGCACGAAGGCGCGATGTCGGAAATCGCTACCATCCGCATTATCGACCGCGAACTGGTAAGACGCGGGACGAAGCCGCCATAGGCTCAATGGTTGCTGCTGTCCGGTCTCTAGCCCGCAGCGGACATTCAAAATTGGACTTTGCAATTCCCGAGAAACGCATCAGACACGCCTTTCACTCGCGCCGCGAGTGCATGCGCAGCATCAGTTCGCAGGAGCGGCACGAATGTCGCTGCGTTGCTGGTGATGACATCAAGACAGTCATTCATAGCCACGAGGAACTTTGATCGCGTACCGCTCTTTCACCGCACTCAGGCCCGACAAGAGCGATGCGGAATAAAACTTCTGTTCGCTGCTGGTCTGGTCCCAAACCCCCACAACGACAGATAATTTCTTTCGGTGGTTCGCCAGGCAAATTGGTCACCGGCAGTTTCAAAACTACTAGCTCTAGCGGTGCTACCATTGCGATCAGGGAAACCTCCTTGACTCTATGCCGGCTAAGAACCACAAAAGTGCATTGGTGAAAATTACTCGTCGCCGCGATGCTGCCGGCTTCGATGATCCAATGGCCTTCAGAGTAACTGTAGCATGTGCCCCAGCATAGGAACGGGTTTCGCCGGGGTCTTCGCTGTGAGCTCGTTCCTCACATGCATTCGCAACTGTCACCTGACATGCACCAGTCATCGCGTGACCCATCAAAGAAGGCGCCGTATGAATAGCACATGGCTCATGATTTGCGTGCTTGATGCCCGATAGATCAGCTCTCAGGCTCCGTTTCAATCAGTCATTCATCGTGTTTGTGCGCTGCATTCTTTGTTTGATCCCGTCACTCACGATGTTGCTCACAGGAACCCCGCTTCCTGCCCAAGTTGCAAGCAATGCCGGTGGATCGGTTTGTGACCAAGGTTTCGAAACCCGGAACGGATCCTGCCAAAGATTAGACTTACCGGAAAACGCATATTTGACGGGTAGCTCCTATGGCAGCGGCTGGGAATGCAATCACGGTTTCCAGAATGTCGGAGAACTCTGTGAGGAAATAAGAGTTCCTGAAAATGCCTATCTTGCGTCAACCGGAGATCAGTGGGAGTGCAATCGGCTTTTCCAGCGTGTTGGAGAAGAATGTGAAGAAGTGATTTCGCCTCAAAATGGGTACGTCGAAACCCGGTTTGGCGTGCAGGAAATACACTGCAACTGGGGATTTCGTAAGGAGAACCAGGATTGTGTTGCGATAGAGATCCCAGAAAACGGTCGTCTGAGCGACAAAAGAAGCTCAGATGGTTGGGAATGCCTCAGAGGTTACAGGGCAGCAGGTAGCGGCTGTAAAACTATAGCAATTCCACAGGATGCATATCTTGCACCTGAGACTTTTTCCGGATGGAAATGCGAGCGTGGTTTTCGCGCAAACCGGGACAGGTGCGTTGCGATCCTTGTCCCTTCAAATGCTCACTTAAATCGAAGAGGTGATGGTTGGGAATGCAATCGGCCGTTCTCACGACAGAACGATACGTGCACCGAAAATGTGCCGCGACAATAGGTTGATGGAAACCAATATCGCCCGACATATCCGGAAGGACCAAGCCGTGAACCATAACTCGATTGATGAAAACCTGGGTAAGAGCCTCAAAGCCGAAAAGGCTCGTCGCCGGTCAAATGGGATTAAAATATCTGTGGCGTCGGCGGTGTTTGTTGCGGCGATAATTGTAGTGGTGTTTCTCTGATGCGTAAAAATACCCCTCAGGTAACCCTCCCGGACTCAAAGATGTCAGCTCGTGGCCTGGAACAAAGAGCATTTCAGGACCGCAGTGTTCGTAAGACGCGGAACGCTGACGTATCAGGAGTAATTGAGGAAGAATTTGGAAAGTACTTGATTAAGGCTGGTGTTCTGAGCGGCAATAGTGTTGCACGGGCATTTCCCAAGCCGCCAGCTAAAACGCAGGCAATGATTGCCGATGCAGTTGGAGAAACACCAGCATTGGCCATTGAAGCCTTAAAAGAAATTCTCGAAGAACGAGACAGGAAGCGTAGCGGTCAACGCCGTTTGGAGGGCAACTCCGGCACTCTCGTTCCCAGTGAAAGAGAATATGCCGAGGCATTGCGCCAGATCAGGCTCACCCCTGCGCAGGTCACATTGCTCAAAGCACTTACAATCGCAGGCAAAGACGGATTGACCATTGGTCACCTGTCTCAGGCCGCCGGTTACAAATCGCGCGAGGCTTCCATAAAGGTCTTCAAGAAAATCGGACTATTGATTGCAGAATATCTGGAACTCGAACTTCCCGAAGCCGGATCGGCACAGAATGATGGCGCTGCGCAGGTCCTGGCATTTTCTCACATCGAAAGTGACGATGAGCCAGCAACTTGGATTATGCATCAGGAACTGCGCGGCGCTGTTAGTTTGGTTCTATGACGTACGTTCCAGCCCCCGCTTTTGAAGCGAGCTCTGAACCGGAACAAATGCACGAAAGGTTGCTCACGTAGCTTATGTTGGAGAAAAAACCATACCCGCTCGACCTGATCTATGTACCTGTGAAACGGGCGAAAACGCTTGATCAGCAAAAAGTCCTGACGCTGGCCGAAGATATCCTGAAGAACGGCCAGAAGACCCCGATCCAGATACGCTTGGACAACAAGAGGTTTGTGCTGATTGAAGGCCTTCACCGATTAGAGGCCATTCGCGCCTTGGGCGGTGATACGGTCGAAGCCTATCTGGTGCGCGCCAGATTACACTAAATACTTGTTGGAATTGGCGTTCGATAAAGCCTCGGAAAATGTCAGCAGGCGCTGACTTTTTTCGTCCCAAAGATGCAATCGTGCACAATGAAAGCTCTCATATAGAGTAATACGCTGGCAATTCTCCAACTCAGCGTGGTCACGCAAAACCTCGTTTAGCCGATAAAACGGTATGCGGCTGGCGAGGTGGTGAACATGGTGAACACCGATGTTGCCAGAGAACCAACGCAGGATGCCTGGCAGGGCATAGTGAGAACTGCCATAGAATGCGGCGTTCTGAAGAGTCCAGCCCTCTTCCCGATCCCAGCTTGCGTGAAGCACAAATCCTGATCGAACAATGGAGGAGACACTACAACACAAAACGCCCCCACAGTGCTCTGGGCTATCGCCCGCCAGCGCCCGAAACCATCATCCCGATGGATCACAGGCCGATGATGCACTAACAATCAACTTGGATCAGTCAGATGAGGCTGCTCATCACTACACCGGTCAGATCAAGCACCTGCAAGAAGTGGAACAAATTCGAGGGAACGCGGACGCCAAGCAGCTTGGTCGTGCTATCGCCGCTCTGACCGACGGAATGATCTTGCACAAAGGGTTGTTCAGCATTCCTGCAAAGCGTCATAACGGCATGCGCAATGAAGCGATCGACATGTTCGTGCGCGGGTTGGTTAGCTCTCCGAAGTAACCCCGGCCTCATTATCCCAGTAAGGCGTCTTCTTCCCCACATAGTTGGCAAAGTACTCGACGAAAGCCCTTACCTTTGCCGGAACATGCTGGCGTTCAGGAAAAACCGCGTAGAGCGCCTGTTCGGGCATCAAGAAGTCCGGCAACACCCGTTGAAGCCGTCCCACGGCCAAGTGGGCGCCGGCGATGAAGGTTGGAAGGCGGCCTATTCCGAGACCGGCGACCAACGTGGTGCAGAGCGCCTCGCTGTTGTTAACTCGAAACCGGCCCTTGGTCCGGACCGCGATCTCACCATCATCGCCGATGAACTTCCATTCCAGGGGATCGCGGGAATAGGCGTAGTGCAAGCAGTCATGATCCATGAGGTCCTGGGGATGAAGAGGTGCACCGGCGCGATCCAGATACGCGGGAGCGGCTACAATCACGCTGTGAATAGGAGCAAGTTTGCGCGCAATAAGTGCGGAGTCAGGCAGAGAGCCCGCGCGCAGAGCCAGGTCCATGCCCGAGTCTACCAGGTCAACAAATCGGTCATCCATCGACAATTCCAAGGTGATACCAAGGTGCAGGCGAAGAAACTCCGGTATCGCAGGGGCGACATGGAGTTGACCGAATGACATCGGTGCGCTGACTTTGAGGTGCCCGATCGGGTCTCCTTGCAACGCAGCAACCGCGTCTTCGGCTTCTTGCGCTGATCCGAGCGCTTGGATGGCATGCGCCAGATAAATCTCTCCGGCTTCCGTCAGAGAGATGCTGCGAGTTGAGCGGTGGAAGAGCTGCGCGCCGAGATGGGCCTCGAGCCCGCCAACGCGTTTGCTCACAGCGGATTTCGTGATGCCCAGCTTTCGCGCAGCGGCGGCAAAGCTACCATTCTCAGCCACGGCGACAAACACAGGTATCGCGCCAATCTCGGTCATGGTTGGCTCCTTTGGTCAACTTTTTCTCACCTATGTGTATTCCAGATAGCCAATTATCACGCTTCTGGAAACCACTTACCTCTCGCTCAACACGACAGATATCGGAGAGACCAATGGCCAAGATGCTGATCAACGGAATTCTACGCGACAAGCCAACTCAAACAGATGGACGCTTCGAGCGACAGCCGAGCCGGTTCCGTAGCTGGATTGAGAACGACAAGAATGCGGAGTTTCCAGCAGAGCAAGGCCGGTATCACCTTTATTTGTCCAAGGCCTGCCCTTGGTGTCACGGCGTCGATCTGGTGCTGTCGCTCAAAGGCCTACGGGATGCCATCAGCATCACCTGGATGGATCCAATCTCCTCCGAAAACGGCTGGGTGATCGACCAGCAGGCTTTCGATCCGGCACATGGTGTACCCCGTGCCCGGTATCTTTACGAAATCTATCAGCGCGCCGCCCCTGATTACACCGGTGCCATCACAGTGCCCGTTTTGTTCGACCGTGACAGCGGCAAGATCGTCAGCACAGAGTCCGCTGACATCATGCGGATGCTCAACCAGGCGTTCCCGGATCCAACTGGCCCCGATCTTTACCCCGAAGGGCTTCGTCCAGAAATCGATCGTATGGCCGATCTGATCCAAGAGCCGTTTCGAAACGGCGTCTATCGCGCCGGCTTCGCGACAAGCCAGGATGCTTATTGCGATGCTGTCACTCGAGTATTCGACACCCTGGACGATCTGGAGCGCCTACTTGCGGATCGAACGTTTCTGGCGGGCAATCAGCTCACCGAGGTCGACCTCAAGCTGTTCCCGACCTTGCTGCGCTTCGATCCGGTCTATGTGACCCACTTCAAGATCGACCGTGCCCGCATTGCCGATTATCCCGCACTCTCTTGCTACCTGGCTGAGATCGCTTCACTCCCAGGCGTAGCGGACACCGTCGATCTGCCGCACATTCGCGCGCACTATTTCAAGAGCCATCGGCACATCAACCCGAGCGGGATTATCCCAATCGGACCAATGTCGCTCTATGCGCTTGCAGCCTCCATGAAAGGAGCCGCGTGATGCCTAGCTTCGTTCGATCCGCGCCGCCTACTGTCCTGATCATTCTCATTGGAGTCCTTGTCGGTGTGAGCTTTATGCTGTCCAAGTTCGTGGCCTTGGCAGGGGTGCCGCCTCATGTCGCGCTGTTTTGGCAAGTGTTCGTGGCCAGTGCTGTTTTGTTTGGCGTGCTCCTTGCCAAACGCACCGCACCGCCAACAGCCCCGCGTTTCATGGTCTACTATCTAGGCGCAGGGTTGCTCGGCATAAGCCTTCCGGGCCTGATCGGATACGTTGTCCTTGGGCATGTCACGACCGGGTTCTACGCGGCGCTGGTGACGCTTTCCCCGATGTTCACCTTTGCAATTACGGCGATAGCTGAGCGGCGAATGTTGCCAGTTCATCGTCTTTTAGGAATTCTGGTCGGCCTCACTGGGATCAGCCTTGCCACCTTGCGCGGCTTGGATACGTCGAACGTCGAACCAGTCTGGATCATTCTTGCCCTTGCCGGACCTTTGGTCCTTGCATCGGGCAATGTATTCCGCAGCCGAGCCTACCCGAGCGGTGCAGACCCAATGACACTCGCGGCCGGAACGCTCTTTCTCCAACTGGTCATGATTGGCGCGGGACTTGTAATGACTGGGCAACTGACTGAAAGTTCATCGATTGAACCCAAAGCCTTTGCCGCGATTGGCGGGGTCGGCTTGATCACTGCAATCAGTTACGCACTGACCTTCGAAGTTCAGAGGCGCACGGATGGCGTGGAGTTCTCTCAGGTCGGGTACTTCGCGACGCTTTCCGGCATCTTCTTTGGCGCGATCACCTTTGGGGAAACCATCTCGCCAGCCTTTGTCGCAGCACTCGTCCTAATCTTCGCCGGTTTGGCAATTACAAACGGTCATTTGTCCACTCCACGTGCCTGGTTTGCCGCTAGCGCACGCCGCTGTCCGGATTGAATCTGACATCCCACTCACTCAAGGGAAGGAAAACCCAATGATACGAACAGCCAAGAACACCTCCGAATACTCGCCGCTGATCACCTCGCTTTACACAGCCGTTGACGCGTTGAATGCCCAAGGTGTCGTCGACCATGTAACTGACGATGTGAAGTTTCAACTCGGGAACTTTGAGCCGATCACGGGTCGCGAGGTCGTCAAAGACAGCAACGCCGCGTTCTTTACGACGATTAAGGCAATGCGTCACACCATCAGCCGTGTTTGGTCTAGCGGCGATACCGCGATCTGTGACGGCACGGTTCATTACACGCGGCATGACCAGTCAGAGCATGAGGTGCCATTCGCTGCACATCTTGGCGTTCGTGATGGCAAGATCGCAGACTATCGGGTCTTTGTGGATATCTCAGAGCTCTAAATGCTGTGAACGACATTGGGCTTCACAGGCTCGCTGTGCAAAGCAAAACGTATGGCGGCAATCAGAATGCTGTCGTCGTTCGTACCTTCCGCAGAATAAGTTGGAATGGGCTCTTAGCAGCCCTTCGCTACATTTTTAGGAGTGTCTGCTTCCGACATTCAGATCAGTTTATAATTGACCCGTTCCCCCTTTCTTCTTCCCTGTTGGCCTCAAGAAATTCCCTGATCGTAAGAAAAAAAATTCCCTGTTAACCGATCTAAGGAAATTCCACACAAGAGACTGTTTTTACGAGTAACTTCGAGCTCCAATACGCCGAAATTGACCCAAATCTATGAGTTTTCCCTGTATTTTCCCTGTTAACAGGGAATTCTGCGCGAGATTGGATAGCTCGAAACTGCGTGCACAGCCATGGTTTTCCATTAAATCACACACTGACTAATCGGTCGCAGATTGTGTCTAATTTTCAGTGACTTAGTTCTTGATGATTTGAGCTGAGACGCGAAGGTGAGCGCAACAATAGCCGATTTCCGGCCGCAGTCTCAGTTCACGATTCCGACGGTACGAGTTTGGTGACTTTGGGAGAGTCTGTAAATCAGAGCGCAGCGAACTGCTTGTGCTGTTCTGACCAGATCGCCGGAAAGCCCGACTTGATCAGGTAATCCGTGGTCAGGCCATCAGGTTGTTCGCCAGCAGCGATGGCATCCAGAACATCGGGCGCCAGCATGGCGAGATCGATAACGTCCTGCACTCGGCGTTTTGACGTGCCCTCTTCTTCCGCGATTTCTGAGAACGTTCTGCCATCTATTATCATCGCCAACCAATGGCGCGCCTTGATGATGTTGCGGACAAGTGTTCGATCGATTTCAGGCGGTGCATTGCCAAGATGTAGTTTCAGCTCCACACCTCTGCGGCGCATCTGGAATGGAGCTTCGATCGTTAGCTCCTCGGCATCAACCTGATCCGCCCTGCACTCGATCATCCCGGCCAGTGCCTGGAGATCCAGCTGCACATTCAGGGACCCCTGTCGCAGATCTGCCCGCGCAATCAGGCCGAGGCATGTCCTGACGGACTGGCAATCTCTGAGACGCTCCGCTGCTGAAGCAATTTCGACCGCTGACATATCACGAACCAAAGATGTCACTTCGTGCGGTCGGCTCAGATGTTGTCTGACCACTTCAGCTAAGAGGCATTCAAGCTGCTCTGCCGGCAGCCGCCACGCATCAGGATGCTTCTGACTGCGATCCGTCACAAGACGACCAGAGATATAGTACCCCAACCGCTTTCCATTTTTGCGACTATGGCTGGGCGTCAGCCGATCTCCGGTCTCATCATAGAGCTTTCCGGCCAGTGCTGATCGCTTTGCTTTCTGCTTAACGCCGCGCTCCCTTACTGCGCCATCTTTCAGCAGCTGCTGCACCCGCTCCCACACTACCGGGTCGATGATGGCAGGATGCTGCCCCTTATAAACCTGACCCTTGTGTCGGATACGGCCAGCATAGATCGGATTGCCGAGCAAATGATGGATGTGTCCGCGGTCAAAGAACTTACCACCTGTCACGCGTCCACCCGGGCGTTCCCGTCTCCGGGACCGAAGCCCCAGTGCCTCCGCCTGCTCTTTCACATCGAGAACCTTCATTTCGGATTAGCAGACAGTTTCAATCAATCTTTTGAAACAACATCTCCGTATTCGAACTCCAGGTTCGAAGGCGGACTTTGCTATGCTGCGTTTCAACGGCAGATTTGATCGCGTTTCGCTAATTCGACCTGCGTGTATTTTGCTTTCGCAGCGAACGTCCGGAAAGCGGGCTGCAATCGCAGCATCGGACGCCGTCGCTCAAGGTCGGCTCTGGGCCGCGTATGACCGTAACGATAACGGGACCCATCACTTTTACTGACCAATGAATTGGGAAATTGGCTCGCTGAAATACTCTCAATGACGGCATGAAGTGTAAACAAAGACGAGCAGTGGGGACCATCTCAACTAGTGTTTGCCAGAAGAAACCTATTTGATGATGTCAAGTTTCTCAGAAACGGCGACTGATATGACTTGATCATCTCTTTCAAGTTGACCCAGAAGGTTTGAATTGAACTCGGCGGTGAACATTTCATTGTCAATCCTTTGACGCACCTCCACATTGTCAGGAACATAGCCTAGGACATTAACTTTAATTATTGCCCTCAGCCTGTTTGGTTCCAGCTTTTCGAGACTGGCTTCGGCAATCCCGCTTATTTTGCTGTACCGGTTTACCTGAATTTTTAAACCTCCCATGAATCCTACTACCCGCTAGCGCCTCATTCGCATAAAGCATAGAACTTTCAGCTGCCGAAGGCGAGTGGTTCTGGTTCTAGACTTTTTTCTTCAACCGCTTGGCTCTCGGCTTTTTCACAGAGGCGACTAGGGGAGTGCCGATGCGCCGCTGTGTTTCTTCGATTGCCTTGGCAGCGTCGATCCGACCGATGCCATAGCGTGAATTCCAAGTTTGGCTGGGTGTTGGAGGTGTGATCCTCCCCCACTGAAGTGGTCTTCCGCTATGTTTAGGAAAACGGAGGAGACACATGGCCAACAAGCGACCAAAGCCGGAAGAGATTG
>NZ_JBQFNM010000006.1:0-307477 GCF_056532675.1 Ruegeria sp. I1 | reverse complement strand
TGGACTGGCCTTCAATCGTGCCAACCTCAGCCCCATCCGCCTCAACTGCCAGCATGTTGCAAGACTTCACCGCCTCACCGTTCACATGCACAACACAGGCCCCACATTGCGCCGTGTCACACCCAACATGCGTCCCAGTCAAACTCAAATGATCCCGCAAAAAACCAGACAATAACGTCCGACCCTCTACATCGCCACTCACGGCCTTACCGTTCACAGTCATTGAAATCTCGGCCATAACATCCTCCCTAAAACTCTCTGCTCAAACGCCCAGAACGCGTTTGAGCCAGCCTTTCTTTTCTTCTGTCTCTTGAACTGGCTCAATCGGCTCTGCCGTGGCCTCATCTTTCGCAGCAACCGGTTCGACTTCGACCGCGCCCTGGAAATTCTCGAAGAACTGGTCGGCCATCTTCTTGGCCACACCGTCGATGATCCGGCCACCCAGTTGCGCCAGCTTGCCACCCACCCGGGCATCAACACTATAGGCCAACAACGTCCCTTCCGGTGTGTCGGACAGGGTGACATCGGCAGAACCCTTGGCGAACCCCGCCGCACCGCCTTTGCCCTCACCTGATAGCTTGACGCTTTGCTGATCGACCATGTCAGACAATGTGACCGAGCCTTTGAAGGTGGCTTTGACCGGCCCGACCTTCTGCACCACGGTTGCTTCAAAACCGTCAGCGGCCGTGCCTGACATTTCTTTGCAGCCCGGTACGCAATCTTTCAGTACTTCTGCAGACAACAACGCATCCCAGACTTTGGACCTTGGTGCTGCTATGACGCGGCTATCCTGTAGCTCCATGTCACTCCCTCCAAATTTCCTGCTACGCTACGCGGTGATTGGCGTGCTGCCTATTCGACCTTGGGAGTAGTCAGCGAAGTTTCGGAGGGGTGTGGGTTAGGCCATGGGTTTCAAAGATCTTTTGGATTCGCCCATCTTGCAAAGCAGCATATATGGCGTCATCGATCGCGTAGCTGAGACCGCGATAGGCAAAATGAACGGCGACGCCGCTGGTCCAGGTGCTGACAGCAAAACCCGGCAGCGGGGGTGTATGGATGTCCAGATCCTGCGTAAGCCCGGCCTCCAGTTGCGCGCGTGGGCCCATGGCCGCCATCGTTTCCCCCTGGGCCAGGGCGGCCATCGCCTGTTCTGCGGTTGGGAACCTGCGCAGATTTTGTGAAAGCTGGCCACCCGGAAAAGATGACAGGTAGAAATCCGCAATCGAGTCGTTTTCCACGGCCACCGTGTCAAACCGGAAATAGGCCGGGACCGGGGGGTTTTCGGGGTAGGCATCGCGGCGATACGCGATGGCGATCTCTTCGTCGTGATATTGCCCGGTAAAGACAACCTGCTCAACGCGGCAGGCGAATTCACTGTCATAGGGGATATGCAGCATCACATTGGCCACGCGACCATTGATCAGCGGGCCTTTCCAGATCCAGTTGCGCAAATCGGCTTCGAGGTTTTCCCCAGCGGCAACCAGATTAAACCTTGGTTCGACCCCCAGATCCTCGGCGATCAGCTTCCCGATTTCGATATCTACGCCCTGTATCTTGCCTTCTTTTTCAAACGACCAGGGGGGGAAGTCCTCGTAGGCGGCAAAGTCGATATAGCCGCGCTCGACAATGGTATCGAGATCGGCGCCGACAATATCCCGACTGGCATTTTGAGGTTTAGGTTGAGGCACATGATCTTCGCATCTGGCCAGAGCCGACCCGGTTGAAAGGGCGGCAGCTAACAGGGAGAATAAGAAGAGCGATTTGAACATGTGCCTCAGTCTGCCGTGCTATTGCGCTGCAGACAATCCGATAGTCAGTTGTTCGGCGGCCTCTGCGAAATCAGGGCTGTCACCCGAGATCAGAATAGCGGCGCGCAAGGCGACACTGTCTGCAACCGGCGCGCCCGATCCTGTTTCGATCGAACTGGCAATCTCGTCTAGCTCTGCCTGCAATGCGCTTGCATCTGCATCGCCACCATCCGCCATTCCGGCGAGGATATCCCTGATTTCTTTAAGCCGTTCGGAATGATCATCCAAGGCACCGTCATCGGGACGGGTTTCAATATAGGTCCGGATCGCCCAGGCCGCTTTTTGACCCAGCAGATCTCCGAAAGCGGGCATTTTGGTAATGCCGTTCTGTGTATAGCCTTCGCGGAAGCGCTCGATATACCATTCGTCGCCATATTCTTCGGCTTCGAGATAGCGCAGGTCCGGGGCCAGCCCGCCCGAGACACCGCCCAGCCCATGGCACCGGGCACAGTTCTGGTTGTAGCCCGAGTCTCCGATTTCGATGGCCGCTTGCCAAACCTCTTCCCCCTGATCGCGATAGGGGTTTTCGATTAGCCACTCTTCGCTCACGTCGGGCAGAATATCCGTGTTCACCGGTTGCGGCGCGACGTCGCCATGGGCCAGCGCCATGCCTCCGGCGGTGATAGCGCCCAGCACTGCACCATAAAATCCAAGACGCATCTTCTCCTCCTTCTGATGCTTTCTCCGGTCATAGCCCAAGCAGAATCACCGCGAAATTCGACCTTGGTTGCACATCCGCGCTGATTTTCGACTAAGGTCCAATAGGCGCTCGGGGGTGCGGCCTGCTTTAGTCTGGCCGATAGGGAGGAGGCCCATACATGTTCAGGATATTCCGTGTTTTCGCGGTGTTAACCCTGCTGCCCGGTATGGCCATGGCCGAGCTGGAAATCTCGGTCACATATCTGCAGCTTCAGACAGCCAGACCGCCGGTTCTGTCCAATCTGGACCCTTTGCCGGAAGATCTGGGTGTATCCGGGGCCGAGCTAGGGCTTGCAGACAATCTGACAACGGCAAAGTTTCTGGGTCACAAATACACTCTGGATGTCCAAACCGTGCCCGAGGATGGTGACTGGCTGGCCGCCGCACGGCAGGCCCTGAGCAGAACACCTTATTTGATTCTGGACGCTCCTGCTCAGGCGCAGCTTGAGGTTGCGGATTTGCCCGAGGCGGCAGCGGCCGTTTTGTTCAACGCTTCTGCCCCCGAGTTGTCGATCCGGGATGAGGCATGCCGAGCCAATCTGCTGCATACGTTGCCCTCAAATGTCATGAGAACCGATGCGCTGGCACAGTTTCTGGTTAAGCGCCGGTGGCAGAGGCTGGTACTGGTGTCCGGGGTACGTCCGGGTGATCAGGCATTTGCAGCCGCGATCAAACGTTCGCTTGAGAAGTTTCGGCTGGATCTAAAAGCAGAGAAAACATGGGTTTTTGACGCCGATCTGCGCCGCAACGCCGCGCAAGAAGTGCCATTGTTTACCCAGGATTTTGGCGATTACGACGTTTTGTTGGTCGCGGATGAATTGGATGATTTCGGCCGTTACATCGCATTCAATACATGGGAGGCACGGCCCGTGGCCGGATCCGAAGGTTTGCAGCCCGTCACATGGTCTCGGGTGGTTGAACAATGGGGTGCGGCGCAGATGCAAAATCGGTTCTTTGACCAGTCCGGCCGGGCAATGAGGCCGAAGGACTACGCCGCCTGGGCTGCATACCGGTCTTTGGGCGAAGCCGTCACGCGCACCAATTCTGACGATCCGGAAACATTGCGGGCGTACATTCTGTCGGACGATTTCGAACTGGCGGGTTTCAAGGGCCGTGCGATGAATTTTCGCCATTGGAATGGTCAGTTGCGCCAACCGATCCCTCTGGTGACGGATCGGGCCGTGGTGGCGATGGCCCCGCTTGAAGGATTTTTGCACCAACGTACCGAGTTGGACACGTTGGGTATCGATCAAGCCGAAAGCCAATGCCAGGCATTCAAGGAGTGACACGGATGAGACTAGCAGCACTTTTGGCAGCAACCGCGCTTTGTGCTCCGGCGGCTGCGGATGAGATTTGGATAAGCAACGAGAAAGACGACACGCTGAGTGTAATCGATATTGAAACACTTGAGGTGATCAGAACCATCGAGACGGGAGAGCGCCCGCGGGGCATTACGTTCTCAAAGGATTACTCGGTCCTCTATATCTGCGCATCCGACAGCGATGCCGTGCAGGTTATGGACCCTGAGACCGGCGAAATCTTGCATGATTTACCATCGGGTGAAGACCCGGAACAATTCGTGCTGCATCCCAATGATCGGCATTTGTACATTGCTAACGAAGATGACGCGATAACAACTGTTGTTGACACCGAGTCGCGCGAAGTGATCGCCCAGATTGATGTTGGGATTGAGCCAGAGGGTATGGCCGTCTCACCGGATGGGAAGATTGCCATTACCACGTCCGAGACGACGAATATGGCACATTGGATCGACACGGAAACGCGTGAGTTGTTTGCCAACACGTTGGTCGATTCGCGCCCGCGCCACGCGGAATTCCTGAAGGATGGCGCCGAGCTGTGGGTGAGTTCCGAGATCGGAGGCACGATCACAGTGTTTGATGTCGCCTCGCAGACGGAAAAAGCCAAGATCGAGTTTGAGGTTGAAGGTGTACACCCTGACAGGGTGCAACCCGTCGGATTCGAGCTGTCGAACGATGATGAGATCGCCTTTGTCGCCCTTGGGCCGTCGAACCACGTGGCGGCGGTGAATGCCGAAACCTACGAAGTGGAAGACTACATTCTGGTCGGGCGCAGGGTTTGGCATATGGATTTCAACGCGGACAAATCGCTGTTGTTCACCACCAACGGCGTGTCAGGCGACGTGACTGTGATCGACGTTGCCAAACGCGAACCGATCAAGACGATCAAGGTCGGCCGGTTCCCGTGGGGCGCGGCTTTCCGCCCAACCAATTGAGCAAAACAGGGAGATATAAGATGGTTCGACTAACAACGCTGGTCGCGATGCTGGCTTTGGCTGTGCCGACGGCGGCTTTGGCAGATGATGACGACGATGATGATGGGTTTGGCCTCGCGGGTTTGCTGTCAGCCAAAAATAAAGAGGACCTGCCGCCAATCACCTTGTCTGCTGGCGTCCCATTGTCTGAAGCGCCTTGGGAGTTGAAGTCCGGCACCTATTATGAGTTCGAAATTCAAGGCGATGGCAGTCAGGAACTTGCCATTGTCGGGCCAGAGTTTTTTCGCGCAATCTGGGTGGATGAGATTGTGGTCGAAGGGCTGGAAATCCGACCACTGGGTGTCGATTCAATCGAGTTCGATGAGGCGGGCGAGATGGAAATAGGCTTTGTCGCCATCAAACCAGGCAGTTACTATCTGAAGGTGCCGGGTAGCACGGGCGAAACACAACGGCTGGAGATTACCATTAAGTGACAGGGCTTTCAGTCCGGAATGTCAGCTATGACTATGGCGAAAAGCGTGCCCTTGACGACGTGAGTTTTCACGTTCCACAGGGCGCGTTTTGCGCGCTTTTGGGGCCCAATGGCGCAGGTAAATCCACACTTTTTTCCCTGCTGACCCGTTTGTTTACCACTGCACAGGGCATCATTGAGATTGCGGGGTTCGATATGTCCCGACAGCCTCGCGAAGCCCTTGCGCAGATCGGTGTGGTGTTTCAACAGCCTACCTTGGATTTGGATCTGACCGTCCATAGAAACCTCAGTTACTTTGCTGCGCTTCACGGGCTTTCAGGCCACAAGGCTCAGGCGCGGATTATTGATGCTCTGGAACGGCTGGATATGCGCGAACGTATGGACGAACGGGCGCGCGATCTGAACGGTGGGCATCGCCGACGCTTGGAAATCGCCCGGTGCCTGATACATGAGCCCTCGGTCCTGCTGCTGGATGAACCAACCGTGGGTCTGGATGCGGCGGCACGCAGTTCGATTACGTCGCAGGTTCATGAGCTGTCGGCGCGTAGTGGTCTGACCGTGCTCTGGGCCACCCATTTAACCGATGAGATCGAACCCGATGATCAGATCGCGGTGCTTCACCGGGGGCAGTTGTTGCATCAGGGGATCTGTCGGGATGTGACAGGGGCAAAGCCATTGCAACAGGTGTTTCTGTCCATGACTGGATCAACCGAATGAAAGGCGCCTTTGTTGCTTTGCACGCGATATTGATCCGCGAGGCGTTGCGTTTCGTGAGGCAACGCAGCCGGTTCATTGCAGCTCTGGTGCGCCCATTGGTCTGGCTGATCGTATTCGCAGCCGGGTTCCGCGCGGCTTTGGGTTTGTCGATCATACCACCCTATCAGACATATATTACTTATGAGATATACATCGTACCAGGCCTGTGCGGGATGATCATGCTGTTCAACGGGATGCAAAGCTCACTCAGCCTTGTTTACGATCGCGAGATGGGTTCGATGCGGTTGCTATTGACCAGCCCCTTGCCTCGGTGGTGGCTATTATTCTGCCGTTTGCTGGCCAGCACATCAATTTCCATTCTGCAGGTTTACACCTTTCTCGCTGTTGCAGCGATATATGGAATCGACATGCCGATTATCGGGTATTTCTATGTGTTGCCTGCGCTTATCATCGCCGGGCTTATGCTGGGTGCGTTGGGGATGGCATTATCTTCGACCATCCGGCAGCTTGAGAATTTTGCGGGAGTGATGAATTTTGTCATCTTCCCGATGTTCTTCCTGTCTTCGGCTCTGTATCCATTGTGGAAGATGGCGGAAAGTTCGCGTCTGCTGAGAGATATCTGTTCCCTCAATCCGTTTACTCATGCGGTAGAGCTAATTCGTTTCGCGCTTTACGGGCAGCTCAATCTTGCCGCTTTGGGTTGGACGATCCTCGCTGGCATTGTCTTTTTGGGCTTCGCACTTTGGGGTTACGACCCGGCACGTGGAATGAAACGACCGGGGCGATAACCCATATACGACCATAGCAGGGATGAAATACACCACCCAATGCGATAGTCTTATCTTCAATCGGAGGGTTTGATCATGATCCGCATTGCTTACTGCCTGCTGTTTTTCGGCACGTCTGTCACGGCGCAGACCGTCGAGGATGAATTTGGGACACTTAATCCCCAAGACACCGGCTTTGGCCGTGTTATGAGTAATATTGAAAACGGTGTGACAGACATGACCACCTGCGCCACCGGCTATTACATCACCAAGTCTGGTCGGCATGAAATGGCCCGCACACTTTTTAGAAGCTGTGCCGAAGCGGGATATACAGGCGCGATGACTTGGATGAGCCAATTGGACAACAACGGTCTTGGTGCGGAATACGACCCGGACGCGGCCGCCGCGTGGGATAAGCGCGCCGCAGATCTTGGAGATCCGGTTGGCAAGTTCAACTACGGGCTCAATCTACTGCGCGGGCACGGTGTGCCACAGGATGAACGGTTGGGCCGTGACTATGTAGATAGCGCAGCGCAGGACGGGCTTAAAATTGCAAAGCGTCTTCAGGAGTCGGGCTATGATCCAAACGAGGTCACGCCTGATGCGGATGAATGGAAGTATGCACCGCTGTTCTAAACGTCATTCGATTATTAGCTGGGGCAGCCAATGACTATCCGCATCGGATACGTGAATATCCTGTTCTGAAACAGGTCTTAGATTTCCGTCTTCGGGTGGCGCTGACAGCAGGCCCATATCCATTTCATGCAGGGTGCCGACAAGGTGGTCGCCGTCAATGCGCAGTTGGTAGTAGACACCGTTCCACATATCGATCCCGTACTCGGTGGCCCCCTTGTGGATGAACAGAAGATCGTATTCCAGATCTGTCAGATCGTTTTGCGACACCTGACGTCGCAAGGTGTAGGGGTAGGGGACGTGACACCAGTGCTTTTCTGGCCCCTCCAGACATCGAAACGGGCGCATCGATAAGAAGTGCTCGGCAAAAGGGCCGGAACTCAAATCGATCGTGTATGAAACAGCCCCTTCAGACTCCATGAAATTTAGGCGACCGATCAGTATCTTATGATCTGAGCTGTCCAGCGCGTAGATTTGTTTTTGTCCGTCCAACGGCGCGGCGGACGCACTTGTTTCAAATCCCAAAACGCTGATCAGTATGAACGGAATGAACCTCGACACTGTAGCCTCCTGACAAAAAAGTTGCGTCAATCTAGTTGAAATCCGGCGGTTGCCCCCTACGACCATTGTGCAATTTCGCTCATGGTCCGGTCCGCGAATAATACACTCGCCAACAATTCCGACGCGTCGGAGATTCGGCGTGGAGGAAAGACACAAGTCTAGGGAGGATACCGATGAGCCGGTTTATCATGGCGGCGGTTGCAAGCGTCATCGCGACGAGCGCAGCCTATGCAGAAGTTACCGAAGACGATCTGGCCAATGACCAAACGATTACCAATCAAATCGTTACGAATGGCATGGGACGTCACCTACAGCGCTACAGCCCGCTGGACATGCTGAACAAGGACAACGTCAAGAACCTGCTTCCGGCTTGGGCCTTCAGTCTTGGCGGAGAAAAGCAGCGCGGTCAGGAAACCCAGCCGCTGATCTATGACGGGATGATGTACATCACCGGGTCCTATTCACGCCTCTATGCGATTGATCTGGAGACCGGCAAAGAGGTCTGGCAATACGATGCGCGCCTGCCCGAAGGCATTCTGCCCTGCTGTGACGTGGTCAACCGGGGTGCTGCCATCTATGGCGACAAGGTCATTTTCGGCACGCTGGACGCACGGATCGTAGCGCTGAACAAGGACACGGGCGACGTGGTCTGGCGCGACAAGATTGCCGACTATAAGGCAGGCTATTCTTATACCGCTGCTCCGCTGATCGTTGATGGTCTGGTCATCACCGGCAACTCGGGCGGTGAGTTCGGCATCGTTGGTGCGGTCCAGGCGCGGGACGTCAATACTGGCGATCTGGTCTGGGAACGCCCGGTGATCGAAGGCCACATGGGCACGCTGAATGGCGAAGAAAGCACCATGACGGGTGAGCTGAACGCAACCTGGCCTGGTGACATGTGGAAAACCGGGGGCGGCGCGACATGGCTTGGCGGGTCTTATGACGCCGACACCGATACGCTGGTCTTTGGTGCCGGTAACCCGGCCCCCTGGAACAGCTGGTTGCGCGATGCGGGTACCCCGACTGAAGGCAACAAGGGCGACAACCTCTATGCCGCCAGCCGCATCGGGATCGACCCGAAAACCGGCGAGATCAAGTGGCATTTCCAGACTACCCCGCGTGAAGGCTGGGACTATGACGGTGTGAACGAAGTAGTTGCCTATACCGATCGCGAGGGAAACAAGCGGTTCGCAACCGCCGACCGGAACGGGTACTTCTATGTTTTGAACCGTGAAGATGGCGCCTTTGTCTCGGCTACACCTTTCGTCAAGGACATCTCATGGGCCGACGGTATTGATGAAACGGGTCGACCAATCTTTGTCGAAAACAACCGCCCTGGTGATCCGGCCGCGGCCGCTGATGGCAAAAAGGGTGAGGTGATCTTTGCCTCGCCGTCCTTCCTGGGCGGCAAGAACTGGATGCCGATGGCCTTCTCGCAGAACACCGGCAATTTCTATGTGCCTTCGAACGAATGGGGCATGGATATCTGGAATGAGCCGATCACCTACAAGAAGGGTGCCGCCTATCTGGGTGCGGGCTTTACCATCAAGCCGAACTACGAAGATCACATCGGCTCGCTCAAGGCCATCGACCCCGATACCGGTGAGTGGAAGTGGGAATACAAGAACGACGCTCCGCTGTGGTCGGGCGTGATGACCACGGCTGGTGGGCTTGTCTTCTTCGGCACCCCCGAGGGCGAATTCATCGCGCTGGATGACGAGACCGGCGAGAAACTGTGGTCGTTCCAGACCGGTTCCGGCATCGTCGGTCAGCCTGTGACCTGGGAACAGGATGGCGAGCAGTATGTCTCGATCATCTCCGGCTGGGGCGGTGCGGTTCCGCTTTGGGGCGGTGAAGTAGCCAAGAAGGTCAACTACCTGAACCAGGGCGGTACCTTGTGGACGTTCCGTCTGCCGAAGGAACTTGCCTCAGCAAACTGAACTGCTGGCCAAGTGGAAGAAAAACGCGCGTCAGGTTTGGCGCGCGTTTTTTAACGCATGTACGACTTTCCGACAGTAGGCGGGGTCCGGTCGACTTGCTAGGATTGGTCAGGTTGGGGCAATTTGATTGCAGAGGCCAGAATACATGCTTGCTGAAGCGACTAGAGAAAACGATTTTGAGAAGGTTCTAATCGTAGACGACCATCCGCTGTTTTGCGACGCGTTGTCCATGACGTTGCAAAGTGTTGCGCGGATTGGCGAAATCCACACAGCAGATCGGCTTGAAGACGCAATCGAGCTGATCGCGAAAGGGTTTAGGCCTGACGCGGTGATGCTGGATCTGAACTTGCCGGATGTAGATGGGCTTGAAGGGCTGATACGCCTCAAATCTGTCGCGAATGCCCCGGTTATCGTGGTGTCTTCGCTCTCAGAGAATCGGGTTATCAGTCAGGTCATAAATGCCGGAGCGTCGGGCTACGTTCCCAAGCACAGTCAGCGAGAAATCTTTCGCGCCGCAATTGAAACCGTCCAAACCGGAGGCGTCTTCGTTCCCGATGGATGTGTGCTGATTAACGCGGATGAAGATAGCGAACACAGCGCTGCAGTAAGCAAGTTGATGACCTTAACGAACCAGCAGTCTCGGATACTGCAGTTGATCTGCGAAGGCAAACTGAACAAGCAGATCGCATACGATCTTTCGATTGCTGAAACGACTGTAAAGGCACATGTTACTGCAATAATGCGCAAACTTGGCGTCCAAAGCCGGACCCAGGCCGTGCTGATCGCCAACAAGGCCTCGTTTGCCAGCGTCTTGCAAGAATAGGGTCTAACAGCATACTTTCATAGAAAGTCGCGCCTTTTAGGGAGGATGGCTCGATGAACCAAGCTGTCGGGTGGGCAACGGCCCAGACCCGTTCGCCAGGTATTGTGAGAACAGAATTCGTCCACTGCGACACAGATGATGCAGCGTCTGTGTTGGCGGGCGCGTTTGATGGTGACCCTTTTGCGCTGGTTATCCTTTTTGTAAGCGCCAACGCCGATGCTGGTGCAGTGATCTCGGATGCGCGCGCCGTGTTTGCGCCGGCACCTGTCGTTGGCTGCACCACAGCAGGTGAGCTTGCCGACTGTGGATATAGTGAAGATCTGATTGTCGCGATTGGATTTCCGCAAAGTCATTTCGAAGCCCGTACAGTGTTGGTGCCCGATCTTGATGATTTTTCGTCCAAAGACATCATCAATGAGATGATCGACAACCGAAATCAGATGATGACTGCTGCACCGGATTGGCGACATGAGTTCACGTTTTTGATGATAGATGGTTTGTCCACCAAAGAAGATGCGCTGACTTCAGAGCTTGCCGTTGGCTTAGGCCCTGTGCCGCTGTTTGGTGGGTCCGCCGGAGACGGAACGCGTTTTGATAGCACCTTTGTGCTGTCGGATGGGCAGGCCTTGCAAAATGCGGCCGTCCTTTGCCAACTGCGCACGCGGTGTCCGATCAAGGTGTTCAAAACCGATCACTTTATCCCCAGCGCCCAACGCATGGTTGTGACAAAGGCCGACCCCGTCAAACGCATCGTTCAGGAAATCAACGCCGAGCCCGCTGCGCGCGAATATGCCCGCATCCTTGGTAAAGACCCTGAACAACTGACAACCTTCACCTTTGCGGCCCATCCTGTAGTGGTACAGATAGGCGGGCAGCATCACGTAAGATCCATTCAAAGGGTCGATGAAAACGGTGATTTGGTGTTTTTTTCCGCGATTGACGAAGGTTTGGTTCTGACCTTGGCGGAACCCAGAGATATGGTGGAACATCTCAAGGAAGAGATTGGGCTGTTAACGCGGGATCAGGTGCCAGATACCATTTTGGGTTGTGATTGTATTTTGCGCCGTCTGGAGGCTCAGGAGAAGCAAAAGACAGGGGCGATCTCTCGAGTTTTACGCGAGAACCACGTTGTTGGGTTCTCAACATATGGCGAACAATACAACTCGATCCATGTAAATCAGACACTGACCGGAGTTGCGATTTATCCCCCGGACAAAGGATAAGCGATGATTGAGGCCCTCATCAATCCAGCTGACACGCTCACGCGTCAAAACGAAAAACTCTTGAAGATCGTGGCCGCGTTGATGAAGCGGGTGGAAGAGTCCACGGACGAATCCGGAGCAGCATATGCACAGTTTCAAAGGGCCGCGATGCTGGAGCAGGAGGTGCGCGCCCGCACAGACGACTTGGAACGGGCGCTAGAGCTGCTGAACGATTCGAATGCCCGCCTGGCCACCGCAAATCAAGAAACCGAGGCTGCACGGGCAAACCTAGCCAATGCGATTGAAACCGTGCAAGAAGGATTTGCTCTGTTCAACCTCGAAGAAGAGTTGGTTTTGTGCAACAGCCGTTTCGGACTTCATATGCCGGACATCCAGGATCAGTTGCTTCCTGGATTGCGTTTCACTGAATATGTCGATTTGGTCAGCAGATCGAAATATCTGTCTCTTCCGGAAACGGTCACAACTGAGGAATGGGCACAGCGCAGGTTGGCGCGCCATGCGGATGATCACGTTGTATTCAACGTCCGGCTTAGCGGAAATCGCTGGTCACAGGTTTCAGAACACCGCACACCGGATGGTGGGACTGTTGTTCTGCAAACCGATGTCACAGATATCATGCGGATTGAGCGCAAAGAGCGGGACCGCATTTTGGATGACAAAGCGCGCCTGATCCGTGCCACTTTGGAACATATCGATCAGGGTGTCTGTATATTCGATAATAAGCTGCGACTGGTTGGCTGGAACAATCGCGCCAGCGAGTTGTTGGCCATTCCCATTTTTCAGTTTCAGATGGGTGCACGGTTCAAATCCCTTTTCGACCGTCTGAGCACGACAATCAGCCTGGAAGGTGGTGTGGCAGACACCGACTTGCTGGCCTGGGTCAATCGTCCGACCAACCGGCCTCCGCTAAAGTTTCAGATGCAAAGCGGCGGGTCAAAAATCCTTTCCGTGTTTGCCCAGGAAATGCCGGACCGGGGCTTTGTGATTTCGTTTACGGATGTAACCGCCGAACGACAGTCCGCGCAGGCTTTGTACGAGGCTAAGGAGCTGTTGGAGCAGCGCGTTGCCTCACGAACGATGGAACTTGCGGATGCGTTGAACGATGCAGAGCGTGCAAATGCATCGAAATCCCGTTTTGTTGCTGCGGCAAGCCACGATCTGCTGCAACCTTTGTCGGCTGCAAAGCTATATGTCGCTGCATTGGGCGGTGGATTGGAACCGTCCGAGGCTGGTATCGTCGCGTCTAAGGCCGAAAGCGCGCTAAACAGCGTCGAGCATATTCTCGAAGCCTTGCTCGATATTTCCAAGCTGGATTCTGGTCGCGCATCGGTCCACATGTCGACTGTTTCAATCAAAGAGCTTTTCTCGCAGATGGAAGACGCATTCGGGCCGGTGGCCCAAGCCAAAGGGCTGGATCTACGTTTCGTCGCGACCGATGCGTTGGTCAGAAGCGACGCCACCTATTTGCGTCGAATTCTGCAGAATTTGTTGTCAAATGCGATCCGTTACACTGAAACCGGCAAAGTACTTGTAGGTGTACGGCGGCAGAGGAATAGTTTTTCGATCGAAGTTTGGGATACTGGTATCGGGATCGCGACCGATCAGCAAAATATTGTTTTTCAGGAGTTTCGGCGCTTGAACTCCGACGCGAGTGCGGCCGAAGGAATGGGCTTGGGGCTTGCCATTGTAGAACGCGCCTGCGGATTGCTTAAACATCCTATTCAGCTTCGCTCAGAGCTTGGCCGGGGAACTGGTTTTTCAATTGGCGTACCGTCGGCCAAGTTTACAACTCAACAGAAACCAGATCCGGCGGATGTCGGCGAACCAGAATCCAATATACTGGCCTCGAAAATCGCATTGCTGATCGAAAACGACGAAAGTCTGCGTGGAGCCCTCAGCATGACCATGGAAGCATGGGGTCTACACGTTCTGGAATGCGATAGCGAAAGCCAAGCTTTCCACTTGTTGCAAGAGATTGATATTTTGCCTGATGTGATCGTTGCGGATTTTCAATTGAGTGACGGAAAAACAGGAACCGATGCGGTCGTTGCGTTGACCGGAAGGTTCGGCAACTTGCCCGCCTGCATTGTCTCAGCCAATCGTTCAGCGGAGCTGACAGAGCAATGTAAATCGGCAAGCCTGCCACTACTTCACAAACCAATCGATGCGCAGCTGTTCAGGACGACGCTAGAGACCATCATGGGCTCATCGCGATCTTGAGAGAGATGAGCCCTGTTTCCCGACTTTAGAACAGGGGCTTGTACTTCCACTCGTCAGCATCGGGCGTTACTTCGTCCAGATCATAGTCGGCGCTCTGTAACCTTTTCGCAATTGCCAAGCCGTCCTTTGCTGCCTGATCTATGTAGCTGCGCCCCAATGCCTCATCCTGTTTGATGCCGTGACCTCGCATGAGGTTTAGGCCGTGGTTGAACCTTCCGACTGGATCCCCGAGTTCAGCGGCACGACGGTCCCATTCGGCAGATGCATCCGGGTTATAGTCGCCTCCAAGACCGTTGTTCTCCAATTGGCTCATCCACGTCATGGCTTTGGTGTAACCAGCCTCGGCGCATTTGCGGGTTAGCTTTCTTGCAAGCTCATGGTTGTCGTTTTTGGTAACATTAATGCCCAAGGAGCAGGTTACCGAGTCGATGACACCCATTTCGATTTTGCGGGTCAGCATCTCACGGCCTGTGTCCTGTGGGTTTAGAACACCAAGTTCATCCTCTTTGAACACAGGCGGTTCTTCTGCATGCGCACCGAACGACAGGGCAAGGATTAGGATTGGATACGTAAAGTGTTTCACGAAGCTATCCTCCGACCCAAAGACTATCACGCGACACCAGCTCGTGTCACTTGGACTTTGGTGGTGGGGTGGTGCTGTCGGGGCCCAGACAGCGACCAGTGTCCAATTGGATAGTGTGGGGGCGATCACTCTGCCACCTGTAGGCAAACGACGATCAGCCTATCTGTGATACGATGGGGATGATTTGTCTGGTGGTTATAAATTCACAGGCTTAGAAAATTTGTGGGATTCCTGGATGAAACGACCACAGGGCGTTGCACCATAGCCGTTTCAGAATTCACGCTGCCGCTGTTGCTTCGATTTCGAACAACAATCCGGGGATAGCGAGGCGCGTCACACCCAAGAGCGACATTGGCGGAGCCACTTGATGCGGACCGAACCGCATTCCCAGCAAGTCAAAATTTTTGAGCGCCTGGTCAACGTCGGTCGCATAGATCCCAAGCTTGATGACATTGCTCAGGTTCATGTCTGCCGCGCTGAGAACGGCTTCCATATTATCGAGTGCAAGATTTATCTGTGCGCGCATATCGCCCGGGTGCTGGGGATTACCATCCCCGTCCACCGCCGTTTGTCCCGCACATATTACCTGACGTGACACCCCGTCAATGATCTCAGCCTGGTTGTAGCCAAGCTTGATCGACCAATCCCAAGGGTTCACTGCAGTCCGTTTCATATCGCTATCTCCTTAGTTTTGTTTCCAAAACCTTGGTAGGATGAAACGGTGACAAAATTTGTCACTATTGATGTTAGAATACTCCTATGAACATTCGAAGCAGACATGACGCCATCGTGCGAAACCTTCGTCGGAATGGCACATCTACCGTCGACGCGCTTGCCAAACAGGTCGGAGCCTCGCGCCGAACAATATTGCGCGATATCTCAGCACTGCGGGATGAAGGCTATGTAATCTACTCTGATGTAGGGCGGGGTGGGGGGCTGCAGCTTGATCCACGCTCTATACAGACAACAGCAAAGCTATCGGTGTCCGAGGTTTTTGCGTTGTTAATTAGCGTCGCAACAACACGTGCCGCCGGAAACACACCCTTTTCGGCTCTGGCCGATGCGGGCCTTGCGAAAATCGAAAAGGCGCTACCGGCAGAAAAAGTGAAAGACCTGCGCAGGTTTTTGGATTGTCTCCATATTGGCCAGCTTTCACCGTTAAAGGACTTGTCAGATGTAAGAAAAACCGAGCCTGAGCTCCTTCCTGCATTCGAAGCCGCGTTTCTTCAGCGGCAGTTCGTCCGATTTGTTTATTATGACGCCAAAGGTCAGAAAACGCAGCGCGAAGTCGAACCTCAAGCCATGCTCATACTACCGCCATTGTGGTATCTGGTGGGCTGGGACCGGTTGCGCAAAGACTTTCGTCACTTCAGAATGGACCGGATTGCTGATCCTACGGTCGTTCCTGATACTCAATTCCGCCGGCGCCATGTTCCGTTTGAGGATGATGTCTGTCCTTATCGTGAATTGATCCGCTGAACTTAAACCCGCGTCGCAAAATAGGCTTCGAGCCCGCAGATGTTATGCTTTTATCGATGCAATAGCTCCGCCTCATTCCTCAACAAATACGGAAAGTTCATGTTGGCGCGAACTTGACGTTTGGCAGCGCCAAAACTTCGCAATTTGATGTTTCCTATAGTGAGCAAGGGCGTACGATGTGCGCAAATCGGATGAAGTTGAAATGAGACAGATAGACCATGAGCGAACTTGAAGCGCAGCGCAAAATCTCCATCGAAGCGACACAGAGCGGACCTCCGCCTCGGACAATCAACCCGTTCTTTGGCGTGGGGCCCATCACCGACGTGATTCAAGATGAGGCTGAAGGGCGCAAAAACCGTTTCGACTTTGACCGTTGGTTAGAAGCCACCTATCGCAAGCTTGACGACAACGGTAACGATCTGGGGCCGTTCACCACCGCAGAGATCGGCCGTTCGATGCACCGTGGCTATCCGGCGGATGCAATCCTGCGGGACATGATGTTCCATATCCATCGATATTTTGGCTTCCCCAAATCAAATCCGATGGCTGTGGGCCTTGGCGGCGGCCATAGTGGTTTTACCGTTGCCATCATGCACTTGATGAACCCAAATCTGGATGGTCAGAAACTGTTTGTCGACACCCCGCGCCCGGAATCGGGCGAAGCCACCAAGGGTGGGTTCTTTCGCCAAAGCTGGGGCACACAGATCCTGGAGCTGCAACAGTTTGCCTTCAATGGGCACGAAGACAAGGTTGTGTTTGCGCGCGCTGAAGGCACGATCCCTTCAGCGGACGAACTGGAGGCTATGGGCATCACCCTGTTTGTTGGCGTTGGGCACGAAACCACCGGGGCCACGACCTATACCACCGAAGAAGTCACCTCGCTTCTGGAATGGTTGGACCGCGACCCGGCAAACCGCCACGCGATGATTGATGCAACCTCGATGCTGGGTGGGATGCCTTGGCCGCAAGACGTGGTCGAGGCCTTCATGGCCAAATGCAACATTTTCACCCCGTTTCAGAAAGCCATCGGTGGGATTTCGGGTTACTTCCTGGCGTCGTTCACCCCAGCAGCGATGCAACTGATTGAAGACAACCAGAAGAACCCGGCCTGGGCGATTGCGCGCCAGTTGAAGCTGGTTGTTCCGACCGATGCCAAAAAGTCGCTGACCGGTGAAAAGACAGTGGGTCTTGGCCCGTTCTATGACGCCGCGGCGGACAGGATGACGGGTGGAGTGATCAACACATTCTCGTCGCTGGCTTTCGCTGAAACGACCTATGGCCTGTTGCGTGTCGAAAAGATGTTTGGCTCGGTTGCGGTGATGAACCAGCGCTCGGCCGCCAACCGCGCGCAGATCGATACGTGGCTGGCCGGCCAGGACCTGCTGGTTGCCGGTGTTAGCGATGCTCAGAAACGGGGCGCGGCGGTGACCCTGCTGGCGGTCAACGATCCCGGCATCACCGATCCTGCCATTCACGCGCGCATCATTGCCCGGTCGAAGCAGCTGCTGGGTTACGAAGGGCTGACTCATCCAAATGGCGACTATGAACCTGGCCTGGATGCGGCCCGCTACGTAAATGCCTTCCCCGGCACCCCCGGTGACTATCGCGCCTGGATCGGCGGCATTCGCGAGCCCGAGGATATCGTGCGTCTGCTGGACAACATCTCTTACGCCTATCACCGTGCCAAGGTTGTGGTGCTGGAAGAGGAACTGGCCGCGCAAGGCACCACTTTTGAAGCCTCAGCAACATGCGGCGCGGACCAGCGTAAAGATGACCCGAACCGCGCCTATCGCATTCTGGTCGCGGATCTGGTCGGCCTGAAGTTTGGCACGGACGGGCAGCCGGATGCTTCGGCGGTTAAGGCCTATGTCGAGGAACAGGGCGCAACCTTCACTTATGGTGGCTGGGATGGGTCCGATCTGCCTGCTGGTCAGCATTTCTTCTATCTGCCAGACCTATCCACGCACGAAGAACTGACGGCAGCGTGCTGCGGCAACCAATATGATGCGGTCATCGCGGCGGCGACCTTCTTCCCCGAGAATGCAACGTTCCCCGAAGGCGGCGTACGTATTGGTGCCGGAACCGGCAATATGGCCTGTGCCTGCTGGGGTGGCGGCGACGGCGCGGGCGGTTCTGCCCCGTTGATGAACACCCCCAGCTTCAACAGCCGCGCGACGGCACAGACCGCGATGAAGGCTTTGTTGCGTGTTTTGCCTGATTTGAAGGTTGATGAGATGCACAAGCGTGTTGTTGACGGCGACTTTGACACCGGCAAGCACCTGCGCGATTACCCGACCGAAAAGCTGGAAGGCAAAAGACTGGGCGTGATCGGCTACGGCAATATCGGCCGCGAAGTAGCGAAGCTGGGCAAAGCCTTTGGAATGACCGTCGCCATACATGCGCGCGCGCGGCACCGTCAGTGGATTGAAAGCGAAGGTTTCATCTACGCTGCAACTCCGGAAGAGGCCGCCGCAGGCGCTGATGTGTTGTCGCCTCATACCGGCCTTGGTGCCAGGGGTGCGGATGGTGTCTTTGCCAATGCGGGGCTTGTTGGCGCGTCGGTTCTGAATGCCCTGAATGACGGCGCGGTTCTGGTCAACTACGACCGTGGCGAGGTTGTCGATGCAGACGCGCTGAACGATGCGATGGCATCAGGCAAGGTGGCCTATGCAGCGATCGATGCCGATCTGTTCATCGCAGAGGATGGCAGCCTATTTGGCCCGATGGTGCCTTACCGTCCGCTGATCGACGCCTATCCGGGGCGATTGGAGCTGCTCCCCCATGCGGCAGCGGATACCGAGCACACCTCACGCGTTGAAGGGGCCAAGCAAGCGGTCGATCAGATCCTGTCGGCTATTCGCTATCGCAAAGTGATCAACTGCAAGGGTGATATCCCCGAGGGCTATACCAGCGGCGGCGCACATACTGTCGCCGGGGTCGGAAAAGTATCCGCCTCTGCGATCGTATCGGCAGCAGCAGATGCGGACACGTTGACCCGTCTGCGTGATGCGGCTGAAACACTGGCTGCGATCTGGGGCGCAATTGAAACAACCCGCGACCCGGCCCGCCGGGTGGAATTGATCGAACGTCACGGAGAAGCGTTGACGCTGGCGTCGAACACGCTGCACCGAGACTTTGACGCCTGGGGTCTGGTCGGCGGTTACGACTGATTTGGCTCGGAAAGTCGACAGGCTGTGCGCAATGCAATAGCCGTGGATCTATTGAAACGTATCAAGCAAACCATCCAATGGGTGGTTTGCTTCCCGGTGCAGGATGATCTTTCAAGCAAAGCGCCTTTCTGTGCGTCCGGACATTGCGCAGTTTGCGTCTGAGCACCTATCTACTAGTAGCTTTTTGGGCCGCAAGCAATGCAGCCTCCAGTGTCGACTGATCGCCAATGTGATTGGCCAGAATCAGGATCAATCGGGCGTTCAGTGCGTGGACGTCAGCCTCGTTTAGCCCGTCATGGGCATTCAGCAGCGCCTCATAGAAATCGTCGCCATTGTCGAAGTTCGGGGTCAAGATCAGGTGTGACATAGCTTAGCCCCTCCCCAAGGCTTTGTGCATAGCTGCTTCAAGGGCAATTGGATCAAACCGTGGCCAACGACCGGCAACATGCTGATCGGGGCGGATCAACAAAACGGCTGATTGAGCCTCGCCCAAATAGCGTTCAGCCAAATGGCCTGTGACGTTCTGAAGGGTAAGACAATCCAGCGACTGTTCAGCCACTTCTAGCTGTTTAGGCAGATCGCAATTCAGGGCGAGAATCGAGAATGCACCAGCGTTGAGACGATCCAGCAGATACCCGTTTTCCAAAGGCGCATCAGGTAGTGGACTGCCGGGTCGTGTGCAAGCTGGCCCATCGGGCATCCCGTCGTCACTATTTAGCGGCGAAAGATCATAGGTGCAGGGCACCGACAGGCGACCCGAATTCACCAAAGGGCGCGCGAAATCAAAATCGGTGACCAGATCAAGCACCGCATCGCGGAACAGCGCGTGTGCAGGGTTCCGAGGCGTCAGAAAATCAGCGCTGCGGCTGGAGTTTTTGATGTTCTCCATAGCGCCATGCTTGCGTTCAGAATGGTAGCTGTCGAGCAGCACATCTGGCGCATGGCCTTGGATCACTGCGGCCAGTTTCCACCCAAGATTGTCGATATCCTGAATGCCGCCATTGCAGCCTCGGGCACCAAAAGGGCTGACCTGATGCGCGCTGTCGCCTGCAAAGAATATCCGACCATGGCGATACTCTTTCATCGTGCAGCAGCGGAACGTGTAGATTGATGACCAGACCGGCTCGAACTCTACGTCTTCCCCAATCATCGCTGATACTCGGGTGGCGACCTTATCAGGGTCCAGTTCGGCCTTGCGATCAATGTCCCATCCAAGCTGGAAATCAAGTCTCCAGACATTATCAGGCTGCTTGTGCATCAGGGCAGTTTCACCACGATTGAACGGCGGATCGAACCAGAACCGACGCTCGACCGGGAAATCCGCCTTCATCTTGATATCCGCGATCAGGAAGTTGTCTTCGAACACGCGGCCTTCGAAACCAAGCCCAAGCATCTCGCGCGTGGGCGAGCTCGCGCCGTCACAGGCTACAAGGTAGTCGGCTTCGACTTGATAGGGTCCATCCGGCGTATCGACGTCCAAAAGGACGTGATCTTGGTTTTGTGTCAGCGCTGTAAGTTGGTTCTGTCCGCGAATCTCAATCGGCGCGCCCAAAGCTTGCTGGCGGCGAATTTCCTCGACGATGAATTGCTCGAAATAGGGTTGTTGCAGGTTGATGAAGGCCGGGCGTTTGTGGCCTTCCTCTGGCAGCAGGTTGAACGAGTATATCTCTTCCGTGTCACGGTAGACCCGGCCCAGATTCCAGACCACGCCTTTCTCGACCATGGGTTCCCCGCAGCCTAGACGGTCGCAAATTTCCAGTGTTCGTTTGGAAAAGCAAATCGCGCGGCTACCCATGCCCACGCCGTCATGGTCATCCAGCACAAGGCACCCAACGCCTTTCTTACCAAGATCCAGTGCAAGCGCCATTCCAACGGGACCACCACCCACGATAACAACCGGATGGCGGCTGGGTCTGGTTGCATCCTGATCGGGGACCCTTTCATAAGGATAAAGCTGAAATGCCGTTTGATATCGTGCTGTAACCATGGCGGTTTACCCCTGCAGGGCCTCCCACATGTCCAAATCGCGCTGAGCGGTCCAGATCCGGGGTGTGTCGATGCCGCGGGCCTCGTCATAGGCGCGTGCCACATTGAAGGGCAGGCAGTGTTCATAGATGGCGTAGTCTTTGAACTTGGGATCGCATTCTGCGCGGACCGCGTCCCATGCATCTTTGAGGGAGCCGCCCTTGGCGGCAATAGGTTTCACCGCATTATAGGTGCTATCCACAAAGTCGCGCGTATTGGCCAAGGCTGCGTCGACCATCTGACGCCCGACAAGCGCATCCCCACGTCCGGGGGCAATGCTTTGCGGATCGTAAGACTTGACTGCATCCAGCGTTGCGCCCCAATCTTCGAAATGGCCATCACCGCAGTAGCAGGCTGAATGATATTCGACGATATCACCGGTGAACATCGTCTGGCTATCGGGAACCCAGATGACGCTGTCACCCGCCGTATGCGCGCGCCCGATCTGCTTGATCACAACCTTACGATTGCCCAGATAGACGGTCATCTGATCGTCGAAGGTTGTTGTGGGCCAGGTCAAACCGGGGATGCTTTCATGCCCTTCAAACAGGCGCGGAAAACGCTGAAACTCGCTGTCCCAGTCTTCCTGTCCGCGCTCCACCACCATGGCGCGCGCCGTATCGGACATGATGATCTGATCTGCGCCAAAGGCTGAGGCCCCCAACACACGCACAGCATGATAATGGGTCAGAACCACATGAGAGATTGGCTTGTCGGTCACGCCGCGCACGCAGTCGATCACCTTTTGTGCAAGGCGCGGGGTGGCCTGAGCCTCAATGATCATGACACTATCGTCACCAATGATCACGCCCGAGTTCGGATCGCCCTCGGCGGTGAATGCGTAAAGCCCTTCGCCGATCTCGGTGAATGAGATATTCTTTTCAGACATATCCCCTTGGCTTGCGAATGCTTTGGCCATGATCGGCTTCTCCCTGATACGGCCGCCCGTTTGCATGCGAAGCGACAGTTTGTTTCATCTGCAACGAGCTGTTTGTCTTTGCAAATGAGGCAAAAGTCAATATCGTTCTAGATGCAACGACCTTGGATATTGCCTATATGTCTGACGAATTTAACCTGTCTTCCTTCTTGCCATACCGGCTAGCGATATTGTCCGAGCGGGTCAGCCGCCGCTTGTCGGTCGAATATGACCGGACACATGGGCTGGTTGCTGCAGAATGGCGGGTGTTGGTGCATCTTCAGCGCTGTGTAACTGCATCGGTCCGCGATATCCGAACCTATGTGAACCTTGAAAAGCCACGGGTCAGTCGCGCGGTTTCCAAACTCGAGGCGGACGGGCTTGTCACAAAGGTGCGGGGTGATACGGATGCGCGGCTTGTTTCGATTTCGCTGACCGATGCAGGGCACCAAGCTCTCGCCGAGATATTGCCCGCCGCCCGAGAGATCGAAGACCGTTTGCTGGCGGTCGCCAGCCCCGACGAATTGGCAACATTCTTTGATGTCATAGAGCGCATGCATCATGTTCTGGACAAGGACCCGCAGGCCAAGCCGCGCTCGGCCATGGATCTGGACGGTGTTGAGACCTGAAGCCAACCCCACGCTTCTAGGAAGGCGCCGACAATCCCAGCGTTTTCAGGGTCTCAGCCGTCGTCTTGTGCCAACGGTCGCGCAATGAAGCGTTTGTGGTCCGCCGCAGCCCAAGTAATTTCAAAAGCTCGAACCGCTTATCATCGTCACCACCGAATGAGCCAGCAACGCGGGGCCACCAGTAGGTGACTGAAGTTTGCATAGGCTCAGCTTCGCCCAGTTCGATCAGTTTGATCGCCCCCTCCTTCGCCAATTCACCATGATGCGCCTCGATTGGAGCAATTGCGCGGAAAGCTTCGGCCAGCGGCTGATATGAAATTGTTGAATATTCGGCCAGTTGTTCGGCCACAGCACCGCTCATGAGCAGGTTCATGATCACCGCGTCCGACCAGCCCGAAAACGGATAGTTGAACACGGCCAGACGCATGTCATGTTCGGACCGGGTGGCCCCGATATCAGCATCCCGGTTCAGCCGCGCTGTCCAGGGGTGATGATTGGCATAACGGTCCGTATCGACGCCAAACTCGCCCATGATGTTCAAAACGCGATCTGCATGATCCGTTTTTTCAAGCACGATCTTTGAGGCGGCGATGCGTTCCTTGATACCCGGTCCAAGGTTGATCACATCTGCAAAACCTGCTGCCCCTGCCAGCTCACTGTCGACAAATGTTGCCATCAGTTTCAACAGCTCCGCGCGATAGCGTGGCGGAACGTTTGACGGGTTGGTCAGCACACCGCCCGAGGCAAGATAGGTGTCGAGGGTCATGGCGTCGTTCATATCGGGTTCCTCGCTACTGATCGTAATCCACGACCACGCGGTCTGTCAGCGGATAGGCCTGACAGCTGAGCACGTAGCCCTTCGCAACCTCGTAATCCTCAAGCGCGTGGTTGGCGAGCATCTCAACCTCGCCTTCCAGCACCTTGCAGCGACAGGTTGAACACACGCCGGCCTTGCAGGCGTAAGGGGCGTCCATCGCGTTTTCCAGGGCGG
Source organism: Ruegeria sp. I1 (assembly GCF_056532675.1). Classification (NCBI taxonomy): domain Bacteria; kingdom Pseudomonadati; phylum Pseudomonadota; class Alphaproteobacteria; order Rhodobacterales; family Roseobacteraceae; genus Ruegeria; species Ruegeria sp. I1. Next base: position 283,567 of record NZ_JBQFNM010000006.1, on the reverse strand, counting down.
CATCAAGCACGGACATGTCCTTGGGAATGGTCAGAGTCTGGGTCGAGCCGTCTAATGTAATGGACGCACTGGTCTGATTGTCCGTCCGGCTGGCATCCGCCGCTCTTGCCTTGCGCTTTGCGCGACCGGGCTGCGCGCTGGCGAACAACTCGAACTTGATCTGGCTTTCATCCAGCCCGTGGTCGCGCAGGGCGGCGGCAATGCCCAGCATCATCGGTTCCGGCCCGCAGATGAACGCCGTATCGACGTTTTCGATGTCGACCCAGTGCTTGAAAAGGTCCGCGCATTTTTCCTGCGTGACCAACCCGGTGAACAGGTCGATTTCCTGAGAATCCGTTTCCAGAATATGAATCACATTCAAACGGCCCATATAGAGGTTCTTGAGGTCCTCCAACTCCTCGCGGAACATGATCGTGTTGATGCCTTTGTTGGCATAGATCAGCGTGAACCGCGATTGAGGTTCACGGGCGAGGGTGGTTTTGAGGATCGACAGAACCGGTGTCACGCCAGAACCACCCGCAAAGCCGAGATAATGCTTTTCAGCATTTTCATTGATCGGAGCGTGGAAGCTGCCCATGGGCGGCATGGCCTGCACAATGTCACCGACACTCAGCTCAGCGTTGGCCCAGCCTGAGAACGCGCCGCCATCAACACGTTTGATGCCAACCTGCAGAACGCCATCGTCTTTGCCTGCACAGATCGAATAAGACCGGCGCAGTTCTTCGCCCTCAAAATCGCGCCGGAATGTCAGGTACTGACCGGCGATAAAGTCGAATTCTTCCGTTGCACCATTCATAGGTTCGAGCGTCACAACCACCGCATCGCGGATCGTTTTGTGGATATCGGTAACTTTCAGATCGTGGAAACGTGCCATCCGGTGCTTCTCCTCAGATGCACTTGAAATAGTCGAAGGGTTCCAGACAGTCGGTACAACGCCAATGCGCCTTGCACGGGGTCGAGCCAAACTGGCTGACTTTTTCAACTGCCTTGCTGCCGCAGTGTGGGCAACGCTCGGGGCCGCCTGCCGGTTGCGGCGGGGCGATCCCGTATTCTTCCAGCCGGGCGCGGCCTTTGTCGCTGAGCCAATCCGTGGTCCAGGCGGGCGCGATGGTGGTTTCGATCTTCAGATCCTTGATCCCCTGATCCCGCAGCGCCGTTTCGATGTCCATGCTGATGACTGAGGTCGCAGGGCAACCGGAATAGGTTGGGGTAACCGTCACAGTCAGTGTGCCCGCATCCCAGTGCACATCGCGCACGATCCCAAGATCGACCACTGAAATCACAGGGATTTCGGGGTCAGGAACAGCATCCAGCCATTCCCAAATCTGGTCCGTTGGCACCCGTTCCATGTGGGCCTACCAGCTAGCGCCGGGATAGGCGCGTTGCAGCCATTGCATCTGAGTCAGCAGATGCCCCAGATGTTCCGTATGCATCTGCCCGTTGCGTCCGCCCTTATGCGCAAATGCGCTGTCGGGGATGGTCAGCGTCGCATCTGCCAAAACCCGCTGGACCAATGTGTCATACTCGGCGCGCAGATCAGCGGGATTGGGCGCGATACCTGCTGCCACCATCTCGGCATCCACCTCATCGCTGGCGAACATCTCACCCACATAGGGCCACAGATAGTCCAGCGCCGCCTGCATCCGGTCATGACTTTCGGTTGTTCCGTCGCCCAATCCAACAACCGTGTCGCTTGAGCGTTCCAGGTGATAAGCGACCTCTTTGCTGGCCTTCGCAGCGATGGCCGCAACACGGTCGTCTGAAGACTTAATCAGGCGCCCCAGCATGATCGAATGCCACGAATCGAACAGGAATTGGCGCATCAGGGTCCGGCCGAAATCTTCATTCGGAACCTCGACCATAAGAACATTGCGGAAATCCCAAGCATCACGCAGAAAAGCCATGTCATCAGCGCTCTTATTGCCATCGATTTCGCCAGCAAGGCCCAGCCACATCTGGGTTTGGCCGATCAGGTCCAACGCGGTATTGGCCAGCGCGATATCTTCTTCCAGCACGGGTGCATGACCGCACCATTCGCTGACGCGATGACCCAGGATGAGTGTATTGTCACCCATTCTGAGCAGAAACTGCAGGAAGGCTTCGTCGCGACTCATTACATCGCCCCCACTTCATCGGGAATGTCGAAGAATGTCGGGTGACGGTAAACCTTGCTTTCGCTGGGCTCATATAGCGGGCCTTTGTCACTGGGGGATGAGGCCGCAATGTTGTTCGCCTCGACCACCCAGATCGACACGCCCTCGTTGCGGCGCGTATAGACATCGCGTGCGTTCTTGATTGCCATTTCCGCGTCAGCCGCGTGCAGCGAGCCGACATGGCGATGGCTCATCCCGTGTTGACCGCGGATAAAGACTTCCCAAAGGGGCCATTCGTTTTTCATCGGGTTTCCTCCTCAGGTCAGGCTTATTCAGCGGCCACTTGACCGGCGCGTTTCTTCTTTGCGTGCGCCAGCAGGCCGTCCCGCACCCATTGCCCGTCGTCCCAGGCCTTATTGCGGGCGGCCAGACGGTCGGTGTTGCAAGGGCCGTTGCCTTTGATGACGTCAAAGAACTCGGACCAGTCGGGTTCCGAGAAATCGTAGTGGCCGCGTTCTTCGTTCCATTTCAGGTCCGGGTCGGGGACGGTCAGGCCCAGGAATTCGGCCTGCGGCACGGTCTGGTCGACGAATTTCTGACGCAGCTCGTCATTTGTGTTCATCTTGATCTTCCAGGCCATCGATTGGGTCGAATGAACCGAGTCCTTATCCGATGGCCCGAACATCATCAGCGATGGGTACCAGAACCGGTTCAGGGCATCCTGTGCCATCTTCTTCTGCTCGGGCGTGCCTTCAGCCATCTTGCGAATGGCGTCGTATCCCTGACGCTGGTGAAAGCTTTCTTCCTTGCAGATGCGGATCATGGCGCGCGAATACGGCCCGTAAGACGTGCGCTGCAACGGCACCTGGTTCATGATCGCGGCACCATCGACTAACCAACCAACCGCGCCGATATCGGCCCAGTTCAGCGTGGGATAGTTGAAGATCGATGAGTATTTCATGCGGCCGTCCAGCAGCATTTCGGTCAACTCGTCCCGGCTGACGCCCAGTGTTTCTGCCGCGCAATACAGGTACAGCCCGTGCCCGGCCTCGTCCTGCACCTTAGCCAGCAGGATCGCCTTGCGTTCCAGCGTCGGCGCTCGGGTGATCCAGTTGCCTTCGGGCAGTTGTCCAACAATCTCAGAGTGGGCGTGCTGACCAATCTGGCGGATCAGAGTTTTGCGATAGCCTTGCGGCATCCAATCCTTCGGCTCGATCTTGATGTCCGCGTCGATTTTTGCCTGAAATTCGGCAAGCTTTTCGGGGTCATCATTTGTGGCCTCGGATTTAACCATTTGTGCGTACATCTTGTGTCCTCCGTTCAGGTTGACCCAGACTTGAACCGATCAGCACGGTTCGTTCTGTGATCTGCCCGTCAAACCCGTTCCAAAATCAAAGCGGCACCCTGTCCGACGCCCACGCACATAGTGCATAGCGCGTAACGACCGCCTGTCCGGCGCAGTTGATACGCAGCCGTTAGCACCAATCGCGCGCCAGACATGCCAAGCGGGTGACCCAAGGCAATTGCGCCTCCATTTGGGTTCACATGCGCTGCGTCGTCGGGCAGGCCCAACTCTCTGAGCGACGCCAATCCCTGGGAGGCAAAGGCCTCGTTCAACTCTATCACATCCATCTGTTCGATGGTTAGCCCGGCCCGGGCCAGCACCTTGCGACTGGCCGGTACTGGGCCAATCCCCATGATGCGCGGTTCAACCCCGGCAACAGACATGCCCACGACGCGCGCGATTGGGGTGAGGCCGTTCTTTGCGGCCGCTCCCTCATTCGCCATCAATATGGCTGCGGCGCCGTCGTTGACGCCCGATGCATTGCCCGCCGTTACTGTATTGTCTGGTGCATTCACCCCTTTAAGGCCCGACAGTTTTTCTGCCGTTGTGCCCGGGCGTGGGTGCTCATCGGTATCGATCACAACCGGATCGCCTTTGCGCTGTGGAACCGAGACCGGGGTGATCTCATCCGCGAACAGACCTGCTTTGTGTGCGGCGGCCCACCGGGCCTGACTGCGCGCGGCGAAACTGTCCTGATCTGCGCGGCTGATACCGTAGTCTTCCGCCACGTTGTCAGCGGTTTGCGGCATTGAATCAATGCCATAGGCTTGCTTCATCTTTGGATTTACAAAGCGCCAGCCAATCGTTGTGTCATAAACCGCATTGCTGCGCGTAAACGCGGATGTCGCTTTGGGCATCACAAAAGGCGCGCGGGACATGCTTTCGACCCCGCCCGCGATTGCCAGGTCATAGTCTCCTGCCTTGATCCCGCGAGCCACCATCCCAACCGCATCCATCCCGCTGGCGCACAGACGGTTCAATGTGGTTCCTGGCACCTCGACCGGCAATCCGGCCAACAAGGCAGCCATCCGCGCTACGTTCCGGTTGCTTTCACCAGCCTGATTGGCATCCCCATAGATGACGTCATCCACGCTGGGCCAGTCCACTTGCAGGTTCCGCTCTTTCAAAGCAGCCAGCGGAATGGCCGCCAGATCATCCGTGCGGATCGAGGACAACGCACCTCCATACCGCCCGATCGGAGTGCGCGTCGCATCGCAAATGAATGCATCCATCCGTGAGGTCTCCTAGGTGTTCACGTTATTCATAGACCGTATGGTCGGTTTATAGGGTTTCTACCGATTCGAGGCAAGTATCATGTTACCAAAAAATATCGATTTCGGACATATCGGTAACATATCGAATCATCACCACCGATGCTTGGCACGGTTGGCCGTGATCCAGCTTAGCTGCTCAATTCAGCTTCCAACGCAGAGAGCTTTGGCCGGGGCAACCGGTCCAGAAGGTCAGAAACGGCCGCTCGGCATTCTGACCCTTTCCAATCGAAGGGAAGGAAATCTGATGGAAACACCGGGTGGCGCAGTACGATGCGGCGCCAATTGTGTACGACGAGGACGCGTAACATCGCGGTTTCCATCGGATCGTCCACACCGGTTCTAGGTAGAAGGCCATCGACGATATGAACAGATTCTAAGAAATCAGCATATGCTGTTTTCAACGGCTGCGGCCCGAACAGGTCTTGCAACCAGTCAGGAACAGAAATGGCGCTGGTCTCATAGCCCAGCAATTCCTCCAGACCATCCGGCATAGGTCCCGAAGCCATAGCTGTTGCCGGATTGAGTGACACGTAGTCGCCGGTCAGCAATAGGTCAGCCAGTTCTTTTCGGGATGTGTCGGAGTTGTTTGCAATCAGCACGTGCCAGATATCCGGCATACTGACTTCACGCCCATAAATGCGCGGTGCGGCTGCAGCGCTTTGATTGCGCCCATAGTCCGTGAGGTGATGGGTGCTTGCGCGCCCGATGCGGGTGCTTTCGATCCACCCGTCTTTGCGCAACCGATGCAAGGCAACCCTTGTTGCCTCAGCCTTGATGCCAACGCGACCCGTCAACGCCGTAATAAGTGAGCCGCTGATCTGGTCCGATCTGTTTTGCGCAAGATCGCCAAAAATTGTCACCAAAACCGACCACACCCGCAGGGAGTCGGTGGATGTCAGTCGACCGATACAGGAGTCAAACCAGTCGTTGGGCGCGTCTTTCATGACCGCAGTATAGGCGGGCCGGGCTGAATTGCCATCCGGCCCGAAGCCTTTAGTAGGCCACCATGGTCAGCAGCTCGTATTCAGCGACAAGTTCATCATCCTGCTGAGTCAGCGTGACGTGCCAGCGAACCTCGCCATACTGATCATTGCGTTTCGTCTTTGACTTGACGGTCAAGCGCACCTTGATGGTGTCCCCCGGCACAACCGGCTTCATAAAGCGCAACCCGTCAAGACCGGTATTGGCCAGGACAGGGCCCTCGTTCGGTTCGACAAACAACCCGGCGGCGAAGGACAACAGCAGGTATCCGTGCGCGACGCGACCAGGGAAGAACGGGTTCCTCTCCGCCGCGGCCTGATCCATGTGCGCATAGAACGTATCGCCCGTGAATTCGGCGAAATGTTCGATATCATCCATCGTTACAACGCGCGGCGCAGTGTGGAGTGTCTCGCCGATTTCAAGATCGTTATAGCGTCGGGTGAAGGGGTGGGCGGGTCCTTTGATTTCGGTTGCGCCCGGAACCCATTTGGACCCGATCGCGGCCAGGATGTCCGGAGACCCTTGAATGGCCGTGCGCTGCATATAGTGTTTCACGCCCCGCACGCCGCCCATTTCCTCGCCACCACCCGCGCGGCCGGGACCTCCATGCACCATATGGGGCAGAGGGGAACCATGGCCGGTAGATTCTTTCATCGAGTCGCGGTTGTTGAAGTAAAGCCGCCCGTGATAGGCCCCGGCGCCCATGGCGAATTTGCAAGCGACATCCGTGTCATGCGTGATGACCGACGCAACCAAAGAGCCCTGTCCCTTATTCGCCAGCTCAATCGCGTGATCGGTATCGCGGTATCCCATTATGGTGCTGACCGGGCCGAAGGCCTCGGTGTCATGGACGCGCGTTGCCGCATCCGGATTGGCGCAATGGAACAGCATCGGCGGCAGGAATGCCCCTTTTTCGGCATCTGCACCGTCAAGGGCAAAGTCATTCGGATCGCCAAACACACGCTCGGCTTCTTGCCCAATGACCGCGGCTTTTTCCAGCACATCCCGTTTTTGACCATTCGAGACCAGCGCTCCCATGCGCGTGGTTTCAAGTTTCGGGTCCCCGATGACCGTTTTGGACAGGCGTGCGGAAAGGGCTTCGATCACCGCCTGGACCTGTGGTTCAGGCGCGATGATCCGGCGGATTGCAGTACATTTCTGACCCGCCTTTGTTGTCATCTCCCGCTGAACTTCTTTGATGAACAGATCAAATTCCAGCGTTCCCGGTTCTGCATCGGGGCCCAGAACCGAACAATTCAGGCTGTCTTGTTCAGCAACAAACCGTACCGAATTCCCAAGAATGACAGGGTTGGAGCGCAGTTTTAATGCCGTGTCTGCCGAACCAGTAAAACTGACCACATCCTGTAAGGTCAGACGATCCAGCATATCCCCCATACCGCCTGAAACAAGCTGCAGTGCCCCGGCTGGCAGAATGCCCGAGTCCAGGATCAGCCGCACGCACAGTTCAGTGACATAGCAGGAGTTTGTCGCCGGTTTGACGATCGCTGGAACACCAGCAAGCAGAGTCGGGGCGAGCTTTTCCAGCATGCCCCAAACCGGAAAGTTGAACGCATTGATGTGGACCGCCACGCCTTGCAGTGGGGTGCAGATGTGCTGGCCCAGAAACGTGCCGTTGCGCGATAGCTGCTCGACGTCACCGTCCAGATATACATGTCCGTCCGGCATCTCGCGGCGGCCCTTTGATGCGAAAACGAACATGGTGCCGATCCCGCCATCGATATCGATCAGGTGATCTGATTGCGTGGCGCCCGTATTAAACGACAGGTCATACATGGCCTGCTTATGCTGCCCCAGATGCAGAGACAGCGCCTTGAGCATCTTGGCGCGTTCGTGAAAGGTCAGCTTACGCAGCGCAGGCCCGCCAACTTTTCGGGCATAGTCCAGCATGCCCTGCACATCCAAGCTGTTGTTGCCAGCGGTTGCGATCACCTCGCCCGTTACGGCGCTGGCAATAGTGCGGGCCCCGTCGCCCGGGGCAATCCATTCGCCCGCTGCGAAACTTGAAATCTGCTGGATTGTCATGAGCCACTCCTCAGTCCTGAGATGATCTGCGCGGGCTTGCGCGCGATGAAGACAAGCATATTATTAACCGTATGGTCGGTCAATGTTTAACGGCTGCCTATTTGTTGTTCTGGTCATTTCAAACCTCTGCCGGTAATTGGGCGAAGCCGCGAAAACGGATACGCCCGCCGCGTATTGCGCCGTCTGTGATCTGATAGTTTGGAAAACGGTTCAGAAACCGGCTGACCGCGATCTTGCCTTCCATCCGGGCGAGTGTCAGGCCGACGCAGGTATGTGGACCACCGGCAAACCCATGATGTTTATTGGGCCTGCGGTCCAGCTGCACGTCATCAGGCTGGTCAAACTGCCTAGGGTCCCGGTTGGCGGCCCCTATGCATAGATGAATATCAGTCCCCGCAGGAATGGTGTGACCATGAAACGTGACCTCTTCGGTCGTCAGGCGGTTGCCAAACTGGTTTGGGCTTTCCAGTCGCAGGAATTCATCCACAGCCGAGGTGATGAGGTCGGGGGAGGTCAGCAACTCGGACCGTTTATCCGGGTGTCGGTGCAGCAGCTCCAGCGCGTTGCCGATCAGGTTTGTCGTGGTTTCGTGCCCGGCGTTCAGGATGAAAATGCAGTTCTGATACAGCTCAACCGCGGTCAGACCGCCATCCGCGTCGTCCTGTATCAACCGGGTCAGAACATCCGTGTCCAGGTTGCCGGGATTGCGTCTTCGGTCGTCAACGATTTGGCGCAGAAACTCTTTGAACTCAGTGACAGCGCGGTTGCCCCAGTCTTCCTGCTCAGGCGTCAATTGCGGTTCCAAGGCACCAAGAATGGCCAGAGACCAATCCCGCAAGGGTCCGCGTTCGGATCGGGGAATGCCCAGCAAGTTGCCGATGATTTCAATTGGGATTGCCCCGGCAAAATCCTCGATCAACTCCACACGGCCTTTTGCCTGCATCTGATCCAGTAGAGCATCGACCAGGTGGATCAAACCCGGTTCCATCTGCGCCAAAGCGCGCGGATTCATTGCCCCAACCATCACCTTGCGGACACGGGTATGCAGGGGCGGATCATTGAACACCAGACTGGTGGTGTGGTGTTCGTATAAGGGACTGTCGACCCCGTATTTGGGGCCAAACACCGCTTTTTTGTCCGAGATGAACCGCGTTGTATCCCGATAGACCAGATCCAGATCCTCGTACCGCGACAGGATCATTGAGCCGTCGGGTTGAGGGCAAACCGGCATATCCTCGCGCAATGCGGCATAGGTTGGATAGGGGTTCTCGTGAAACCCGTCTGGAAGCGCGGTCAGGGAAAACATCAGTGACCCATCGCCCCCATATGTTCAGGCAGGACCAGCACAAGCCATGGCACCAGAACGATCAGGGCCAGACGGAAGATATCGGCGATCCAGAAAGGCGTTACGCCTTTGAAAATCGTTCCGGTCGAGACATCCCCAACCACGCCTTTCAGAATGAACACGTTCAGGCCAACTGGCGGTGTGATCAGGCTGATCTCTGTCACGACGACAACCACGATGCCGAACCAGATTGGATCATAGCCCAGCGATGTCACCAGCGGGAAAAAGATAGGCACGGTCAGCAGGAGCATTGATAGCGATTCAAACACGCAGCCCAATATGATGTAGATGCCTAGGATCATCAGGATCACCACAAAAGGTTCTACATCATATGCGGAGACCAAGCCGATCAGCGCTTCAGGCAAACCGGCAAGGTTGATGAAGTTTGAAAATATCTGCGCCCCGATCAGGACCGAGAACAGTGCTGCGGCGGTAAACGTAGTTTCTTTCAAAACCTCGAAGGTGGAACTCAGGCTCAGCCCGCCACGCGACAGGGCAATCAGAAAGGCGCCCATGGCCCCCATACCTGCGGCCTCGGTCGGGCTGAATGTCAGGTTCAGTGGGTGAAAATCAAAGGCACCATAGAGGCCGCCAATGACCAGAAAGAACAGCAGTAACACAGCCCAGACCGAGCGCAGGGCATTCAATCGCTCCCCCCAGCCATGCTTTTCACCGGCCGGTCCCGACTCTGGCTTGCGCCAGACGGTCCAGCGGACTGCAAACAGGTATAAAAGGATGCCCAATACACCTGGGATGATCCCGGCGACGAACAGTTTGCCGATAGATGTTTCGGTCAACAAACCGTAGATCACAAGGATCACAGAGGGCGGGATCAGGATACCCAGCGTGCCGCCTGCCGCGATTGAGGCAGTCGACAGCTCATCTGAATAGCGATAGCGGCGCATTTCCGGCATGGCGACCTTGGACATCGTCGCGGCCGTTGCCAAAGACGACCCGCAGATCGCGGAAAACCCACCACAGGCCGCGACCGTAGCCATTGCGATCCCACCTTTGAAATGGCCAAGAAACGCATTTGATACGGCGTAGAGCTCACGCGCCAGACCGCCTTTGTTCACGAACAGTCCCATCAGGATAAAAAGTGGGATAACTGACAGGCCGTAATCCTGTGCTGTGTCGGTGATCTGACGACCGACCATCGACATGGCCGCTTTCAAACCGCGTTCGGACAGGATGCTGCCACCACGCTCATATGCAAAGCCCAACGTTCCGACCAAGCCCATCGCGAACACGATGGGCAGGCGCAGAAGCACGAGAACAAGAACAAGGCCAAAACCGATCAGCGCAGCAGTCATTGCTGGTTCTCCGTCAGAACTTGGGGCGCGAAGATGTACAGCAACCCGGTTGTGATCATTGCAACGGCAGTGACCGCAGTGGATGCAGCGATAAACCAGCCGATGTAGAAAACGGGGATCGACAGGTACTCGGTCACATCTCCATAGTCCCGTGCCCGTTCGGCAAGGATCCAGACTCGCTGAATCGGCCAGAACAGCATGATGCCCGAGATCAGATAGACAATCGCATCCCTGGCGCGGCTAAGCCGGAATCGTGAAAACAGCCCGTCGGTCAGATCAACGGCAATCTGGCCCTTTCCTGCGGACACCATTGGCAGGACCGAAAAAACGAGGATGGCCATCAGAATGCGCGTTAGTTCGGTTGCCGCCTCAATCGGTGCATTGAAGATTGATCGCAACAAGACGTCGAAGAACGTCATCACCATCAGCACGAATAGCGCCAGACAGGCAAGTATCGTCGGGGCGACGCTGACGCGACGCGCGAAGGTCACAAAGGATTGCATGTATAGTTCCCGCAGGCTGAGGGTGGCTGGCGGTTCGTTCCCGCCAGCCAGGCTTGGTTACTGCGACGCCATTTCGTTGACGATCATGTCATACGCGGCTTGTGCGTCGACACCTGCACCATTGACTTCGTCAATGACCTTGGCGCGGACATCGACAGCAATCGCGTTGAACTTTTCCAGGTCTTCGGCAGATGCGGTGTTGATCGCGTTGCCGTCGGTGCCCTCGGTGGCTTCGCGCCCGATGGCATCAATCTCATCCCAGATTTTACCGATTTCGCGGCTCAGCGGTTCACCAAATACCTGCTCTTCCAGCGCTTGCTGCAGCTCAGCAGGCAGATCAGCAAATGTGTCTTCATTCATGATGAACGCGAAGGATCCACGGTACAGACCGCCAGGAACTTCATAGACGTTCTGCGCGACTTCGGTCAGCTTAAAGCCTTTGCGAGATTCAAACGGCATCACAACGCCATCGGCCGCTTTGGATGCCAGTGTCTCGTACACTTTCGGGGCTGGCACCTGGATGCCGGTTGCGCCAAGTGCTGCACCGACATCGCCGCCAACACCGCCTGGGATGCGAACCTTAAGGCCCGAAACCTCGTCCAGCGAGGTAACTGGGTTGCTGGAATGCAGCTGCGCCGGTCCGTGGGTGTGCAGGGCAATCACTTTTACGCCGCGATGTTCGTCTGCGGCTTTCAGGTGCTTGTCATAGGCGCGCCAATAGGCAACCGATGCGGCCTCGGCTGAGCCCTCATAGCCGGGCAGTTCGATCATTTTGGTGGTGACAAAGCGACCGGGCTGATAGCCGTGGAAGATGATCGACGCATCCGCCGCCCCGTCCATGATCAGGTCCATCTGGGCGGGTGGGGGCGCAATGCCCAGCTTCAGTTCCGCTGTGACCTGGCCGTCTGTCGCTTCTTCAACCATCTCAACGAATTTTGGCCACATCTTGGCGTTGATGCCGTGGGTCGGCGGCGCCCAGCTGGAAATCGTCAGCGTATAATCTGCGGCCAGTGCCACGGTGCCTGAAACGGCCAAAGCGGCCGATGCCAGCAAGGTGCTTAACTTGGTGAGTTTCATGTTCAGTGCCTCCCTTTGAAACATGCATTCAGAATGCGCTAATGGTTACTTTTGTAACTATCAACATGTTATTGGCGTTTTGCTTCGGTCGCTAAGACCCAAGACGCGGGGCTTTCTTCCGCCACAACCCGCATGGTCGCCGCTGACGTGCGGCTTCCGATTTCATTGCGATAGTTCATGGGTCCTCCGCGCCAGCGCGGGAAGCCATAGCCGTGGATTTGAACCATATCGACGGCCTCGGCGTTTTCGGCGATGCCTTCTTCAATGATCCGCTCGCCCTCATTCGCCAACACGGCCAGAAGACGCGAAGAAATATCCTGAGCGCTATAGCTACGCCGGGTAATGCCTTCGGCGGCAGAGTATGCTTCGATCAGTGTCTCTACTTCGGGGTCGCGGATCGGTTTGCGATCCCCGGCATCGTATCGATACCAACCTTTTCCCGAGCGCTGGCCAAGCCGCTCCATCTCGCAGAGTTGATCGGCGATGGTCACATAGCGTTCGTTCGGATCGCGCGTTGCGGCATTGCGTTTTCGATTGGCCCACGCGATCTGTAGACCGGTCAGATCCTGCAGCTCATATGGGCCCATGGGCATTCCGAACCCACGCATCGCCTCATCCACCTGATAGGGCAGGGCGCCATCCGCTAGCAGATAGTCGGCTGCGCGGCGATAGGCTGCCAGCATACGGTTGCCGATGAACCCGTCGCAAATGCCTGACAGCACGGAAATCTTGCGCAGCTTTTTACCCAGCGCGAACCCTGTGGCGACAACCTCTGGTGCCGTTTGAGGTGTATGCACAATTTCGAGCAGTTTCATCACATGAGCCGGGCTGAAGAAATGCAACCCGATGCAACGCGCCGGATTTTCGATACCTGCAAAAATTTCAACCGGGTCGAGATACGAGGTGTTGGTGGCCAGAATGGCTTCGGCGCTCATGTGCTGCGCCAATTCGGCAAAGACCTTTTGTTTGACCCTGATATCCTCGAACACAGCCTCAATTGCCAGTTGCGCGTCGGCCGCCTCAGCATAGCTGTCAACGGCGCGAAACCGGGACAGGGCGTTCCGGAATTGAGCCTCGGTCATCTTTCCGCGTTTGACAGCACCGTTCAACAGACGGTTAACCCGCTCATGAGCGGCCTTTGCAGCCTCGGTATCCCGCTCAATCAACGTAACGGATAATCCACTGCTCAGCGCGGCAGTTGCGATCCCAGCTCCCATCAAACCGCCGCCGACAACCGCAATGCGATGAATTTCGCGTGCCTCGACACCCTTGATCATGGCGGGTTTCGAGACGGCGCGTTCAGCAAAGAATGCGTGGCGTAAGGCGCGACTTTCCGCGCTTTGTCGCAGCGCCATATGAAGCGCGCGTTCTTTCGGTTGCCCCACAGAAAATGGTTCTGTCGCCCAGCCTAGTGCGGTCAGGTTTTCCATTGGTGATTGCTGCCCCTTGGCGCGCTTCTCCAATTTACTGCGCAAGGCCTCGATTAGGTCAGGCGCAAAATCAGCAACAGGGCGCTGGCTGACGGGTACGGGGCGTTCTGGCAAATCAGAGACAAAGCGATCAACTGCATCTTCCAAAGGATCTGCCACCAGATCGATGGCACCGTGCTGTTGCATAACCTCGGCTTTCAGGATCTTGCCCGAACAGGCCAGGTCAATCGCCAGGTCCATCCCCACAAGGCGCGGCAGACGCTGCGTGCCGCCCGCGCCGGGGATCAGCCCGACATTGACCTCGGGCAGTCCGAAGCCCGTGCCGGGTGCCGCAATGCGCCACGCGCAGGCCATCGCAATCTCAAACCCACCGCCCAGAACATTGCCATGCATGCAGGCGATGAACGGAACCTCGCTGTCTTCAATCATCTGAATGACATCGGGCAGATGTGGCTCGACGGGCGGCCTGTCGAACTCGGACATGTCGCCACCTGCGACAAAGGTTCTGCCAGCGCATCGCAGCACTGCAACCCGTGCGCCTTTGACTGCGGCAACGGCATCGACCAGCCCCTGACGAACGCCGACCGAGGTCGCATTCACAGGCGGATTGTCAATGGTGATCCATGCGACATCGCCCCTTAGTTCAACGCTCACAGTTGACGAATGCGGCATGTCTGCGCCCTTCAGATGGTTCGGATTCGAAATTGAATCATATATTGACCAACCGTTCGGTTAATGCAATGCTTTAATTCAACGGGCACCAGACGGGACAGTCATGAGCGATACGATTCTAGTGGGAAATCACGGGCATTGGGTGGAAATCACACTGAATCGGCCCGACAAGCTGAATGCGTTCAATGACGAGATGCATGAGGCGTTACAGAATGCTCTGAAGTCCGCCCGCGACGGCGGCGCGCGCGCGATCCTGCTGACAGGCGCGGGTCGTGGGTTTTGCGCCGGCCAGGACCTTGGAGATCGCGATCCGTCGAAAATGGATGGTCCCCCTGATCTGAGCGTGAGCGTCCGGACATACTACGCCCCGTTGGTGCGTTTGATCCGCTCGCTGAATTTTCCCGTTGTCTGTGCAGTGAACGGGGTCGCCGCCGGGGCCGGGGCCAATCTGGCACTGGCCTGCGATATTGTCCTCGCCAGTGAAAGTGCCAAGTTCATTCAAAGCTTTGCCAAGGTCGGTCTGATCCCTGACACGGGTGGCAGTTGGCATTTGCCACACCTAGTCGGAGAAGCGAGAGCCAAAGGCCTGGCGCTAACCGCTCAACCCTTGTCCGCACGCCAAGCGGAGGAATGGGGTCTGATATGGAAGGCGCTTCCTGATGAGGAGTTGCTGAGCGAAGCGCGTTCCTTGACCAGCCAATTGGCCAATGGCCCAACCGTTGGGTTGGGCAAAACCAAACAATGCATTCAGGCTGCTGCAACAACCACGCTTTCGGATCATCTTGAAATCGAAGCAGATGCCATGAAAATCTGTGGGGAAAGCGCGGATTATGCCGAAGGAGTATCCAGTTTCCTCGAAAAGCGTGCTCCGCGGTTTTTGGGCAAATGACAATGACCCCTCAAGAACGCGCAGCCAAATCCGCTGCCGCCATGTGGGCCCATGATGCGGCCAGCAAGTGGTTTGGCATGGAGCTTGTCGAAGTTGACGAAGGCCGCGCCGTTCTGGCGTTGACCGTCGCGCCGCATCATTGCAACGGGCATGGGATTTGCCATGGTGGCGTGACCCACGCTTTGGCAGACAGCGCGTTTGCATTTGCGTGCAACAGCCGCAATGCGACGACGGTCGGACAGCACACCATGATGAGCTATCTGGCGCCAGGGCAATTGGGTGACCGGTTGACCGCAACGGCCACCGAAACCACGATTGCGGGTCGTAGCGGTGTGTATGACGTGCGCGTCACCAACCAGGATGACACCATAATCGCCGAGTTCCGGGGTATGTCCCGTGCAATTGGCGGGCAGAATTTTGAAGAATAGAACGACGTCGGAGGAGCAACACTATGGATGACCTCTCACCGAGCAAAGCGGATTTGGATCCGATAGAAATTGCCTCGATTGATGAAATCCGTGCAACACAACTTGAACGCCTGAAATGGTCCGTTCGACATGCCTATGACAACGTCGCGATGTACAAGCAGCGTTTTGACGAGGCGGGCGTGCATCCCGATGATCTGCGGCACCTCTCGGACCTGTCGAAATTCCCGTTCACCTATAAGAACGATCTGCGCGACAACTACCCGTTTGGTCTTTTTGCGGTGCCACGTTCAGACGTGATCCGGCTGCATGCGTCATCCGGCACGACCGGAAAACCAACTGTCGTGGGCTATACCCAACGGGATATCGACAATTGGGCGGATCTGGTTGCGCGTTCGCTGCGCGCCGCAGGTTTGCGAAAAGGCGATATGATCCATAACGCCTATGGCTATGGCCTGTTTACCGGTGGTCTGGGGGCCCATTATGGGATCGAACGGCTGGGCGCGACCGTTGTGCCGATGAGCGGCGGGCAAACCGAAAAACAGGTCGGCTTGATCACCGATTTCCAACCCGACGCGATCATGGTGACCCCGTCATACATGCTCAATATCCTTGAACAGTTTCACAAAGCGGGGCTCGACCCCCGGCAAAGCTCTCTCAAGGTTGGTATCTTCGGCGCGGAACCCTGGACCGATGCCATGCGCGCTGAGGTCGAAGCCGCATTCGATATGCATGCAGTGGACATCTATGGCCTGTCCGAAATCATGGGGCCTGGCGTGGCCAGCGAATGTGTTGAAACAAAGGATGGCCCGGTGATCTGGGAAGATCACTTCCTGCCCGAGATCATCGACCCTGCGACTGGAGAGGTGCTGCCAGATGGCGAAACGGGCGAACTGGTCTTTACCACATTGACCAAAGAAGGGCTGCCGATGATCCGCTATCGCACGCGCGATCTGACCTGTCTTTTGCCCGGAACAGCACGTTCAATGCGGCGGATGGCCAAGATCACCGGGCGCAGTGATGACATGATGATCCTGCGGGGTGTCAACGTGTTCCCCAGCCAGATCGAAGAGCAAGTCATGGCGACAGGCGGTCTGGCCCCTCACTATCAGATCGAGCTGTACAAATCCGGTCGCATGGATGCGATGCGGGTGTTTGTCGAGGCAACTGAGGGGTCGACAGATGAAATGTCCAAAACGGCAGCGGCCCGTATGCTGACAAAGCGCATCAAGGACATGGTTGGTGTCTCAACAGAAATTGTTGTAGGTGATCCCGGCGAGGTCGAACGCTCTCAGGGCAAGGCAAAGCGCATCATCGACAACCGCGACAAGGAATAGGCCATGGCCCGAACAATCGCCAAAGACCATGACCAGAAGCGGGAACAGATCCTGAAACGCGCTGCAAAGATTTTTGCGGATCAGGGATTTGACCGCGCCTCCATGACTTTGCTGGCAAAAGAATGCGGGATATCAAAGGCGAATATATACCACTACTATGATAGCAAGGATGCCATTCTCTATGACATCCTTGAAACTTATCTTCGCGAGCTGCGTGATCGCATCTGCAGTGTCGAGCTAGGCGGGCTTACCCCCGAGGAAAAACTCCGCAAGGCGGTGCGCGAAATCCTGTATGCCTATCAAGGGGCCGATGACGAACATCGCGTGCAGATCAGCGGCATGGGGTCCTTGACCCAAGACCAGCAGAAAACACTGCGTGCCTACCAGCTGGATATGGTGAGCTTTATCCGCGAGCTCCTGACGGAGCTGTCCCCAGAGACCTTGCGTGATGACAAAGAAAAACTGCGCGGCGCCACCATGTCGGTCTTCGGGATGCTCAACTGGTACTACATGTGGAACACCGGGGCCGGAACCAAGGCGCGTACCGAATATGCTGACCTCGTCTGCACCCTGACAGTCCACGGTATTCGAAAGCTTTAGGCGCAAGTCTAATGGGGGCCAATATTCGGGTTTCGTCTAACTATAGCAGCCTCATCTTTAGATCTGCGCGTCCGCGTAGAAACGCCACGCGCAATCGCGCTATACATTTCCGTGGGCTTTCCACATAAAAGCGATATGTCAGTAATCGAATATGTCTATTCCGCACATTCCGCCTTTGCCTATCTGGGCTCTGCCGAACTTGCCCGAATATGCGCCAAGTACGATGTCACTCTAATCCACAAGCCGGTCCTGTTGTCACCAGTAGTTGAGGCGCAGGGAAGTTTGCCTTTCCATGCGCGCACGCAGGCTCATGTGGATTACTTCTTCGGGCGTGAAATCGAACGCTGGGCCGAGTATCGCGATGTCCCGGTTATCCGGTTCAGGCCGACATATCACGATGCGGACTACAGCTTGGCATCTGGTATAATCATCGCGCTGGGTGAGACAGGGCCGGAGACTGACGCCATGGCTCATAGACTGCTCGAGGCCCATTGGCGCGACGACGCAGACCTTTCCGATGCCGGGACGCTTGCGGCCGTGGCGGCAGAGTTGGGTCACAATCCAACCACGCTGCTGGATCAGGCCGGATCGGAGCAGGTCCAACAAAAACTGCGCGATAACTCGGCCTGGGCGCGAGCTTGCTACGTCTTTGGGTCACCAACCTATATCGTGGAAGGCGACCCGTTTTATGGGCAGGACCACCTGAGCCTTGTGGAACGCGCTCTTGAGCGACCGTTTCAGCCATCGACATGGACCAATCCATCGGTTGATTGAACCAAGCTCCTGCTCGTTTTTAACGTCCCAGTCCGGTTGGCGTGACCTCGTAGCCGGGTTCCTCAGGCTCATCATCTGTCATCTCGGCTGGGAAGCCAGGGGCGCGGATGTCCAGGCTAGTTGCGTCTTCCAAACGGCGGATAATGTTTGGCGAAAGCTCTCGGTCGCCGTAGCGCGCGATGCCATCGTCGAAGATTTTGCAGATCAGCGGCGAGATTTCCAGTGGCACATTGTTGCGCTCGGCAATCTCCTGAAACAGCCCGATATCCTTTTTCACAAGGTCCATAGTGAATGAGATATCACGCGACCCGTTCAGGATGACCTGGCTCTCGGTTACGTGACTAAAGGAGTTGCCAGACGATATCGCGATGGCCTCATAGGCGGTGTTGAGGTTCATCCCGGCGGCTTTGGCCACGACCAGCGCCTCGGCATTGGCCACCAGATGAACGGTGGCCAGATAGTTGGTCAGCACCTTAAGCATCGAGGCCGAACCCAACTCTCCCGTGTGCAGCACGCGGCGACCAAGGGTTGTCAGCAAGGGCAGAACCCTTTCGAACGTGACGCGATCACAGCCCGCAAAGATCGAGATATTGCCTGTATCTGCGCGATGGCAGCCACCCGAAACCGGGCAGTCCACCGCAGCCCCTCCGGCTGCGATGACAAGATTTCCCAGACGAACAGCCTCGGCCTGATCGGTGGTGGACATCTCCATCCAGATCTTTCCTTCGCGTACCTCGGGCAGCATCTGTTGCAGCACGGTTTCGCAGGCCGCAGGCGATGGCAGGCACGTGATGACCACGTCACACTCCCGCATCATCTGAGCCGGGTTGGCCCCGGCTGTCGCGCCCTGCGCAACTTTTTCAGCTACGAATTCGGCGTTCAGGTCGTGGACCATCACATCGCGCCCATTGCGGATCAGGCTGCCGCTCAGCTTGCCACCGACATTGCCAAGGCCGATAAATCCGATTTTCATTGTTTTGCGTCCTGTTGTTCTGAGAAGTTGTAGACCACATCGCCAAAACGATGCTGGGCGAAGCCATAGACAAACTCAAGGCTTTCATCGCTGGCGGTCACGCCATGTTCGGCCCCAGCGGGAACGAATACCGCCATGCCCGGGTATACAGCGGTTGCTTTGCCTTCGATGGTAACTTCGCCGTGGCCCGAAATGAAATAGTAGAACTCGGCCGGATCGTGACGATGAAGCGGCAAGCGACCGAACGCCGGAAGATGGGCTGTGCCCAGCACGATATCGTCCGAGTTCATTCGATCTTTGCAGATCAGTGTTCTCCAGGTGACATCTCCGAATTTGGGGTCGAAACCGCCCTCAATCGGGGCATCATCACGAAACGCAAACCAAGGGTTTTGCGGCGTGTCACTTGCGGGGCTTGGCTCTAGAGCCAGGTTGAGGTCCATGTCGGACATATTGCTTCCTCCCAAGCAAAAAAGTTTCTTTGACCGAAGTTGCCCGCAAGCTGTGTTCGGCGATTTAAGCCAGCCCCCTAAGCGGAAAGTGCCGGGGGCTGGCCTGTTGCGTATGGGTTAGACAGGCAGGCCAAGCCCACCCCGGACCTTCAGTTCCAGATAGTCTTCAAGCCCGAAGGTCCCGCCTTCACGTCCGTTTCCGGATTGTTTGTACCCACCGAATGGCGAGCCATAGTTTGTGCTTTGTCCGTTTATGGTGACAGTACCTGCCTGCAATGCGGCACAGACACGTTCGGCACGTTCGGCGTCGCCCGTCTGAACGTAAGCCGCCAGGCCATAGACAGTGTCATTGGCAATCTGAATGGCCTCGTCCTCGGTCTCGAACGGGATCAGGACGAGAACCGGGCCAAAAATCTCTTCTCGCGCGATGGCCATCTGGTTTGTCACATCTGCGAAAATCGTGGGCTGCGCATACCAACCGCTTTCAAATCCATCCGGTTTGCCGAGGCCACCGGAAATCAGGCGCGCGCCTTCGTCAATGCCGATCTGGATCATCCGCTGCACGCGGTCATATTGGATCTGATCAAAAAGCGGACCGATATGATCGCCGGGCTGGGCCGGGTCCCCCACCGTCTGCGCCTGTGCCGCCGCAGCGGCGATGTTAACGACCTCATCATAGCAGATGCGTTCGACAATCATCCGTGTTGGGGCGTTGCAGGATTGGCCAGTGTTATGGAAGCAGCTGATAACAGACGCTTCGACGCGCGCTTTCAGATCGGCGCCATTGTCAGCAAAGACCAGATTGGGGGATTTGCCTCCCAGTTCCAGCGCCACGCGTTTGACTGTATCTGCGGCGTCTTTCGACACCAGGATGCCCGCGCGGGTCGAGCCGGTGAAGGACATCATTGCGATGTCCGGATGCCGCGACATTGCAGAGCCGACTTCGGCCCCATCGCCAAACACAAGATTGAAAACGCCCGCAGGGTAACCGGCCTCATGAACGATCTCGGCAAAGATCGCGGCGGATAGGGGCGTGTGTTCCGAAGGTTTCAACACGCAGGTGGCCCCGACGGCAAGCGCAGGCAGGACCTTAAGGGCGATCTGGCTGATCGGCCAGTTCCAGGGCGTGATCAGACCACAAACGCCAATCGGCTCTCGATACAGTACATCACCACTGGGCAGAGTTTCGCGCGCGTCGTGGTCTTTGAGCACACGGATGAAATCCTTGATGTGCTCGATCCCGCAGCCTGCCTGCTCTTGGCGTGACATATCGATAGGTGCGCCCATCTCGCTTGTGATGGCCCAAGACATGTCCTCAAGACGTGCGGTGTAGACCTCTAGCAAACGCTCCAGCAAGGCAAGCCTTTCGGCCTTGGAGGTTCTCGAGAAGGTTGCAAAGGCACGCGACGCGGCGGCTACAGCGCGGTCTACATCCGCAGCCGATCCCAGCGCAACCGTGCCGATCACAGAGTCATTTGCCGGGTTCCTGATCGGGAAGCCTGTGCTCGACAGGGGTGCGACCCAGGCACCGTCGATATAGTGGGTGTTCAGGTTTTTCATATTGATTTTGCCTTTCGAAAGACCTTGGTCCTGCGTTGGTGCGCCTGTCGGCCGATCGCGTTTCATGCCGGGCGCCTGTGCACGCCCGAGATTTTTGCATCTGCCAGGATCATCTCGGCCCCGCGCGCGGCCAGCATCATGACAGGCGCGTTGGTGTTGCCAGAGGTGATGTTTGGAAACGAAGACGCATCGATCACGCGCAGCCCGGTCATGCCATGGACCCGCAGGCGCGAGTCGAGAACTGAATCTGCGGCCGAGTTCCCCATCCGGCAGGTGCAACTGGCGTGATACACCGAATTGGCGCGTGCTTGGAAATCCTTTAGCAACGCGTCATCGGAACATTCCGTGAGTTCGGCCCGGTCGCGGATTACAGCACGGATCGCAGGCGTGTTCGCGAGCTTCTGGATATTGCGCCCTGCGGCGATTGCCATGACGCAATCTTCATTCGTCGACAGCGAGTGTGGCCGGATTTCGGGCGCTTTATTCGGGTCCGCTGATGTGATCAGAACCGCGCCACGGCTCGTGGGGCGGCAGGGCTGCGCGCAGATCAAAAAGCCGGCCTTCTTGTCCACATCGGGCTTTCCGGCGGCATTCACGCGATAGGACATCGGATTGCAATACATCTGCAAATCGGCGTGCCTGTTGCGCCCGGACCGCACAAAGCCGCTGACCTGATTGATGGGTACGGCCAGGGGGCCTTGCCGCATCAAAGCATATTGCGCCCCGGCAATGATCTTGCCTGGCCAGTTGCCCAAGCGATTGTTCAGTGTCGGCTCAGTGGCCTGAAACTGATAAGAGACTGCCAGATGATCCTGCAAACCCTGACCCACCTGCTCAAGTTGATGCTGCACATCGATACCGTGCTTTTTCAGCAATGCTACAGGGCCGATGCCCGACCGCTGCAGGATCTGCGGCGAGTTCACGGCCCCGGCGCAGACGATTACTTCACACGCGGCGTGCGCCACGATGCTGCAGTCGCCCTGTCGATACGTGACCCCTGTTGCGGTACCGTTTTTGATGGCTATCCGTTCGACCAGAGCGTCAGTGACAATGTGCAGATTGGTTCGGCCTCGGGCCTTATGCAAAAACGCGTCTGCTGCCGACCAGCGCCTGCCGTTTCTGACGGTGCTGCGTAGGCGCGCCATGCCCTCGCGCGCTGACCCGTTCAGATGATCCAGAATGGGCCAGCCCGCCTGTCGCGACGCGGCCAGAAAGTGGTTCGAAAACGGATGCATCTTTTGGCTCAGATCAGAGACGTGAATTGGGCCGTTTCCGGTATCACCCGTCTCGGTATGCTGCGTTTCGAGCGCGGCAAAGGTTTCTGAAACAGCGGCCCAATTCCATCCCTTAGCACCTGCATATTCCCAATCGTCATAGTCATGCGGCAAGCCCTGAACATAGGCCATTGCATTGATCGAGCTTGACCCGCCGATCACACGCCCGCGCGGCCAAAAGGCCCGTCGCTGGTTCAAGCCCGGATCAGATGCGGCTGTGTAGCACCAGTTGACCTTTGGGTCATCATAGGTTTTGCCATAGCCCAATGGCATTTTGATCCAGAAACGACGATCCGATCCGCCCGCTTCGATCAGCAAGACCTTGTGACCTCCGCAAGCTGTTAGTTTATCGGCCAAAACGCAGCCCGCAGACCCGGCGCCAATAATGATGAAATCGTAGCTGTCCATCGTGACAACCTGCCTCCCTTTCGCGGCGCGCAACTGGCATCCACGATCCTTGGGGGCATCTTTCTGGCAGAAGTATTGTTAAATCAAACAATGGATTTTAGGATATAGGCTAAAATTTACTTAACGGTTATGTGACATGGACCTGCCTCATCCAACTTGGCTGCGAACCTTCGAGGCTGCCGCTCGGCTTGCCAGTTTTTCTGCTGCGGCTGACGAGCTGGGCCTGACCCCTGCCGCTGTCAGCCAGCAGATGCGTTTGTTGGAAGATCACCTGAAGACCACTCTGTTCGAACGCTTGCCGCGTGGTGTTGCACTCACCGATATGGGCGAAGCCTATGCGCAACCGGTGCGTCAAAGCCTTGCCGACATGCGCACCGCTACAGCCGGGTTGTTTGGTGCTGCCAGGAAGCGACAGATCAAGGTCAGGGCCTCGATCTCATATGCCACCCTCGTCATTGCGCCCCGCCTGAACGAATTTCTAGCCGAACATCCAGACATTGATGTTGAGCTTTCAACCTTTGTCTGGGCAGGCCGTTTTCAGCAGGGTTTAGGGGATGTCGACATCCGGTTCGGCCATGGCGATTGGGCAGACGGTCACGTTACGCATCTAGGCCATGAATATGCCATACCCGTCTGCCACAGGGACCATCTTGCGCGGTTTGGAAACGCGCCCACCTTTGATCAGCTTGCAGCCGATCACATCACAACCATCCATGGCTCCGAAACAGATTGGCCGCAGCTGATGGAACAGTTGGGCTTAACCTCGCCGGTTCCGCAAAAGGTGACGCGCTTTGATTCGTCGTTGATGGCTTTGCAATTTGTAAGTTCCGGCTACGGGACGGCCATTGTTGTCGAAAGCTTTGCCAGCGCGTTTCTTGATCGCGGCGCCGTCGTAAGGCCGATTCCAGAAAAGCTTGCGATCCGACCGGCTCATTTCATTGTCGAACGTGAGGGGGCGGAAAGACGTGACGAGGTGCGTGCGTTTTCGGATTGGGTGAAGTCAATCCACAACTGGTCCTAAGCCGAACAGTGCGCATCGTTGATGACACTATCTCAGGTCAAGTTGATCTGAGCGATCATCGGTGCGGCTCTGAGTTCGGTTCCTGCTTTTGAGCAGTATTGGTGTATCTGAGCCATTCTTTTCCGCTTCTTTGCTTTCCCAAGTTTAGCGCCCGCACAAAGATATTTGCCTGTCTGATGCGCCAAAATCCGATAATGCCATTCCTTGTTGACAGTTAGAAATGTATAATGGATACATTATGCAAGATAAAACTGCTGCACTGGCATAATGAGGCAGGCGAAAAGCTCAACGTTTACCCGTCGGCCCTATCAAGCGGTCAGCAGCAGCGCCTGGCCATCGCGCGGGCCTTAGCGATGGAGCCGGAATACATGCTGTTTGACGAGGCGACCTCGGCCCTTGATCCTGAATTGGTGGGTGAGGTTCTCGATACCATACGTCTTTTGGCCGAAGAAGGCAGGACGATGATCTGTGTGACACATGAGATGGGTTTCGCACGGGATGTGTCGGGCAAGGTTGCTTTTTTCCATCAGGGCGTAATGGAAGAGATTGGCCCACCCGGTCAGATCTTTGCTAATGCACAGTCCGAGAATACACGCAAATTACTGGCCAATGTGCGCTAAGCAGATTGGCCAAACGACACGTTAAGGAAGGTTACGTTCATGTCCCAGAACATTTTTACCGGCACGATGCCGGCCCTGATGACCCCGTGCGAACCGGATCGGACACCGGATTTTGATGCGCTGGTGAAAAAGGGCAAGGAAATGATCGCGGCTGGAATGTCGGCTGTTGTGTATTGCGGTTCGATGGGCGATTGGCCGTTGCTGTCTGATGCCGAGCGCATGGAAGGGGTTGAGCGTTTGATCGACGCCGGGCTGCCCGTTGTCGTCGGAACTGGTGCGATCAATTCCAAATCTGCGGTTGCTCTGGCGGCACATGCGCAAAAAGTCGGGGCGGCCGGGCTTATGGTGATCCCGCGCGTGCTGTCGCGCGGCTCGTCGATTGCGGCACAGAGGAACCATTTTAAGGCGATCCTGTCAGCGGCTCCGGATATACCTGCAATTATCTACAACAGCCCGGTCTATGGCTTTGCAACCCGTGCCGATCTGTTTCTGGAACTGCGCTCTGAACACCCCAGCCTTGTGGGATTCAAGGAATTCGGCGGCAAATGCGATCTGCGTTATGCAGCAGAACACATCACATCCAAAGATGATCAGGTCACTTTGATGGTTGGTGTGGACACCGAGGTTTACCATGGCTTCGTCAATTGCGGTGCAACCGGTTCGATTACAGGCATTGGCACAGCCTTACCGCGCGAGGCGCTGTTGCTGGCGGCGCTATGCCAAAAGGCAGCCGTAGGTCATGCCGAGGCGCGTCAGCGTGCGCTGGAACTGGAAGAGGCTTTTGGAGTGCTGGCCAGCTTTGACGAAGGCACAGATCTGGTGCTCTACTACAAATACCTTCTGGTGCTAAACGGTGAAGAGGAATACCGCTTGCATTTCAATGAAACAGACGAATTGACGGACGCGCAACGCAACTATTGCGAACAGCAATATGCCCTGTTCCGCGCTTGGTTCAAAGATTGGTCCAAACAGGGCGGGATCATCGCTGAATGCATGTGATCGACAGCCACACAGGCGGGATGCCCACACGTGTAATCCTGGATGGTGGCCCTGATCTGGGTTCAGGGTCTCTGGCTGAACGTGCCCACCGTCTGGCGACCGAGCATGAGGCGTTCTACAAATCCGTTCTCCTGGAGCCGCGCGGTCAGCCTGGGATGGTTGGGGCGCTGCTGGTTGATCCGCAGGACCCGGGTAGTGAAACAGGTGTGATCTATTTCGACTCTGATGCGGTTCTGGGCATGTGCGGCCATGGCACTATTGGGCTGGCTGTTACGCTGGCCTATCAGGGCCGGATCGCCCCAGGCAGGCACATTCTTGAAACCCCGGCCGGTCTGATTTCGGTTGACCTGTTAGATGCAAATACCGTGCGTGTCACCAATGTTGAAAGTGGCCGGGTGCGGGCCTCTGTTGCGGTTGAAGTTGCGGGCCATGGGCAGGTGACTGGTGATTTGGCCTATGGCGGGAACTGGTTCTTTATCGTTGACCCAAGTCCAGTCGCTGTGGAGCCGCGCAACATCCGTGACCTGAGCGATCTGGCGATCGCCATTCGTAAAGCGTGCATCGCGCAAGGTGTGACGGGCGAAAAAGGTGAGCTTGTGGACCATGTGGTGTTGCAGGGGCAATCCGATATCGCAGGTATCCACAGCCGTAATTTTGTGCTGTGTCCCGATGATGAATATGACCGTTCGCCCTGTGGAACTGGCAGTTCCGCCCGCCTGGCTTGCCTTGCGGCCGATGGGGTATTGGCGCCGGGTGAAGAGATCGTGCAGGAAAGCGTTATCGGCAGCCCTTATCGGCTGAGCTATCAACCGGGCGCAAATGGCGGCGTCATTCCCAGCCTGACCGGGCAGGCCCATGTCATGGGGGAAGGTAAGTTGATTTTCGCGCAAGAAGACCCGTTTCGGGCAGGCATATCCTTTTGATAGGCTCTTTCGGGGCAGAGCAATCTGACCCTATGGGAAACGCAATGTGAAAGCACTCAACCATGCAGTCTAGCATTCAACCGGATATTATTGTGATCGGAGCAGGCCTGATCGGGATCAGCACGGCACTGGCATTGCAAAAACGCGGCAAACAGGTGTTGGTGCTGGATCGGGAAGGGGTTGGGGCAGGGGCCTCGCAAGGCAATGCCGGGGCGTTTGCCTTTACTGAAATCGAGCCGCTGGCCACGCCGGGGATCATGCGCAAGGCGCCGAAGTGGCTGATTGACCCGCTTGGGCCGTTGTCGATCCCGCCTTCCTACGCGCTGAATATAGTTCCATGGATGCTGCGGTTTTGGCGGGCCAGTTGGCGGGATCGTTATATCGCGTCGCTAAATGCGCAGGCAGAGTTGATGAACCACTGTCGTGCCGCTTTGGAGCGTCAGGTTGCAGATGTAGGCGGTGAGGCATTCATCCAGCGCGATGGTCAGTTGCAGCTGTTCGAAAGCGAGGCCGAGTTTCGGTCCAGCCTGCCCACATGGGAGCTGCGCAAAGAACACGGTATTCCTTTTGACCTGCTTGAGAACCCGGAGGCGATCGCGGAGATTCAGCCGGGTCTGGATCGCAGATTCACCCATGCAGGGTTCACGCCAACCTGGTTGAACACCATAGACCCGGCCCTCTGGACCAGCCATTTGGCCAAACAGTTCACATCGCGCGGAGGGCAGATCGAGATTGCGGGTGTTTCTGCGCTGACACCCATTGAAGCCGGAGTAAGGGTGACAGCCAGCACGGGGGAGCTGACAGCGGGGCAAGTCGTTGTCTGTGCAGGCGCATGGTCGCACCGATTGGCCGCAACCCTGGGAGATCGCATCCCGTTGGAGACCGAGCGCGGATACAACACGACTCTACCCGAAGGGGCCTTTGATCTGCGGACGCATCTGACTTTTGGCGGGCATGGCTTTGTCGTGTCACGTATCAATGGCGGTGTGCGCGTTGGTGGCGCGGTCGAGCTGGGGGGGCTGCAACTGGCGCCCAACTTCAAGCGGGCAAAGACGTTGCTGAACAAGGCAAAACGCTTCATGCCGGGCTTGAACACAGACGGTGGCACGCAATGGATGGGTTTTCGCCCGTCGCTGCCGGATAGCCTTCCGGTCATTGATCGTTCGGCCCGTTCTCCGCAGGTTCTTTACGGCTTTGGGCATGGCCATCTGGGGCTGACCCAATCGGCGGGCACAGCTGAGCTGATCGCTGATCTGGCCATGGGCAGTGAACCGATGATTGATATGCGGCCTTACGCGTCGACGCGTTTCTGATCCGAAGGACGCCTCGATTTGCGACACTTTAGGTCAACTCGCCGCTTGGTAGGATTGAGGGACAGATGCGCAGCAGCAAAACGATTCACGTTATTTCTGCCCATGCAGAAGGAGAGGTGGGGGATGTCATCGTAGGCGGCGTGGCCCCGCCGCCGGGAGAGACACTCTGGGATCAGCGCAGTTTTATTGCTCTGGACCAAGCCCTGCGCAATTTCGTGCTGAACGAGCCCCGTGGCGGTGTGTTCCGGCATGTTAATCTACTGGTGCCGCCCAAGCATCCCGAGGCTGATGCCGCCTGGATTATCATGGAGCCGGAAGACACGCCGCCGATGTCTGGATCAAACTCGATCTGTGTTGCAACGGTGTTGTTGGATGGGGGGATCATTCCCATGCGCGAACCCGAGACCCGAATGGTGCTTGAAGCGCCTGGAGGGTTGGTGCGAGTGCGGGCAGAATGTCGTGAAGGCAAGGCACAACGTATCTTTGTGCAGAACTTGCCTAGCTTTGCGGATAAATTCTCGGTCCCGTTGGAGGTTCCGGGCCTGGGCACACTCACAGTCGACACGGCATATGGGGGCGACAGTTTCGTCGTGGTCGATGCGCAGGCGCTGGGGTTTGAGATCGCTGAACACGAAGCGCGCGACATTGCCCGGACGGGCGTGCGCATAACCAATGCGGCCAACGAACAACTTGGGTTCTCGCATCCCGAAAACCCGGATTGGAACCATATCTCGTTCTGCGCATTTTGCGGGCCTCTGTCGTCTACAGAGATCGGGTTGACCAGCAAATCTGCTGTGGCAATCCAGCCGGGCAAGGTGGATCGCTCGCCGACAGGTACGGCAGTTTCCGCACGCATGGCGTTGATGGCGGCCAAAGGGATAGTGGCGCCCGGTCAAACCTTCGAGGCAACTTCGATCATCGGGTCCAGCTTTACCGGTCGCATTCTGGGCAAGGCTACGGTCGGTGGTCGTGACGCGATCATCCCTGAAATCGGTGGCCGAGGTTGGATCACAGGTATCCACCAACATATGTTAGACCCCGATGACCCATGGCCCGGGGGCTACCGTCTGTCCGACACCTGGGGCGTCTGAGGAATGCCGGTCCGATTGTGCCGGTGCATTGATCACTTGATCTGCTAAGATGTTGGATACAAAATAAAAGCTAGAATATTCAAAGCTATGCGAGGATACCGGATATGCGGCTTTGCTTGGAAAAACCACCACTAGTCGCTACGCGTATCTTCAGAGCGTAACTGGGCAAGGGCGGAAATGGCGGGAAAACGCGCGATCACAAGGCAAAGCCTTCCAGACGTCATCGCAAATGACCTGCGTGAACGTATCCTCAGCGGCGAGCTGGCAGAAGGCGAAACAATTCGACAAGAGGCGCTGGCCGAAGACTATGACGTGTCCCGGATGCCGATCCGAGAGGCGTTGAAACGCCTGAATGCTGAAGGTCTTGTTCAGTGGACCAACAATCGTGGCGGGTCGGTCACCAAACATTCCCTCAGTGAAATCGGAGAGATATTCGATCTGCGCAGCCTGATTGAAGTCGACCTTTTTCGCCGATCCATCCCCAAAATGGATGCCAGCGACTTCGCCCGCTGTGAAGAAATTCTTAAGCAGATGGAAACATCTTACGACGACAACGACGTCAGTAGATGGGGAATTTTGAACCACGAATATCACTCGGCGCTTTATACAGCCTCGGATCGCAAGCTCACCCAAGAGCTGCTGGACCGCATAAATATGCAATCAGACCGCTATGTTAGGATGCATCTGAGTGTCATGAAACAGCGTGAACCGGCAAAGATGGAACACCGCGACCTTCTGCAATTGGCCCGGGACGGCAAGGTGGAAGACGCCTGCGAGCTTTTGACCTCGCATATCCGGCGGACCAAGGAACAGTTGCTTGAGATGATTGCCTCAAAGCGTGCTGTTGAGGCCCAAAGATGAATTGAAGGGGTACACACCCCGCTATTTCCAGATGGCAGTACAAGCCGTTTCGGCCCAGTCCAAACCCTCAGGTGACAATTCTGAACGCAGCCCGTTCAAAATGCCGGCGTGTGCCTGGCCCAAGCCAATCCTGCTAATCTGTTCCAGAGACGCCTTCAAACTGTGTTGTTTGCAAATTCATAGCGGCACATCGAGGCCAGTAAGGGCATTTACCTTCAGAAACGGTCTTTATCCAGAACTCATATCTGACACCGCCCATGGCCCTTTTGATATTTTATCTACGCTCAATCGCGCCACGTGACATGACCTATGGCCAAATGTATCGCGGGGTATTGCCTTTTGTCGAGGCGCAGATGTTGGTGCTGGTGGCGATCATTCTGTTCCCCGAAGTCGTAACCTGGTTGCCCGATATGCTTGTAGGTCTGTAATTTGGCGTGCAGCAACTGGTGATTCAGGACGACACTTGCAGCTCGGTGCAGTTAAATACGTCGTCAGCAACCGGAGTGCGAAATGTCATTCCGTGTATCGCTTTTCCATTTCGTCATAATAGGCTTTCTGAACTGCGCCCTGCCGTACCTCGAAGCTCGCCACCGGTCCGTTTTCGTCCATCCGACCATCTGATTTCAGCAGGGACAGCGCATCATGCATGCCTTTCAATGCACCCTGCAACGCGACATTGGCATATAGCACAAGGCCGTAGCCCATCTCATCCAGTGCCGAAAAGTCGACGATTGGGGTTTTGCCGCCAACAACAAGGTTGATCAATTGCGGTGTGCCATTCAAGCGCCTGGGGATGTTGCGAATATCTTCCATGCTTTGGGGCGCTTCGACAAATGTGATGTCGGCCCCGTCTTCGATGAACGCCTCGGCGCGTTCGATCGCAGCATTGAACCCTTGTGTGGCGCAGGCATCCGTGCGGGCAACCACAAGGAAATTTGGATCCTGACGCGCGTCCACTGCTGCCTTTATCCGGCTGCGCGCTTCGACCAGATCGACCACATCCTTGCCCGCAAAATGGCCGCACCGTTTTGGATTGACCTGATCCTCCAGCTGAATTGCACTGGCACCCGCACGCTCCAATGTGCGCACGGTGTGATGCACGTTCAGGGCATTGCCGAACCCGGTATCTGCATCAACCACGATGGGCAGTTCGGTACTGTTGCGAATGGCCGATGTATGCTGCGCAATCTCGGGGAGCGATATAAAGCCCAGGTCGGGCATGCCTAAGTTGGTGTTTGTCAGGCCCGCACCCGAAATATAGACCGCCTCAAAACCCAGCTGATCGATCACGCGCGCGGCGAGGGCGTTGGCAGCACCAGGCATCAGAACCGCTTTGCCCGTGTTCAGGCGTTCGCGGAAAGCTTTGTTGATCTCGTGGTTCATCATCGGGGCGCCCTCCGGCTTGTGGCGTTACCTGAATGCCTATCGAAGCCCGGTTAATGTGGCAAGTTGAGCAGCTTGGCGTTCTATCAGATGAAACAAACCCATCAACTTGTGGTCAGGCTGCGCGCCAGACTTTCAAGCAACGGGATCGTGTTTGCCCTTGTTTCGGCGTCGAACCTATTGGCCAGACCCGAGACCGTCAGCGCGCCGATAAGGTGCCCTTCGGCATCGAAGACCGGAGTGGCCACTGACGAGATGTTCGGATTGGTTTGGCCTTCAGAACTGGCTGTGCCGTTTTTGTTGAACTTCGCCAGGTCACCAACATCCTCGCCCGAGAAGTGTCGCAGCACCAGCCCTGAGGCCCCAGTAGACAGTTGAAGGCGCATGCCTTCTTCGACATGAAAGCGCAGTAGGTTTGGTGAGTTTTCTCTGTATAAACAAATGCGTTCATTGCCAGAGCGCACATAGAAAGAGGCGGTTTCCCCTGTCGCTTCGGCCAGTATTTTCAGCGATGGTGCGACGTGTTCGCGCTTGGTGAAATCACGCCGGAAAATCAACCCAAGCCGCCAGACACTGGGACCCACACTGAACCGGCCGTCCTCGTCACGCTGGATAAAACCATAGATGCTCATGGAATTCGTTAGGCGCAGGATGGTGCTTTTGTGCAGCCCGGTTTCCTCGGCCAACTCGGCCAGAGACATGATGGGGTGCTGGGTTGAAAACGCGCTTAGGATTGACATGGCGCGCTCGACGGATTCCGTTCTGTTCGAGGACATAGCGTTCTGTCAGATGAAACGAGACTGGATCAACCTTGCTGCATCCCTTTGGTATTGTCTAGCCTGGTGGCAATTCTGGAGGCCGCCGTGACACACGCCACCCACAAACCAATCGCTAGTACATCGTTCCGGGTTGTGGACTATTGTGCCCTTTTGGGCCGTGACTATCGCACTCTTCCCTATTCGTTGCGGGTCTTAGCGGAGAATGCAGCGCGCCATTCCGAAAAAGGGGCCGCTGCGCTGGACGTACTCGCGCGGGCCGGGGATGCGGTTCCGTTTCGCCCTGCGCGCTTGTTGCTGCATGACATGCTGGGTATTCCCGCGCTGATCGATATCATGGCCATGCGCAACCGGTTGGAAGAGATGGGTGGCGACCCGAACGTGGTTGATATGAGTTTGCCGGTCGATCTGGTGATCGATCATTCCATGTCCATCAATCACTGGGCTGAAAAGTTTGCGCTGACCAAGAACA
Organism: Ruegeria sp. I1; assembly: GCF_056532675.1. Lineage (NCBI taxonomy): Bacteria > Pseudomonadati > Pseudomonadota > Alphaproteobacteria > Rhodobacterales > Roseobacteraceae > Ruegeria > Ruegeria sp. I1. The sequence goes on along the minus strand of NZ_JBQFNM010000006.1, from coordinate 251,343 downwards.
TGGAGCGCGAGTTTGAAGTGAACCGCGAACGGTTCGCGTTTCTCAAAGCCTGTGAGGCCAGGTTTCCAAAGCTGAGGGTTATCCCACCAGGAGGGGGTATTTGCCATCAGGTAAACCTTGAATATCTTGGGCAGACGGTTCTGCCGTCGAATGAGAACCCGGATATACTGATCCCGGATTCCAGCCTGGGCACTGACAGCCATACCCCGATGATCAACGCGCTTGGGATCATGGGCTGGGGTATTGGCGGGCTCGAAGCCGAGGCATTGCTGTTCGGTGAAACCACGCCAGTAAACGTGCCGCGCGTGATCGGGCTTGAGGTGACGGGTAAGCCGTCAGACCATGTGACCGCCACGGATATTGCGCTGGTCATCGCCGAGAAGCTGCGCGCGATTGGGGTGGTTGACACCTTCGTCGAACTGTTTGGCAGCGGCTATGCTGAACTGAGTGTGGCCGACCGCGCCACCATTGCCAATATGGCCCCGGAATATGGCTCGACCATGGTATTCTGTCCGGTGGATGAGCGCACAATCGGATATCTGCGTCAGACCGGCCGTAACGACAGTGCTAAACTGGCCGAGCTGTATTGCCGAGAGCAGAACCTGTGGGTCGAGGGTCTGGATGCTTCGGTTGACTATGAGCAGGTTGTTGAACTCAACCTCGATCAGATTGGCCGCTCGGTTTCTGGCCCGTCGCGCCCTGAACAGCGGATCGACCTCTCGGCTGCGACGGACCGCCTGAGTTTCGAAGGTGAGACCGAGCGCAGAGTGCCCGTGCCCAATGCGGATCATGATATTGGCGATGGCGATGTGATCATCGCGGCGATAACCAGTTGCACCAATACGGCGAACCCCCGAAACATGGTTTTGGCTGGCCTTGTCGCCCGCAACGCTGTAGCGCGTGGGTTGACTGTCAAACCGCATGTCAAAACCTCTTTGGCGCCGGGCTCGCGCGTAGTGGCCAAATACCTGTCTGAAAGCGGCCTGCAAGATCCGTTGGATGCGCTTGGCTTTGAGGTTGCCGCGTTTTCCTGCTCGACCTGCAATGGGATGTCCGGCCCCCTTGAGCCCGCGCATGAAGAGGCGATCAAGGCACATGATGTCAAAGGCATTGCGGTCTTGTCAGGAAACCGGAATTTTGCCGGGCGGATTCACCCGCTCGCATCGCGAAACATGATCGCCTCGCCGCCTCTGGTTGTGGCCTACGCCTTGATGGGAACAATCCTTAAAGACATCACAACCGAACCGCTGGGAACCGATCAAGATGGCAACCCCGTGATGATGGATGATTTGTGGCCCTCGGCGGATGAGGTAGCGCGGATTGTTGAGACCTACGTGACGCCTGAAGAATTTCGCGACAATTACGCGGCCATCGGGGATGTTAACGATCAGTGGAATGCCATGGATGTCGGGACAGGGACCTATGCATGGGAGCCTTCGACCTATGTCTCTTTCCCGCCCTTCGTAAAAGACATCGGCCCCAAGAATATAGGGCTTGAACCTCTGCGGGATCTGCGCCCGTTGGCCATTCTGGGTGATAGCGTGACAACCGACCATATTTCGCCTTCGGGTATCATCACACCCGAGTCAGAAGCGGGCCAGTTTTTGGAGGCACAAGGCGTCGCGCAACGCGACTTTAATTCTTTCGGAACCCGACGCGGTTGTTCTGACGTTGTTATTCGCTCGACATTCGCGAACTATCGCCTGCGCAATGAAATGACCCCCGACAAAGAAGGGTCCTGGACCAGGGTGGAGCCCGGGGGGCAGGTAACATCGATTTTCAAGGCGATCGAAACCTATCTGGACCGGGATCAGAAACTCGTCGTTATCGGGGGCAAGGAATATGGCTGCGGCTCCTCCCGGGACACAGCGGCCAAAGCCCCTTGGTTGGCTGGCATTCGTGCCGTCATCGCAGAAAGTTTCGAACGTATTCACCGCTCGAATCTTGTGAATATGGGGATCGCGCCGCTGTGTTTCCCGGATGGTGTAGACCGCAAAAGCCTGCAACTGGACGGGTCCGAGACCTTTGATATCGATTTCAGTGAGGACCTGAACACAGCCTCTCTGACCATCCATCGAAAGGATGGTCGTACCCAAACCACGCCGCTGGACCTTCGGCTGTATAATGACGGCGAACGCGCGACCTTTGCCGAGGGCGGGTTGTTGCCGCGCGCGTTTCGCGGTTTTCTGGCGGGGGCGGCCTGATGGCGGAGCGGTTGCGGGCGGCATTCTATCGGGGCGGGACCTCGAAGGCGGTTGTGTTCAACGGTGCAGATTTGCCCAAGGATCAGTCGGTGCGTGATCGCATATTCCTGCACGTCCTGGGTAGCCCGGACCCCTATGGCCGACAGTTGAACGGAATGGGCGGGGGGCTTTCTTCGCTGTCCAAAGTGGTGATTGTTGAACCGTCGAGCCGGAACGATGCGGATGTGGAGTACACCTTCGTACAAATTGCGGTGGATGAGCCGGTTGCCGATTACGGCTCGGCCTGCGGAAACATGTCATCCTGTGTAGGGCCCTTCGCTGTCCAGGAAGGGATAATTCCGGTTGCATCGGATCAAAACGAAGCACTTGTTCGCATCTACAGCACCAATACCGACAGTATTTATCACGCGCGTTTTCCCGTGTGCGATGGTCACCCAGTGGAAGAAGGCTCGTTTGAGATTCCCGGTGTGTCCGGGGCTGGGGCAAAGGTAACAATAGACTTTCTGGCCCCCGGTGGCGCGGGTACCGGGACGCTGCTGCCAACTGGCAATGGTGTTGATGTTCTTCAGATTGATGGGTTCGGGGCGCTTGAGGTCTCTTTGATCGATGCCGCTAATCCGGTGGTGTTTTTCCGTGCTGCGGATCTGAACAAAACGGCCACTGAACCTCCGCAGGATTTGGATGGTGATCCTGAATTCATGGCGCTGATAGAACAAATTCGTGCAGCGGGGGCTGTGGCGATGGGGATGGCCTCATCTGTTGGAGACGTGAAACGCTCAAGCCCGAAGGTCGCCATGCTTGGTGCCCCGAAAGCATTCACGGCCCTTGATGGACGTGCGCATGGACCGGGCAGCCATGACGTGAATGTACGGCTTGTCTCGATGGGGAATTTTCATCGTGCCATTACATTGACCGGAGCGATGTGCGCTGCAGTCGCTGCCCAGATACCGGGCACGCTGGTGCAAAAGATCGCGCAACCCACAACTCAGGACCTGCGCATCGGCAACCCGTCGGGTAATTTGCCGACCACTGCGAATGTCCAGACTCGTCCATCTGGACCTGAGGCGATATCTGCCGGAACGTTTCGAACCCAAAGGCGCCTCATGGAAGGTGCGGTGCTGTATCCGGCCGAATTGGCGGAGGGTGCGCTTTGATCAATGCGAACGATAAACCCACAGCAGACCTGAGCGATGCGCATCCCAACAAGCTCTGGCCGGTGCGGCAACAGTTCACGGATTATGGAGCAAAACGAAGCTTTGCGGGGCATATCCACACCGCAGTCACGGCTGAAGATTCCAAGCTGGTTCAAGAGAAACTCTTTACTTTGCAGGGAAATGGCGGTGTCATTGTTCTGGATGGCGGCGGATCACTGCGCACGGCATTGCTGGGAGATATGATGGCAGAACGGCTGATTGCCAACGGCTGGTCTGGGATCGTCATAAACGGGGCGGTTCGTGACAGTGAATGTCTTGCGCGTCTTGACCTTGGGATCAAAGCGCTTGGGACGACACCGGTTCGATCAGGCAAAAGCGGCATTGGGGCAATTAATGTTCCTGTCGCCTTCGGAGGAACGCTGTTTGAGCCGGGGCAATACATCTACTGTGATCAAGACGGAATTCTGGTGGCACAGAATCCGATCTAATAAAAATAACGAAATGCCAACCAATGGGAGGAAACAATGGCAAAACTTCAACTTACACGCCGGACCTTTGCGGCTGCTGCGGTGGCAGCGATGTCGCTGGGGATGCCGACGCTTGCACAAGCGCAGGAAGTCGTGGACAGCATTCACTTTCTCATTCCTGGCGGCGCTGGCGGCGGTTGGGACGGTACAGCCCGAGGTACTGGCGAGGCGCTGACAAAGTCAGGGTTGGTCGGAACTGCGAGCTATGAAAACATGTCGGGCGGTGGTGGCGGTAAGGCCATCGGCTATCTGATTGAGAACGCAGAAAGCAATCACGGCACCTTGATGGTCAACTCAACGCCCATCGTGATCCGATCGCTGACAGGTGTGTTCCCACAGAACTTCCGCGATCTGACGCTTGTGGCCGGAACGATCGGTGACTATGCGGCGCTGGTGGTTGCGGCGGACGGGCCTATTCAGGACCTGAATGGGTTGATCGAAGCGTTCAATGCTGATCCAAATTCGACAGCGGTTGGTGGCGGATCAGTTCCCGGCGGGATGGACCATTTGGTTGCAGCCATGGTTTTCCAGGCGGCGGGCGCTGATCCAGTGGCCATGAAATACGTCCCGTATGATGGCGGTGGTGCCACCATGGCAGGCCTGCTGTCGGGCGAAGTTCAGGCAGTCTCAACCGGCTTCTCCGAAGCGGTCGAACTGGCCAAGGCCGGTGAGGTGCGCATCATTGGCGTGACCTCGGATGATCGAGTAGACGCATATCCAGATGCTCCGACCATGAAAGAGCAGGGCAACGACACCTCGTTCGTCAACTGGCGTGGGTTCTTCGCAGCCCCTGGTCTGCCTGACGACAAGCTGGCGGCTTATCAGGACGCTTTGACCCAGATGTACGGAACGCCGGAATGGGTCGAAGTTCGTGATCGCAACGGCTGGGTCGACATCCACAACAACGGTGACGACTTCCGCACCTTCCTGGAGCAGCAGGAACAGGAAATCGGTGATCTGATGAAGAAGCTTGGCTTCCTCTAAATCGACTGTTCACAGCTAAGACAGGCGCCCGACCCAGAGTCGGGCGCCTATAGCAATTTGGGGAGGGGATGAAATGGCACTGGATCGCTGGATTGCGCTTATCATTCTTTTGATCTGTTTGGCCTATGGCTATGCGGCTTTTTTTACCATGGATGATTTGCTGCCACCAATCATGCGGCGCAGCCCGATATGGCCATCCAGCTTTCCCAAGGTGCTGGTTATCGGTGCCATTCTGATGGCCATTTCGATCATTTTGGGTTTGGAAAAGACGCCCGAGAAAGAAAAACCCACAGATATCAACCTTGCGAAACTGCATGAATACAAGGTCGGCCAAGCGGTCATGTTACTGGCGCTGATGGTAGCCTACGCGCTGCTGCTGCGCCCTCTAGGGTTTCTGGCGTCGACCTTCCTGTTTCTAAGCATTGGCAGTTTCATATTGGGAGAACGGCGATACGTACTGATGGCTGTTGTCGGCGGCGTCGCCGCCGGTGTTGTCTGGTATCTTGTTGATGTGGTGCTTGGGATTTTCCTGAGCCCGTTCCCCGGATTTCTGACCGCTATGGCAAACGGAGGCTGATATGCTTGAGGGACTTATGACAGGCCTCGCAACGGCCTTTACACTCACAAACATCCTGATGGTGATCGGTGGATGTCTGATCGGAACATTTATTGGCATGTTGCCGGGTTTGGGGCCGATGTCGATCATTGCGATCATGATCCCGGTGGCGATCACCATTGGCGACCCGTCGGCGGCACTGATCCTATTGGCAGGGGTCTATTACGGCGCTGTTTTTGGGGGGTCGACCTCGTCAATCTTGATCAACGCGCCGGGGGTGGCTTCGACTGTGGCCACCAGTTTCGATGGCTATCCGCTGGCCCGTTCGGGCCAAGCGGGTAAGGCGCTGACCGTTGCCGCGATCTCATCCTTTGCGGGTGGTACGATTGGGGCTGTGTTGTTGATGGTCTTTGCCCCAGCTTTGGCCTCGGTGGCGTTGCTATTCCATTCCTCGGAGTATTTTGCGCTAATGGTCGTCGGCTTGTCCGCCATTGCAGCATTTGCCGGTACAGGACAGGTTGGCAAAGCGCTGTTGATGACGTTTTTGGGTCTGATCATGGCCACGGTGGGCGAAGGTGTTCTGTTCAATGCGCCCCGCTTCACCATGGGGATCATGGACCTGCAATCTGGCTTTGGCTTCATTACGCTTGCGATGGCCATGTTTGCCTTGCCCGAGGCGATTTACCTGGTGCTTGATCCTAATCGGTCCAAAACCGGCGATGGTGACAGCGGCAAGATCAGCAATCTACGCATCGACCGGGAAGAGGCCAAGAAGATTGCACCCGTGATTGGACGCCAATCAATTCAAGGCTTCTTTATTGGCGTCTTGCCAGGGGCAGGCGCGACCATTGCATCCTTTCTTGGGTATGCGGTCGAACGGAATATCGCACCGAAGGAAGAACAAGAACGCTTTGGCAAGGGTGAGATCAAAGGCATTGCCGCACCGGAAAGTGCCAACAATGCCGCCTGTACCGGATCGTTTGTGCCTTTGTTGACGCTGGGTATTCCCGGGTCGGGCACAACCGCTATTCTGCTTGGGGCTTTGATCGCCCTGAATGTCAGCCCGGGCCCACGGCTGATGATCGATGAGCCGCAGATTTTCTGGGCCGTCATCATTTCGATGTATCTGGGCAATCTGGTTCTGCTGATCCTGAACCTGCCGCTGATCCCTTACATCGCCAAGGTTTTGGCGGTGCCGCGCAATTTCCTGATCCCCTTCATTTTGTTCTTTACGCTCATGGGGGCGTATATCGGGCAGAACAACGCGACAGAGCTGCTGATACTGGTCGGCTTCGGTGTCTGCGCGACGATCTTGCGCTTTGCAGACTATCCGCTGGCGCCGCTGCTGATCGGGTTCATCCTTGGGCCGCTGCTGGAAAACAACTTTTCGCGTGCAATGCAGCTTTATGATGGCATGGGCTTTATCTGGGAGCGGCCGATGACTTTAGGGCTTCTGGCGATCGCCGTCATACTGGTTTTGCTTCCAAGCTACCGTCAGCGTCGGGCCGTCGCGCGCGCCAAAGGGGTTGCTGACGGCGACTAATGTTCAACCTTGGCGTTGTGAATATCGCGGATCACGTGCCAGACAGAGTTAGGTCTGGCGCGTGATTATCTATCGTCTTTGTTGAGTATTGCCGCAGCTTTAGCCGCCTTAGAACACAAACATCAGCTGGCCTCTGCAAGTAGGCTTGCATTGCCGCCTGCGGCCGTGGTGTCGACACAGACGTGGCGCTCCACTACGCAACGTTCGCCGAAATCGCTCTCAGTGGCCAACGGGATAAGGGCGCCGTCGCGATCTGCGAGCGCTTTTCTGATGGCACGCTGTTCAGCCTCTGATCCCCAGTAAACGACGAGGTCAAAGCCACGGAGCGCAGTAAGAGAAGCCGGGTCGAGTACACCGTCTATTGCGCCGATGCCTTGTGCACCGGGTGCGACCGTGATCGGAGCGCAGCCATGTGCGCGAACAATCGACGCCTGCTGTTGCGCGGCGACAAGATTTGGCCCCAAGCACAGAACCTTACCACGACCATAGGTCGACAGAACGTTGGATTCTCCGGTTGGGCCGGGTAATTCAGAAGTACTGAGCGCCAGCCTTTCGGGGGTCGCCGTTGCGTCAATCGCCTTCTGAACATCGGCTAGCGATGCCATGGTTCCGGTTTCGGCTGGAAGCTGGCTGGACGTGCCTTGGGTAAAGCGCCTCACATAGGAGGGGCCACCTGCTTTTGGCCCGGTTCCTGAAAGACCCTCGCCCCCGAACGGCTGCGATCCAACGATCGCGCCAATCTGATTGCGGTTGATGTACATGTTGCCTGCGTTCACACGCGATGTGACCTGCTCGATCCGATCATCAATCCGCGAATGCATGCCAAAGGTCAGACCGAACCCGGTTTGGTTGATCGCATCGACAACCTGGTCCAGCTCGGAGGCTTTGAAGGTCGCGACATGCATGACCGGGCCAAAGACCTCTTTTTCCATGTCGCCGATACCCGAAACGCGCAGAACGGTGGGCTGCACAAATGTGCCTGTGTCGGGAACAGCAAGCTGTTTGAGGACACGGCCCTGACGGCGTGCGACTTCGATATAGTCCAGGATTTCTTTCTGAGCACCACTTTCGATGACAGGGCCGACATCTGTACGTAGATCCCATGGGTTGCCGATGACCAATTCGTCCATCGCGCCATAGAGCATTTCCAGAACCGTATCTGCGACATCTTCCTGAACATAGAGGATACGTAGGGCCGAACAGCGCTGACCAGCGGATTGGAACGCCGATGCGACGATATCCTTGATCGCTTGCTCGGGCAGCGCCGTGGAGTCGACGATCATCGCATTCAACCCGCCAGTTTCTGCGATCAGCGGGGCGCCGGGTTCGATTTCTTGGCTCATTGCGCGGTTGATGGTTTGGGCGGTGAGGGTCGAGCCTGTGAAGCACACACCGTTGACGCGGGGGTCAGACGTCATTTTGGCGCCGACAACGGAACCACGGCCGGGGATCAATTGCAGATTGCTGATAGGCACACCCGCCTGATGCATCAAGCGAACTCCGATTGAGGCGATGATTGCCGTCGGTTCGGCGGGTTTTGCAATCACGCCGTTACCTGCTGCAAGTGCCGCCGCGATTTGGCCCGAGAAAATCGCCAGAGGGAAGTTCCAGGGCGAAATACACGCGATCACCCCGCGCGCCGGGCGGTTCAGCTCCAATGCGCGCGCTGCGTAGTAGCGTAGGAAATCGACGGCCTCGCGCAGCTCGGCAATGGCGTCCATCGGGGTTTTACCGGCTTCTCGGGTCAGGGCTGCGAAGATTTCGCCGAAGTTCTCCTCGTACAGATCCGCAGTCTTATTCAGAACCTCTGCGCGCGTTTGGGCATCCGCGCTCCAGGCCTTTGCCGCGCTCAGCGCTGTTTCCATGTCTTCTGCAGCGGCCTGCTTTGCAGTTCCCAGCTTGTCCGCGTGATCAGCCGGGTTGATTACGTCAAGAACGCGGTCACCGGTGACCTCACCTTCGATGATCGGGCCGACATTCCAAACGGTGTTTCGGAAGGGGGTGCGGGCCTGTTCAATCTCTGCCAGATCGGTTGTGTCATGCAAATCCCAACCGCGCGAGTTCGGGCGTTCGGTCCCGTACAAGGCATTCGGCATCAGCACAGATGAGTTGCGGTCGGGGGTGGCAATTGTTTCGAACGGATCGGTGGCGATGGCTTCGGCCGGAACAGCCTCATCTACGATCTGGTTTACGAAGGAAGAGTTTGCGCCGTTTTCCAGCAACCTGCGGACCAGATAGGCCAGAAGATCGCGATGCGCGCCAACCGGAGCATAGATACGGCAGCGGGTGCCTTCGCCTTCCAGCACCAGATCGTGCAGTGAATCCCCCATGCCATGCAGGCGCTGGAATTCAAACGCGCGCTTGTCATCAGCCATTTCCAGAATGGCCGCGACCGAATGTGCATTGTGCGTGGCAAATTGCGGATAGATGCGATCCGTCATCTCAAGCAGTTTTTTGGCGCAACAGATATAGGAGACATCGGTTGCTGCTTTTCGGGTGAACAGGGGGAACCCGCCAAGCCCTTCGACCTGTGCCCGTTTGATTTCGGTGTCCCAATAGGCGCCTTTGACCAGACGCACCATGATCTTGCGATCAAGTTCGGTGGCCAGCGCGTTCAGCCAGTCCAGCACATGAGACGCACGTTTTCCGTAGGCCTGAACCACAACCCCAAAGCCATCCCAGCCTGCCAGCGATGGATCACGCAGAACGGCTTCGATCACGTCAAGCGAAAGGTCGAGCCGGTCAGCCTCTTCCGCGTCAATATTCAGGCCCATGCCGGCGTATTTCGCTTGCTGTGCAAGTTTCAGTGTCAACGGCACCAGCTCGGCCATGACCCGGTCTTTCTGACCAACTTCATAGCGGGGATGCAGCGCTGACAGCTTGATCGAGATGCCCGGGTTTTCGCGAATATCCTTGGAGCGGCATTCCCGTGCCAGAGCGGCAATGGCGTCCTGATAGGCGATAAAGAACCCCTTTGCATCTGCTGCCGTCAGTGCAGCCTCACCCAGCATGTCGTAAGAATAGGTGTAACCCTGCGCTTCTTTCTTCTCGCCGCGCTTAACCGCCTCTTCGATGGTTTGACCCAGAACGAATTGAGCCCCCATTTCTTTCATCGCACGTCCGACAGCCGCGCGGATCACCGGCTCACCCAAGCGTTTTACGGCGCCTTTCAGGGTCGCAACAAGGCCGCTGCCTTCCTGAAGAACCTTGCCGGTCAGCATCAGCGCCCATGTCGACGCGTTGACCAGTGAGGAAGAGGAGTTGCCAAGGTGCTGGCCCCAGGCCGAAGGTGCAATTTTGTCTTCGATCAGGGCGTCGATCGTATCTGCATCCGGCACGCGTAACAGCGCCTCGGCCAGACACATCAGGGCAACGCCTTCGCTGGTGGACAGGCCGTATTCGGCCAGAAAGACCTCCATCAAGCCGGGTTTGTCGTCGGCCCGGATCGATTTCACCAGAGCAATTGCACGGTTGCGTGCTGCTGCACGATCAGATGCTGTCAGTTCAGCCGCTTGGGTGAGTTCTCTCAGAACCTCGGATTCGTCACGCAAATGGTTCTGGCGAATTCGGTTCCTGATTGTAGCCAACTCTGACATTGCAGCTCTCCTGAGTTCTTTGCGCTTTGACGCTTGCCGCGTAGGATATCAGAGTTCCAGAATTCGTGTTGCCTAAAGAAAGGCAAAAAGGTAGAAAAAAGTACTGAAATTGCTGAAATAAGCAGGCATAATGGTGGAAATATCGGGCAAGAATAGGCAATTAGATCGCCATGATCGCGCAATCATTGCGATTCTTGCGCGGGAAGGCAGAATACCTGTTACAGAGTTGTCTGTGCGGGTTGGTTTATCAAAAACCCCATGCCAGATCAGGCTGAAACGCTTGCAGGAAGATGAGATCATCCTTGGTTTTCAGGCCGTAATCAATCCGGCCAAGATGGACCTGGAGCAAGTGGCCTTTGTCGAGGTCAAGCTGTCCGATACGACCGAGCCCGCTTTGTCCGCTTTCAATGCAGCGGTGCGCAAGGTGCCAGAGGTTGAACAGTGCCATATGATTGCGGGGGCATTCGATTATTTGATCAAGATCCGTACATCGAACATGAGGACATTTCGCGAAGTGCTGGGAAAAACCATCTCGTCCCTGCCTAACGTCGCCAGCACGTCGACCCATGTCTCAATGCAATCTGTCAAAGACAGCGAAACATTTTAGGCACAGCTGTAAACGCGACACTGGTATACGTGATATGTGGCTTTGAAATTTTCCGATTTGCTGGCGTTTGAGTCGGTTTGTCAAAAGATGATGAAACCAAAACTGATGGCCTTTCGCTCATCGATTGCGGCGATTGATCTGCACCGTATCAGATCGGTGGATCAGGCCCATCAGCGGTTCACGTTGACAAATCAGTAGATCAACTGGCGTCGTGATGGGTATTTATGAAATGGATCATTCTGCCAGAAGCGCCGAAAGATCAGCCGCGCCTTTCTGCAAAGTCTGCAAGAAAGACATCAGGCTTTCTACGTCATGACGCTGAGTTGGCGCATGAACGGAAAGTGTTGCAACCAACCTGTCCTGCCCATCCTGAACAGGCACCGCAAGAGCAGTCATCCCGGTCATGAACTCTTCATCATCGGTGGAATACCTGTTGCCGGCGATACGTTGGATTTCTGTGCGTAAAGCGTCGGGATCGGTCAACGAGCGTTCGGTCTGCGGTTGCAGATTGCCGGCGGAAAGAAAGCCGTCCAGTGTCTTTTGCCGCAATGTGGAAAGGTACATCTTTCCGCTGGCGGTGCAATGAAACGGCACTTGTGTACCGACGGGCAATTGAATGCGCAAAGGCCATTTGGTTTCGACCCGGTCCAGATAGATCATGCCTTCACGGTCCGGGGTGGCGAGATTGCAGGTTTCACCCACTTGTTCGGCCACGCTGCGCAAGATCGCCAGACGCGCCGTACGCAGGTGCTCGGAAGACATCGTATTGACTGAAAGCAACCTTAGCCGGTGGCCGGGGCCGTATGAGCGGCCATCCAGATCGCGCTGTAGGAACCCTTCGGCCTCGGCGGTTTGAAGCAGGCGGTGGACCGTTGGTTTTGCCAATCCCAATGCGTCGATAAGATCAGATGGTTTTACGGCAACCCCGCGCCGCGCCACCTCCTCTAGTATGAGGAGAAGGCGCAAGTTGGTCGGGATCTGAGTTTCTTTTTCTTGTGTTTCCGTCAGGGCCATCCCGCAACAGTCTAGTTATTTGGCAGCAGGATCAAGGCCAGATCGGGCACAAGTGAAACCAAAATCCATACTGACAGCAAAGATACCAGATAAGGCACGGTGTATCTGAGCAGCCGGAAATAGGGCACTCCGGTCACACCTGAAGCGACATACAGGTTCAACCCGTAAGGGGGTGTGATGAAGCCGATGGACGCGCCGACCAGGAAGATCACCGAGAAGTGGATCGGATCAATGCCAACCGAGGCCGCGATGGGGGCCAAGATTGGGGCCAAGATAATCGTGACCGGCAGGCTTTCCAGCACCATACCCGAGAAGAAGACGATTACCATTGAGGTGAACAGAACTGCGTAATAGCCACCCATTGAGGTTACGAAATTGCCGATAGTCTCCTGTGCGCCAAGCAAAGACAGGATTTGCTGCATCACGACTGAAATTGCGATCAGTGGTGCCAGGATACCTGTGATCTGAGCCGATCGGATCACGATCGAAGGGATTTCTGGAATCGTGAACCCTTCGACCACGAACATCTCGGCAAAGGTTTTTTCGGTGGGTGAAATGTCGTTCCGTGCACCCATGATGCGGTTGATCGGATAGCTGACGAGGCCCGCAATGACGCAGAAACCTACGGTCACGCCCGCCGCCTCAGTAGGGGAAAATTTGCCAGTGTAGATGCCCCACAGCACCAGGCCAATGGCGAAGAAGCCAAGCCAAGCTCCGAACGCGGTTTTTAGCACCCGGTTCAGTTGCAGCGGGATCAAGTGGCCCCAGCCATTCATGCGGCAGATGATCCAGCAGGCAAACTGCATGCCAAAGACCATCAGCGCGCCGGGCAGGATACCTGCGACGAACAGCTCAGAAATCGGCAGGTTCATCAGGAATCCGTAGACGATGAAGATAATCGAGGGAGGAATGATAATCCCCACCGTGCCGCCCGCCGCAGCGGTTGCCGCGCTGAACCGTTCGTCATAACCACCCTTGACCATCTCCGGGTGCAACATGGAACCAATCGTAGCGGTGGTTGCGGAATTTGATCCCGAGATTGCAGCGAACAATCCGCAAGCGCCCAGTGACGCCATCGCAAGCCCGCCACGTATCCAACCGAGACAGGCATAGGCGAAGTCGCTAAGCCTTCGGGCGATACCAGACTTGTTAATCAGGTCACCGGTCAGAATGAAGAGGGGCATCGCCAGAAGGGCAAAGCCTTTATTGAAAACATTCAGAAGCTCTGCGCCCATGTTGTCCAGCGTCAGGCCAAGGACAAAGGAACAGCCGATGACCCAGTAGCCGATGACCAGCAGAACGGGCACGCCCAGCATGAAAAGGAAGGTGACCCCCAGCGAGATCAGTGTAACCATGGTTCCATCTGTCATCAGTCTGCTCCGATCACGGCTTGCTTGATCAGCGGCTCGCCTGTTTTCCAATTGTGCAGATCGTCGGCGAGGTTTTGAAACACCCGTCCAACCATCAGAAAGAACGAAAGCGGTGCGGCCAGAAGGAACCACCACTGCATAATGTTGTCAGTCCCCAGGACAATCTGGAAGTTCGAAGCCGACAGCGCCACCAACCGCGTGGTGGTCACGATGACGATCACTGCGAAGATGAACCAAAGGACCGCATCCAGGATCAAACAGGCCAGTTGACCGGCGCGGGGCATGGAGGTGCGGAATTCACTAAAGCTCAGATGTGTACGCAGGCGAACATTGTAGGAGGCACCGAACCATGCCATCACCATGAACAGCAGGGGCGGAATGGTCGTTGACCAGGGTTCTTGATCGTTGAACACAAATCGATCAATCACGCCCCAGAAGATGATGAAGGCAATCGCCAGGTAGGAATAGACCATCACGGACCGTTCAAAATGGCGTTCGACAAAGGGAACTTTCCGGTAAATCCACATGATGAGAAGCCCACCCAAGGCCGCGACGATTGCGCCCAAAACCCATGTCGCGTCGGATTCCAGTGCAGATTGTATCTCGAATGAATCAAAGGTGAGAAGAGCGCTAAAGATAGCGCCTATGTCTGCCCAAAATGACATGAGCCCCGTCCTCCCAGTCGGTGTTTTGTGGAACCGGCCCAAACGGGCCGGTTCTTGAAGAGCTTAAATTAGGCTTGGCCCATCCACCAACGGCGTGGCTCGACATTTTCGGGCAGAGTGTCAGCCGGAATTTCACGCGCGATGTCGTAGATTTCCTGATACGTATCGATGCCACCAGCCCATTTATTCAGACGTTCACGCCACTGCGCCCAAGGCTCAGGGTTGTAGTTGGGCGCGCACATCTCTTCGGCCAGTTTGATCTGGTCGTCTGGCAGGAAAGCCGGGCGGACGCCGTTCTCGGCGAAGATCGTATTCGGCAATTGCGGCTCTGAGAAGCCAACCGTGTTCAACAATGCAGCTTCATTGGCGCCCTGAATCAGAGCCTGCGTAAAATACGAGGACTCCATGACTGCGTCCTGCAAATCACCACCCAGGCTGTCGAACACCTTGGCCGACATCGAGGTATGCTCGGTACCGCAGAAGAACTTCAGGTTCACCGACTGTGAAACCACCGGTGCCATGTTGGCGTAGGCCACGGCTGAGGCCCATGTCTCGGCCCCGTCAATTAGGCCGGTCTTCAACGCGTCCAGGGTTTCTTCCCAAGCGACAGGCACAGGGTTCAGATTCAGCAATTGCATGGCAATCCGGCCCAGCTGTGTACCTGTTACACGGTTTTTTGTGCCAAACAGTTCTTCCAGCTTGGTAACGGTTGGCTTGTCGGCAAAGTTCGAACCCATTTGCAGACCACGCAACTCGCAATGGGTGAACAGGAATTTCAGCCCATGCCGTTTCTCAAGCGGATCGCGCAGGATGCGCTGGCTCGCGGGGCTGTAGAAGAAGTGATACTGCGCTGCGCGGCTTGGGAACATATAGGCATAGTCCAACACGTTCAGATAGGGTGCGCCACCTGCAGAGTTCTGAGTTGAGGCTGCATAGATGTCGACGATACCCTGCTGAGTCTTCTCGACACAGCTCAGCTGACCGCAGATTTGGTTATCGCCGATGAACTCAATGCGAATCTCACCGTCCGTACGCTCTTCCAGATCACGCGCAAACTCGATGGCTCCGGCGCGTTCGATCAGAAGGTTGCGGGTGTTGAAGCCAGAAGCGCCGAATTTCAGCGTGTGCTTCGGCTCTTTTGAAAAGCGCTTTTCATAGGTTGACTCAGCGGCTTGCGCCAAATTCGCCAGGCTCATCGCGCCGCCGAACCCGCCTGCTGCTAGCAGCGTCGAGCTCATGCCATAGCGTCCGGCCACACGGAAGAAATCCCGCCGCGAAATACCACTTAGTTTCTGACCAATCTCCATTGCTTACCTCCCTGATCGCAAATAATGAGACTATTTGTATCAAAAAATGCTAGTATAATTCTTGCATCTTGCATAGAGTTTTTTTCAGCGACTTTGGGAGGAGGCAGTCATGGAAGTGGATTATGCGGTTGTTGGCGCGGGGTCTGCGGGCTGCGTTATTGCCAATCGGCTCAGCGCTGATCCCAAGAGCACAGTTGCTCTGCTAGAGGCCGGCGGGCGCGATACAAACCCGTGGATTCACATTCCTGTTGGGTACTTCAAAACGATGCACAATCCGTCAGTCGACTGGTGTTATCGCACCGAACCCGACCCCGGCCTGAACGGTCGGTCCATCGACTGGCCGCGCGGCAAAGTCTTAGGTGGCTCATCTTCGCTGAACGGGCTACTATATGTCCGCGGACAAAAAGAAGACTATGACCGTTGGCGCCAGATGGGCAATGAAGGCTGGGGCTGGGACGATGTGTTGCCCTTGTTCAAACGCAGCGAAGATCAGGAACGGGGCGTGGATGAGTTCCACGGTGTTGGCGGGCCATTGTCTGTGTCGAACATGCGCATTCAGCGCCCAATCTGTGACGCATGGGTCGCCGCCGCGCAGGCCGAAGGCTACCCCTTTAATCCCGACTATAACGGCGCCGAACAAGAGGGCGTTGGGTATTTTCAGCTGACCACGCGCAATGGTCGCCGTTGTAGTGCTGCTGTCGCCTATCTGAAGCCCATTCGCGATCGCCAAAACCTGAACATCATCACCAAAGCTTTGGTATCGCGCGTGATCCTGGACGGCAAGAAGGCCGTCGGGTTAGTGTACCGTGATAGATCTGGGGTGGAGCACACTCTGAAAGTGCGACGCGAGATTGTCCTGTCGGGTGGTGCGATCAACTCGCCCCAGATTTTGATGTTGTCAGGGATCGGAGACCCGGATCACCTCAAGGAAAACGGCGTTGTACCGCTGCACGCGCTGCCGGGTGTTGGCAAAGGTCTTCAGGATCATCTTCAGGCTCGGCTGGTCTTCAAATGCAATGAACCTACACTGAATGATGAGGTGCGCAGTCTATTCAATCAAGCGCGTATTGCGTTGAAATACGCCCTATTCCGCGCAGGACCGATGACCATGGCGGCCAGCCTCGCCACAGGGTTCATAAAAACCCGCCCAGATGTCGAAACGCCAGATATTCAATTCCATGTTCAACCCTGGTCCGCCGATAGCCCGGGGGAGGGCGTGCACCCGTTTTCAGCCTTCACAATGTCTGTTTGCCAGTTGCGCCCGGAAAGCCGCGGAGAGCTTAAGTTAAACGGCGCTGATCCATCCACGCACGTCAAAATCATACCGAATTACCTATCGACAGAAACTGATTGCCGTACCATGGTAGATGCGGTGAACATCGCCCGGCGGATCGCCAAACAGAATCCACTTGCCTCGAAGATTTCTGAGGAGTTTCGACCATCGGCAGAGCTGAGCCTTGACGACTATGAAGGTACATTGGATTGGGCCAGATCGAACACAGCATCAATCTATCACCCTACCGGTACTTGCGCGATGGGACAGGCCGAGACATCGGTTGTCGATGCAAAATTGAAGGTCCATGGAATATCGAATCTGCGCGTCGCGGATTGCTCGATCATGCCGGAAATCGTCAGTGGCAACACAAATGCACCGGCGATTATGATCGGTGAAAAAGCAAGCGATCTGGTAATGGCTGATGCCTGATATACGGGCTGACCGGAGTTGGAGTTTGCCCCAACAGGCGGGCAGTTCAAAACTACTCCAGAAGTAGCTTGAATGAAGGATGGCGTTCCGCGCCACTTGGCATAATCTCTTGGATCGCTGATAGAACTTCATCGGATGAAGACAGCTGCAGGCGTCTGCGGCTGTCCAGAATATGGGCCAACCAGGCAAGTGCCCTGATATCTCGGGCCATTTGTTCTGCGTGATCCAAATCTCTCACCAGTACATCTGCAGGCGCTTTTGCCAGATAGCGAGATTCCGCGCGCAGCCGCAGGATTTCGGGCCAGATCATTGTATTGCCTTGGGCGTTTTCGGGCGTGTCAATCGTCGCCCACAAACCTTCGGCGTCTTCATGTCGCCCCACGCACGCATAGGCATGCGCGAGCAATGCTTCGTGGTATCTGGTCAAAAATCGAATGCCCAGAGCCTCAGCCCCCGCGATGGCGGCTTCCAAGTCAGCCAGCGCCGCGGTGGGGCTTTCGTTGTGATAGCATGCGGCAGCCATCCAGAGATTTGCACCGACAATCCAGAAGGGCTGCCCAAATGTTTCAGCCAGTGCCTTGGCCTGTTCCAGTTCTTTGCGGATCGGTAGGCCGCTTGGCGCGTAACAGCGCGCTGCTGTGCGGAAAACGCGAATATATGGGACAAGTGGCGCAACATCCAACCGTTCCCCATGCGCGCGGGCCGAGGCTAACGCTTGCTCCCAGCCATCAGCATCACCCGCGATAAAGCGCCCGTGCGCCCGGAATAGATGGACCAGTTCCAGACAATCCATCGAATAGGTCATTACATGCAGCTTATGTTGATCAAAGTCATACAGTTCGGCGGTGCGCTGATAGGATGCTTCTTGCTCGGCGAATTCACCAAGGCTGAAGCTCGTAACCGATCGTGCGCAGTTAGAAACAACGCCCAGCTTGGGATCGACTTTGGCGATGTGTTCCATGCGCTCAACCATCCGCACGGTGCCCGACACATCTGACAAGGTGTAAGCGTGAGTCCATATGCCCCACGCAATCTGGAATTCAAGCTCACCACCCCCGGCGATAGCTTCGCACAGTGCCAGTGCATTCCCATAGGCCGCTGCCGCACGAGGGGATCCAAACCCCCCCTGCTGGACCAGCGCGTTGCCAAGTACAAATTCGGTCGACATTTCCAGGCGATTGCGCAGATCCTGATTTTCGATTTTCTCTAGTAGCCCCTTGGCAATTTTCGCGACACGCACGCTTTCGGCGATCTCACCGCGCATGGTTGCGACCTGAGCGGCCTCGGCCAGTTTAGGGATGGCTTGCGCATAGTCTTCGCACCCCATCAAGTGCTTTGCTTCGATGATAGGATTGGCCTTCAGAGATTCAGGTGCGATCGCCCGATAGGCCTGCAGCGCGTCCCCGTGCAGCTTGCGGGCGCGCGTGTTCAACATAGATGTGACCACCGCATCGCGCAGCAGTGCATGATCGAACGCAAGCTCGTTGGCACCCCTTTGCTGAAGCAAACTGCGATAGACAAGCGTGTCCGTAGTCTTTTGAACCTCGTGCAATGGTTTGTTCATCATGGCAGCAGCCACGTCCGTTGTTGCATAGTCCTGCAGGACGGCGACGACCTCGACCAATTGCCTTTCATCCTCATCGACATCTAGCCGTTGCTGCAGTGCTTCTATCAGGGTTTGTGGTATGGCTGCCTCGATACTCGCTTGCGGCTGCTCCAGCAGGGTCATCGTGTAGTGGTACACATAAAGCGGTATGCCATTCGCGCGTTCGATTATTTTTTCGCGCGTTGATTGGTTGAGCCGGGTATCTGGATCGAGAAATTCTATCAGTCTGCCCGCATCGTGATCTGCAAGTGGGGTCAGATCGATACGCAAGTCTGCTTCCACTTGCAGATTTCGCCCTTCCAGCCTGTGTGTCGCCAACAAAAACAGGGGCTGGTTGCGAAAAACCTGCGAAAGCACGGTAAGGAATGCAACAGAATCCTCATCAAGCCATTGGGCATCGTCGATGAAAAATATGAGTGGTCCCTTGGCAAGCTCGCGTTCTAGAATTGCTTGCAATGCTTCTGTAATCCGGCCTTGGCGGACGATTGGGGCGACAGGTATTTGCGACGTATTCAAGAGGCGCTGAAGACCGTCTAGCATACCGTCCGGAGCCCATTCCTCGAGGGACGCGGTGGGGTCCGTTCCGTTCTGTTCTTGAGCGATCAACGTACGTATTGCGGCGTTGAAACATGCAAAACTTTGCTCGCTGCGGTGAAGGGATCCCACGACGCGTATGACGTTTGCTTTCGGAACTGACGTTAGGAATTGCTCGGCCAGCATTGTCTTGCCATAGCCTCCGGGGGCCATAACGTCTGCAAATGCAAATCGGCCCGAAACAGCGTCTGCATAACAGGTGCTGATCTGGCTTATCAGGTCAGAGCGGCCCAGCATCGGCTGTCCGACCGGGTTCAATTCTACTTGCCCGTCCCAGAGCGCAGTTTGATCCTGAAAACCTTGTTGGTCATGCAGGATATTGCCTGTCGTCAGCATGGCCTGATCACCTGTCAGGTGCGGAACGTCAATCGCCCAAACATCAATTGGATTGCGAAAGCCTTTGAGCGCTGTCTCACCAACCTCTCTAAGATTAAGCGCCGCCTGATCAATGGACCGCCTGACTTCGGATGAAAAGAAGATGCTGCTTGGGCTCGCCAGTGATTGCAGCCGCGCAGCGCGGTTCACCGCGTTACCGATAGCCAATGCTTCCTGAGCCGCCTCGCCGGCGCGCACAGTGTTTACCACGCTCCATCCGGTTGCGACGCCACAGCAGGCTTGCAGAAGCTTTCCTTTTATCTTCAGAGCGGAGGCGATTTCGATGATCTTAATTGCGCAAACAACTGCGGTGGCGGCGCTGTTTTTGATCGATCTTGGGTACCCAAAATAGGCCATGGCGCCGTCGCCCATATATTTCGCAACAAAGCCGCCTGCGTTCTGGATTTCCTGCTGGCACTGGCTTTGAAAGCTCTGGATCACTTCGAACATAGCTTCATTGCCAAAATGCTGTGTTGCATCCGTAGAACCAACGAGATCAACGAAGAGAACGGTCATGTATTGTGATCTTGCTTCGCTGGTTTCTCCGATACGGGCACCGAAGCTTGAACAGAAATTCCCACCAGCCTCGGAAGGAACTCCGCACCGCTTACATACAACTTCACTCATCTGGCCAGCTTCCTCAGGGTCTTTTTGACTCTGCACACAGGGAAACAAGTATTGGTTACAGCGGCGTCGTTCTGAAAAGCATCAAAACCAAGACATTTAGGTATCTAAATCCCAATTCGGGGCCAGAATCCGGGAATGAGATATCTGATTGCACGTTCCCCCATTTGTGCGATCTTCCAGATATGCACGGCTCAATCATCGAGGCCAAAGCATAGCGTATTACGATATAATGCTTTAAATTTGATAGATTGTCGACAAATTCGAAACACTGATGAAGGCGATTGTTCGGCCAGTGTATCTATGGTTGCTGTGATCCGATCCGTATCGTGTTTAGAGAACCCGCAACTGAGATTCGAATGTGACACCACGCATTTGGTCAAAACTGTTTCGCCAATAGTAAAGTTTTTTCAAGGATTGCGGACGACGATCCCGCATTTGCAACACCCCAAACCCGCAATGCTGCAGTAGCGCGCAAAGCGCTGCCGGAGCCGAAACATAAGAGGGCGGGTCGTCTGTCATGCTGAAATCAAAAAAAGTGAGAATGCAGACCGTTCTCATTCAGTCTGCTCACCCGCTCCATGGGCGAAAACGGTGATTTCGCGTCGCTTTTTCTATCTTAATCAATTCCGCAATGAAGGCAGGAAGAAAACAAACTTTGGGCACATTGAAAGGATTCTTTGGGTTGGCGCCGGATTCTGGGGTGATTGTTGTACTCGCTAGCTCGTCTGAACTTGGACCTGATGCGAGTTTGCTCCTACGTCTATGCGCGTTTGGCCATCATAGGATTGGCTCAAAAGTTGTGAAAAGTTAGATGGTGAAACAGATGTTCAAATACAAAAGTCCGCTCAGCCGTATTCTTGATGGAACCAATATGCCCAGCGTCGCTGAAGACGAACCGGTCGATTTTGGTGTCATCGTTGCCGAAGATTCAGAATTGACGACTGAACCTACAGAACCTGAAACGCCCGAGGCGGAAGCGGCCCTTCAATCCGAAATACAGTTGGCCGGATCGGATGCGATTGCATCTTTGGCGTTTGCGGAAAGACTGGAGGCGCTGAATACGCCTAACGTGGAAGATGCCCTCGACGCCGCAGCACCTCAGATAGTTGAACCGGCTCCGATGCCCGATCCTCATCCGGGACCCGGCGAAAGTGTCGAAGCCCCTGAAGCTGATGCTTCGAATGCTAAACGCGGCCGGCGCGTCAAAACAACTTTCCTGGGCTTTGGGAACCAGGCGGATCCGATCGAAGATATTCTAAAAACCGCGGAGCCAGTGAAAAACAACTCCCAACAACACGAAGCCTATCCGGTCGGTTGGTTGGTTGTGACCAAAGGCCCCGGTCGCGGTACAAGTGTGATGCTCACAGGTGGATTGATGCAGATCGGTCGGAATGACGATCAAGCCATCCAACTCGATTTTGGCGACAACGGTATCTCTCGCAGTAATCATGCAGTGATCGCTTATGACCCAGAAGCCCGAAAGTGCTATTTGGGTCATGGCGGTAAAGCGAATTTGGTTCGCCTAAATTCGGGGCCTGTGCTTAGCACGGTTCCATTGGCGAGTGGCGACGATATTCGCATCAGTGACACCACAATGCGCTTTACCGCATTTTGCGATGATGAGTTCGACTGGCAGGCCGATTGAGTTGATCTGAAGTAAACTCTCCTTAAAGAAGAGCGCTTCGCATAAATGTGGAGCGCTCTTCTTCTTTACGTGTATCAGTTTGATAGCAACAGTCGAAGAATATTGAATAATTTCAACGCTTAGTTCGATTTTGAAGTTAGTCAAGAAATCAACACAAACTTTTCTTGGGCCAACCACAATACAGCTCGATTTATTGCCATTGTTAACACAATCGGTGGGTAAAAAGTGAGAGAAGGTAAGGTTAGCCACTATGAAAATGAACCGACGAGTATTTCTTAATAGCGCATCGTTGGCTGCATGTGTCGCGATAGTACCCGTGGGGGGAAGTGCGCTGGCAATGGCGGCCGGGCAGGTTGCGCATCGCATACTGGCCGCAGACAAGCTGAGTTTCTTGACCGAGAAGGTTGCGAAGGCAGTTGTGCTGCTTAGCCTGGGTGCCGAAGTCGAAAAGGATCTGGCTGAACTGCAAGAAGCCCATGATGAGTTTGACGACATTCTGTTGGGCTTTCGCGAGGGCAAGGGATCTTCGGGCGTTGACCGTGAGCGGTTTGTTTCCGTGAACAACGCGCTGAAAGAGGTCGAAAAGCTTTGGATGCCTTACCGCAAGGCGATCGAAGAGATTATCGAGGCGGGAAAGGTGGATGATGAGCATCTGCACCTAATTGTCGACAATGATGAGGTTCTGGAAAAAACCTGCCACGAAGTCGTTCGTAAGCTGGAAGAGGCCTATGGCGACGTGGATATCGATCTGGCACTGGCATTGGCACTGGACTTTGCAGGACGTCAGAGAATGCTGACACAGAAGATCTGCAAGGAAATCGCACTGGCAGCAACAGGTCAGGACACCGAAGAGCACCACAAGAAATTCAAGAAGAACGCCAAGAAGTTCGGCAAGATTGTCGACGTTCTGATTGAAGGTGGAAGCAGTTCGATCACGATGGCCAAACCGCCAAGCAACGCGGCGCTTGAGGCATTGACCGAAGTTCAGACCCATTGGGCAAAACTGCAGCCGGTTGTCGAGCAACTTGACAGCGTAGACGTGCCAAACGTCGATGACGTAGCTCACTTCTGTGCCGAGATGGATGTGCTTGAGATTGAGTCCGAAAAGGCCGCGCTTCTCTATGAAGAGGCCATCAAGCTGGATTCCTGAACGCTAACCCATGTCTCACGTGATTTGGCCCCAAACTACAGCACCTGAACGGAACTCGTAGCAAAACCAAATTGCGACTACTTTGATGCCTAAAACATGCATCGGAAAAATACTAAATGAGTGCTAACTCGAGGAGTTAAAATGTTAAATTCACCATTCACGCGGCTTTGTGTTGCCGCATCGATCATCTCAGGCGCTGTCACCACCGCGTCATTTGCACAAGAGGTTCGCCTGGTCGGGAAGGACAGCAATATCGACGTGATCGGCAATCTTCTGTCGTCAAAAGACGGGAAGTATCTGGTCGAAACGGATATCGGCGAGTTTGTGATCAATCAGGATCTGGTGACCTGCGAAGGTGAGGCTTGTCCGACCGAGCAGACCTATGTCTACGACCTTGAAATTTCCGCCCCCGATGAGATCGCAGAGGTTCTGGTTCCGATCATCGCAGAAGGATATGCCGCTGCCGCTTTGGAAGCAGAGGCCCAGCTTTATGACGAAAACGGAGAGCCGGTAGATACCGAAACCGTTGACGTGGGCGACCACAAATACGGCGAGGAGCATGACTTTGCATTGCTGCTGACCGATCTGGAAGGCGATGATGTTGCAACATTCGGCATCCATACAGCCAATGGCGCACGCCTGTTCGAGCGTCTTGCCAAGAAAGATGCCTCGATCATCTTTACCGAAACCTCTGCACGTAAGGCTGATCGCTCGATCGTGTCCGAAAGCAGTGGCGGCAATCTGCGCGACTTTGATCAGGAGCGTGTTATCGCGGTGGACGGTTTTGCAATGATTGTGAACCCGCTGAACCAGATCCCTGATCTGAGCGTCAAGCAGGCTCGTGACATCATGTCCGGTGATATCGTGAACTGGTCTGAAGTTGGCGGTTCGGATGCACCCATCCATGTCTACTCGTTCGACCCTGATACCGAAGCGTATCATCACATCGAAAAGCTTCTGTTCAAGAAGTCCGACAAGACGCTGACGAACGAGTCGAGCATTGTGCACGACCGCACGGAGTTGACGACCGCGATCATGGAAGATGTGGCCGGCTTCGGTATCGTCAACTACGCTGCTAAGCGCGATGCACGTGCCGTTCCGCTGCGCACAACCTGCGGGATTGTTCAGGACCCCAGCCTCTTCAATCTGAAGACCGAGGAATACTATCTTCAGGAACGTGTTGTGGCCTATAACCGCTCGGATATCGACGGCTATGCCCGTGAACTGGTTGATTTCCTGGATGATGGCAGCCTGGACGGCCTTGTCGCTAAAGCGGGCTATATCGACCTGTCGATCACTTCGGACAGCCAGGAGCGCGCCGCAGAACGTCTGGTCGCCGAGCTGGAGGAGGGTGAGAATGAGTATGAGGCAGAGCTTGTCGAAGACCTGCTGAAAAACATGAACACCCACGCACGTCTGTCGACAACGTTCCGTTTCGCGCCTGGCTCGAAGCGTTTCGATAACAAAGCCGAGCGCGACCTGATGCGTATGGTGAACTATCTGGCCGAAACCAAGCCGAGCGAAGTTGTGATCGTCGGGTTTACTGACAACAAGGGCCCCTTCGACTCGAACCTGCTGATTTCACAGGAACGTGCTCAGGCTGCGTTGGACCATCTGGTCGAGGTTGCCACCGGTGGCGAACTGGACGGGATCACCCTGAAGGCAGTTGGTTATGGCGAACTTGAGCCTGTCGCCTGCAATGACAGCCCACGTGGCCGCGCGATCAACCGTCGCGTCGAAGTATGGATCGCTGGTTAAGGTGAGTACAGGCAAGCCGCGGCGATCTCGTCGCGGCTTGCGCATCACTGGTGTAGTTTCTTCAGGGTTCGAGGCGAGTATGAAAAGTTGGTCAAAATATGCTGCAGCAATAGCGTTTGGTTGCATCGCGTCTTCGGGGCTTGCGCAGGAAGTAACGTTGACCGCGAAAGACGGCTCTAGGTCAGTGACTGGTGAGCTGGTTACGATCCAACCCGGCAAGTTCATCGTACGATCGAATGTCGGGGTTCTATCCCTCAATACAGCAGAGTTTCACTGCAGTGGCGCGGCTTGCCCAGCAAGCCTGCCAACAGACACCGATCTCGTTGTGGCTGGTGGCGCCGGTTTGGCCGACATCCTTCTTCCGTTGCTTGCCGAAGGTTTTGCCGCTGAACAGGAGCTCTTCTCGGATGTTTTTGATCTGCAAGGCGTCCCCCTGGGCGAACAACATGCGTTTGGGCAAGACGATACAGTTTCTGACGCGATCGGATCTGAGGCTTTCGACATTCTGATCATGGATGAAGAGGCCAGCCCAGTTCATAGCATTCTTGTGAAAGAGGCTTCGGGTCAGAACCTTTTTGAATCCTTGATGACGCGTGAAAGCGATCTGATCGTCAGCGAAGAACCGGTTTCACCCCGGAACTATACGCAGGCCAAAAAAAGTGGTCTGGGCGAGCTGACCTCATTTCAGCAGGAACATGTTCTGGCGGTTGATGGCTATACGGCTACTGTCAATCCTGAGAACGATCTGTTGTCCCTGACAATCGAGCAGATATCGCAAATTCTGTCGGGTGAGATTGTAAATTGGACTCAGTTTGGTGGGCCCGATCACAAGATCAACGTCTACACGTTACCACAAAATTCAGAAGCGTTTCACAGGGTCGATGGGCTTATCCTTTCGCCCTTCGAACGCGATTTTCTGACCGATAGCAACATCGTAAACTCGAACCGAGAGCTTTCCCGAGCGATTGAAACTGACCCATATGGCTTCGCCGTCATGCGGTTTTCGAATATTCGTGACTCACGCCCGGTGCCGTTGCGCAGTGAATGCGGAATCATTCATCAGCCCAACCAGTTTTCAATGAAGACCGAAGAATATGGGCTGCAGAACCGGGTGACCGTCTACAACGGCAGCGATCTTTCGGGTGTGGGTACGGCATTGGTCGAATTTCTGGACAGCCCAAGAATAGATGGGTTTGTGTCCAAATCCGGTATCACCAGCCTTTCGGTTATCGCTCAGAGTGAAGACGAGAAGTTTGCCAGACTAAAATCAGACGTTGCCGAGATGACAGTCTCGGCCAATGCGTCCGAACTCCGCTCGTATGTGAGTGACAAGCTGACAACCACACGTCTGTCGACAACATTCCGCTTCTCGCCCGGGTCTTCGTTTCTGGACAACAAGGCAAAACGGGATATCGAACGGATTGCTGAATACATCCGCGATGTCGAACCCCACAAAATCGTCTTGGCGGGATTTGCGGATGCTGGCGGCAGCTACGGGAAGAATCGTCAGCTCTCGCTCGCCCGCGCCAAGCAGGTCCTGAGGGAGCTTTCATCAAGCATGGAAGCCAACGGTCCCGTTAACACAGTGATCGAAGTACGCGGTTATGGGGAAATGGCCCCTGTTGCATGCAATACCAACCCAGTGGGTCGCGCAAAGAACCGCCGTGTCGAAGTCTGGAGTGAAGTGAGCAGCCCTGATGCGGAGATACGCGCATGGGGTGGATAATGAAAAGAACTGCGGTTTCTGAGGTCAGTTTCCCTCAAGCTTCGGTCGCAAAAAAAGCACGGGCGCGTCTGCATCCGGCTACAGCAAGGTAAGTGTTTCTTATGGTACAATCAGCCCACACAAACGATCAGTTCCCGGACGAGCTTGCTCCGGGTACCAAATTGCTGTCCGGTCAATACACGATCATGCGGTTTCTCAACAGCGGTGGCTTTGGCATCACTTACCTTGCCAAGGACAGCCTTGAGCGCACGATCGTGATCAAGGAATGCTTCCCCGAGGCGATCTGCCGTCGCAGCCAGACAGCGGTTCGCCCGCGGTCCCAGTCGCATACATCTTCGTACGAAGCGCTGGTGAAATCCTTTGAAAAAGAAGCGCGCAATCAGTCAAAACTTGTGCATCCGAACATTGCCGGTGTCCACCAGGTGTTCAGAGACAATGAGACCGCCTATATGGCGATCGATTTCATCGAGGGCAAAGATCTTCTGGACACGATCGAAGAACGTAAGACGATACCGCCCGAAGAGGTTGAACAGCTGTTGCGCACCACGCTGGAAGCCGTCGGTTTCATTCATAGCGAAGGCATGCTGCACCGGGACATCTCGCCAGATAACATCCTGATCAACCAAGACGGCGAACCGATGATTATTGATTTTGGTGCCGCCCGTGAAAGCGCCGCCAAATCTGACCGTGCAATGTCTATGCTGAGGGTCGTAAAGGAAGGGTATTCGCCGCAAGAGTTTTATCTGCAAGGCGCGGAACAGGATCAGTCGAGCGATCTTTATGCGCTGGCGGCTACGTTTTATCATGTCATCAAAGGGGCTGCCCCGCAGGACAGCCAGACCCGGCTGGCGGCTTTGGCTCAGAATGGCAAAGATTGCTATGAACCACTTGAGGGTGCGGTCGAGGGTTATCCTGTCAGTTTCTTGCGAGCGATTGATCGTGCCCTGAGTATTCCGCCCGAAGACAGGTTCCAATCTGTTCAGGAATGGCAGGATGCGATTGAAGAAAGGATGCCGATCGAAGCGAAGCCCGAACCGGTTGCTACGGTCGACTTCAACGATAAGGTCGCGGTCAACAGCAAAGCGCCGCGCAAACGCTCAAACTCTATGCTGATGATCGCGCTGATCGTCGCCGGGGTAGTCGGTGGAGCAGGGTACTATTTCAGCCAGGGTGGTGAAGCGGATCAGGATGTGGTCGCGATTGCTGCTACCCAGCAGGCGGCTCCGCAACCAGCCACCGATGAAGAGCCTGAAAGCAGCGGCGCGACGGCACAGGAATCGGAACCGGAACCCCGGCCTGCAGCCGCAGAGCCAGAAGTGGAGAGTGTTGCTTCGGAACCAGCGACGACAGATTCAAACTGGATAGCGTGGACTGGTCCCGCTGTGGATCTGCCGTTTGCGACCGTTACAACATCGCAGCCGCAGGGCAGGTTCTCGATGGTATCGCTGGTGCGATCTGACCTTGATCAGGCGACAACGGATTGGTTGAAATCCGGCACGATCATCTATTCCGTAAATGGTCATTTGGTGGTGGATGACAACTCGATCATTCGCGCAATCCAATCACGTGAGGCTAATCCCGAAAGTGGCGAGATTCTCGTGGATATGCGGGTCAGAACCGAAGAAGATAGCCCGGTTTCTGAAAAGAACCTGACCCTTCAAACGGGTAAGGTGGTTGAGCTCACAAATGGAGTTCAGTTCATTACGGTCACCAATGGCAATGGGAAATGGATCAGTAAGGTATTGCGTGCTCCGGCGTCGGCCAAATCAGTTCGCGTGGGCGATATTGTCGTATCAGAAACCGCTTCGCAGATTTCCATCGAGGGTGAGAACGGTATTACCCAGTTGTTCGAAGAGCTTAGCAATACAGGTGCAGAGCTTGCGTTGTTGACCATCGCGCGGAATGGCGAACTGCAATCGGTGGATCTGCCACTTACGCATTAATGCTTTGGCGGCTTTTATAGTTAAGAGCCGCCTACATTGCCTTGAAGGAAATTCAAGTGTCTCATTCTGAAAGATCTCTGATGCAAGTTCACGAGCCCAGATTTCAACAGGCGGAGGAACGCCTGCGTGAAGCCTTCGATATTTCAACCGTGCTTAACCAGGGTGCCCGCGAGTATCAGGAAGATGCCATTCTTTCTGAAAAGCCGATCGGATCGGAGTTAGGGTTCGTGGTTCTGGCAGATGGTATGGGTGGCCACGCGGCAGGGGATGTTGCCTCTAACCTGATCGTTTGTGAGGTGATGAAAGGTTGGTTGGCCGCCGGGCTGAACAAAGACTCGTCAAATTCGGAAGTTGTCGCATTCTTACATGACAGTGCCGAGCGCGCGAACAAGCAGATTTTCGAAGCCAGCCGCAACGATCTGAATGTAAAGGGAATGGGAGCTACGCTTCTTATACTGATCTGCATCGAAGATCGCGCGTATTGGTTTTCCGTCGGGGACTCGCCGCTCTATCTCTGGCGGTCTGGCGAGCTAATACAGCTGAACGAGGATCATTCAATGGCGCCTCAAATCGATATGATGGCGAAACTTGGCATGTTGGATCCCGATTTGGCCCGAAATCACCCCGATAGAAACATGCTTACGTCTGTCATACATGGTGGCGACATCGCGAAGATCGATTGCCCTTCAGACCCGTTTAAGCTTCTGCCAGATGATATTCTCATTGCAGCTTCGGATGGGCTTCAGTTTCTAGAAGACAAGGACATTCAAGAGGTTGTCACGCGCAATCATGAAGTGAGTTGCGACGCTATTGCGGATAAGTTGATCAGAGCCTTGATTAGCCTTGATGATCCAGATCAGGACAACATAGCTTTCTCTGTTGCAAAGGTTTGTTCTTAGGCGTTGATAGCTGGCGTTGAACTGATGTCGTGGCGCATCTGCACTTATTGTAAGCTGCCTTGTCGCAACTGATTTCTTCGATTTTCGTAGTGGCGATTGGCCCGTTTTTGTGCTGAACGAGTATCAAATCACCTCTACCAACTCCGCATGTTTGAACAAAGCAGGCCGTGATTTGACTAGATCGAATACATCCTACGCCCATCGCATTTCAGCAACGGCGTCATCGGTGAGCGGAACCCGGACGCCAGGTTGAACAACAGCCGGATCATAGGGTGTGCGATCAAACACCTCACGCACCATATCTGCAAAGAAAGACAGTGGTTTGCTGGGATAAGCGGGATCAAAACTCGATTGATCCCAGCGTTCACAGAACTCGGCACAGTCATCGAAATAGATGCTGTCACGATGAGCTTGGCGTTTTTCGGGGTTCGCGCCTACGTGCTCTCCGAAGTAAACAAGCTGAAAATCCCCATGGGTATGCACGCACCACGTGACCTGTTCGCGTAGGAAGGGTTTGAGGATTGAGGCCGCATATTCATCGTGATTATGCGGCGCATAGATGTCACCGATATCATGCAGCAAGGCGCCAACGATCCAATCTATGTCTGCCCCGTCAAACCAGGCGCGGGTTGCTGACTGCACCGAATGGCCAAGACGTGTGACTTGATAGCCGGACAGGCTTTTGTCGAGCCTCTCCATCGCCTCCAGCAAACGATCTGCCGTTCCTTTGCAGTACTCACGCTCCAGAGTATCGAGGAAGGTGTAGTCCTCTTTGTCCCCGTCCTTCATCTGCGTGAATTTCACCTGATCCATAGCATGTCCTTTGGCGTTTACGTGTGGGTCAGCGGGCGCAAGCAAGCGTGTAATTCCGGACTATCCACGCAAACACCGGACTCGGCAAATGAAACCTGTTGTGCCGGTGAAAATTGTAGTCGCCGGAGGTGGGTATCGACGTCTTTTAAGAGCACAAAGCCGTGCGATAATCCCGCAGCCCGTTCTATGTCACAGCGGCATGCGAAAAGATCGGCGGGCCTGCGCTCCGCCACGCCTTTCACGTTTTGGCATGGCAAGCGGCAAAGGTCTGAATGGTTGCTCCAGCGAAGTCAAAAGCAAGTCGCAGAACGCTGCAACGGCAGGTGAGTGATCTTTAAATGGTGCAGCTGTTTCGTAAGCATGCCTCGCAGCTACTTCATAGCAGGCATTGCCAGGAACACCCGCGATCCATTGCATATAGCCAAGCTGTCCCATCTGACGTGCTTCATCCGCAGGCATGGGGCCTGTATCGAGTTGAATAATCGTCCGTTCCAATAACATCGCGCCCTCCGCGCAAAAGGGACGAGTGTGGCTGGTCACGGTGATGTGCCGGGGACGCTTGGTCCTTCGGTCGTCTCTGCCGTTCCCAAGGCACCCCGCCCGGGTTCAAGTTGACTGCGGCGCATGGCATCACACACCGTAGATGGCAGGTCTCCTGACTTGCGGGTCAACGCTTTCCCGTTCCTTCCCGAACCCTAGGGCTCAGTGGTTTCCAACGGGGTCGCTCGCCGCTTACAGTTGCGGGGGCAGTCACGGAATTGGGTATGAACCCGCACCGTGTTCCCTTTTCAGCCGACTCGAACCGAGCCGGACACCATCGCTTTCACTGTCTCATACGCGATTCACTATGTCCACTGGGTTTGGCGCAATCTGACAACGCTGAAAATGTCCGCCAAAGCTGAAACGGCAGTGAGTTCAATCCATGCAAAAGGCTTTACAGGGCGTGGCATTCGGGTGCCTTAATGTTTACAGAATTTGACGATCTGAACAGAAAGAGCGCGTATATGTCGAACCATGGCTACGACTCCGGCCGATTGAACCTGCCTTTCGTTGGTATCTGTACCTTTGGCAAGTATCCCTATGTCGAGGATTGGGACGCGATTGACGCCGACGTTGCGGTTCTTGGCGCCCCGTTTGATTTTGGCTGTCAATGGCGGTCCGGGGCGCGGATGGGGCCACGCGCGATCCGTGAGGCGTCGACGCTGTTCTCATTCGGCCATGCTGGCGCTTATGACCACGAAGATGATGTCACCTATCTGGATCCGGCCAAAGTAACCATTGTTGATATCGGCGATGCAGACATCGTGCATACCGACACAATGAAAAGCCATGCAAATATCGAGTTTGGGGTGCGCAAAATACTGGAGGCGGGGGCGCTACCGGTCGTCTTGGGCGGCGATCATTCGATCAATATCCCCTGCATCAATGCCTTTGATGATCAAGAACCAATTCATGTGGTGCAAATCGACGCGCACCTGGATTTTGTCGATGAACGGCATGGGGTGCGCTATGGCCACGGAAACCCAATGCGCCGTGCCGCCGAAAAACCCTATGTCACCGGCCTCAGTCAGATCGGCATTCGCAATGTGTCGTCCACCGCTAAGGATGGCTATGCGGATGCCCGCGCCATGGGATCAGACATCCAATCTGTCCGGCAATTCCGCAAAATGGGGGTCGATGGGATGCTGGCCCGCATTCCAGGAGGCGCGCGGTATTATGTGACTATAGACATTGATGCCTTCGACCCATCCATCGCCCCAGGTACAGGTACACCAAGCCATGGCGGATTCATTTACTACGAAGTGCTAGAGCTCATGGCAGGTCTGGCCAAGCGGGGCGACATTGTCGGACTCGATCTTGTTGAAGTCGCACCGGATTATGACGCCACCAGCTCCACCCAAATCCTTGCGGCGCAGCTGCTGATGAACATCATCGGGCGGGTGCTTCATGAGAAAGAGCAGCGTTAGATCCGCCAATCGTCATCTATGCGTGCAGAGCGTTTGAGCGTGCCGCCGCCATTGGCGGTGGTTTTGTGCTATACTGGGCGCATTGAAGCACTCCTTAAGGGGGATTTTTAGATGACTACGATTGCCAAACTGAATTTTCTTAGAAAACAAGCCGGATTGCCGCTGATCCGTTTCGACCTGATCAGATTGCGCGAGGAGGATATTCAGGACCTGCGCGACGCCTATGCTGCGATGTACGAAATCTCGGACATCGCGATGGGTGATCGGCGCGGATATTTCGCTCTGGCGCGTGGGCATGGTTATGATCAAGACCTTTGCCATGACGATGACCGCACGTTTCTGACCTGGCACCGGTCCTATGTTTATTCCTTCGAAAAAGCGCTCAACAGCGCGCTGCAGTGGAAGCGCGGGGATGACGAACTAGAACTTACTCTTCCCTATTGGGATTGGACCCAGTTTGCCACGGCGACACATGCCTCGAACGGGCTGCCCAAAGTGGTGGATGATGCGACCTACACAAACAGTGCCGGGGATGATGTTCCAAACCCGCTTGCCCGCGCACACAGCATCTATCGTAGCATTGCGCTGGGTTTGACCGGCGACGAGGTCTTTACACGCAGATACACAACGCGCCTGCGCAGCAATATCCCGTTGCTGGAGGATGAGGTTGAGCGCTATTTGACCAACCCAAACTTTGAAGCCTTCCAAGCCGATTTCAACTTCGCGGCTCATGGCGGTATCCACGTCCTGACGGGGGGCACGGATACATCGTCGCCCTTGCCCCGCTCGATTGGAGATATGGGTAGCACAGTGTCTGCCTCATATGACCCGGTATTCTGGCTGCACCATGCGATGTGCGACAAGGTTTGGGCAGATTGGCAGGCGCTATGGCCCGGGGCCAATGTTCCACAGCATGTTCTCGACACAGTCGTATATGACGGTCGGGTGGGCCGCGATTTGATCGACGCGGAAACCTCGCTCAGATACATCTATTCCGAGGATTCCGTTGAAGCCGCGATTGGTGCTTTGGGAACCTCGGACAGCGCACCCGTGGCCACATTGTCAGCGGCAGCAAGTCATGTCACCGAGGTTCGGCTGGGCACAGTGAAAGCCGGATTTGTCAGGGCCGAACTTGAATTCCATCGCATGCGACCGCCGACCGAAAGCTTTGAGCTGCGTGCCTATGTCGACAACGCCAATTGCGATGCCTCAACTGGGTACAAAGACAAAAGCTATGCGGGGCGCCTTGTGTTTTTTGGCCATGGCACCTGTCCGGGCGCGCCGGGTCACTGTAACCCTGCCTTAGCCGTCCGTGATGACTATGATCAAAGATACAAGCATCCGCTTAGATATGAACACACGCGGTATCGGCTGGACATCACACGCGGTTTGCGGCGCTTTATTGGTCGAAAGAAGACGGTAAAAAACCTGAAGATTTACCTTGTGACGCTGGATGACAAAGGTGAGTCCGTCGCGCCCGAGACGCTGGTCTATGATCAATGTTCGCTAAGAACCTATGCCAAAACCTAAACTGCTGGGGTCGGATCCTTGGACGTTAGACTTACGGATAAAGCTGTCAAAGACAGGGTTCTAAGGATCTGGCTGCGCCGTGTCCCAGAAGCGGGTGGTTTTCTTCAGGCCTGGCATATTGATGCAAACGAGAATGAGCGGCAGATCGGCAGCGCAACTTTGTATGGCAGAGGGGTCGGATCGACGGCGCAGGAACGCGCAATGCTGTTGTTTCGCCTGCCTCCGGATACCGATGATCTGAAGCTTTCAGTTGGGGATCGCGTTCAAGTTCGTATTGAAGAAGGAAGCGACTTCAAAGAGCTGAATCTCGATGTATCTGAGGTCGAGTAGTGTTTGGAATTTGAAGAACTTAGCCAGTTTTGCTTAGATGCCTACCAGGGTGTTCGAAGATTTGTCCGAATCCTTCAAGCTTATCCATAATTCCTGCGCGGCGTAGACAGGACCAGAATTGCGCCTGGTTCGATGTGATGACCGGTTTGCCTGCTGCCTGTTCAATCTCATCCACCACTTCCAATGATCTGATACCCCCACAGGACAAGAAGATTGCATCGGCTTCGGGCCGGTCGATCTCTAGGGCAAATTCTTTCCAATAAGATGGCTCGACCTTGCCGAACTCAATACCGGTTGCAAGACACAGGCCTTGAATGTCCAGAACATCGAACCCTGCGGCTAATAGATATTCGGCCTCGGCGGTGTTAACGTCATCCAGATAAGGTGTGCCAACGACGATCTGTTTGGCACCAACCTCACGCAGGGCGTCCATGACGCCAGTGACAATGCACATCGGTTGCGCATATGGCGCGCCTTTGCGGATTTCTCGAAAGACGTTCTCTTCGCGGCAAACAATCGACCCCGACGTGCAGCTGTAGCTGATAACGGATGGTTTCACATCGGGCTGTAGGCGCGAAGCGGCGTCGGCCATGTGATCGATGTGGCGGGCCAGAGTTTCATTTGTTGTATAGTCGTCAGTCTTCAGGCGGGTGATATGAATGCCCACACCTTCAGGGGCCATCGCATTTAAATCCGCCTCGCTGGCAAGATCGGTCGACATCAAAATGAAGCCCAAGCTGCCACGATGAGCGATACCGCCTCCCATAAGCGGCGTGCGAGCTATCGAGTGCACAATATCTCCGGTCTTAAACATCAGACGATGACCTCCTCAATTGCCTTGGGGTGATGTGTAACCTGTTCCCAGCCGGTTTCGGTAATGATGAACGTATCGCCAACCTGTGCGCGAAAGTCATCGGTCGAAACCGCGCCATCGACGGCAAAGACCATACCGGGCTGAATGACGGTCTCGTCCCCGGTTACCAGCTGCGGTGCCTCAAGAAAGCTGAATCCTGTAGCCCGGCCGCAGCGAAACGGATATTCAAACCCGGCGTCCTGAATGACTTCGGCATAGGTGGCATGCACACTTTCTGCGGACACACCGGGTTTGAGCGCATCCAGCGCAGCCTGTTGGCTGGCGACGGCGACCTCGTAGATTGCGACCTGCTTTGGGTCGGGATCGCCGATCCAGAACATGCGGTCAAATCCGACCTTGAAGCGATGAAAATTGGTCAACCCGCAGAAACACATGAACACCGGCTCGCCATGGCGCATAATACGGTTTGTGGCGCGATGATGTGTCTTGGTCAGTTGATCGCCCGAGGCCAAAATCTGCAGGAAATGCATGTTGGGCGACATGTCGCTGTCTTCGTAATGCGCCGCTAAAAGTTCTGCCGCTTTGCGGGTTCCTGCTTGCGAGGTGGCAATCGCAACCTCATACTCGGGCACCCCATCCCCGATGGCTGCACGACCCGCCGCCACCATGGTCGAAGCGACTTCACCCGCGTGACGGGCCAGTTGCAGCTCGTAAGGTGATTTGATCATTCGCATATCGGTCAGGATCGGGGTCGCACTGGCCAATCGGTCTGTTCCGACAAGCTCATCCACGTATGCGCGTACAATGGGCGGCATATGGTCCGGTTCAATCCCAACCTTGGTGGCGCTTTTGACTGCGTTGGGCAGTTCCGCGCGCCATTCTTCGCCCATCCCATCATTCCAGGCTGCGATCCGGTCCACACGCGCAGAATACCTGGCCGCATTCAGATCAATCGTCGGTGTGATCAGTAGCGAAGGACCATCTTTTGGAACTGCCAATATGGTTGGACGGCCAAACTCCATATGCAGATAGTCATAATATCCAGTCAGGTAGTAGACATTGTCGTCATCGGTGATCAGCGCGATGTCGATTCCCGCCTTGGCCAGTTTGGTTTGAAACCGGGACAGCCTTTCGTCAAACATATATGGCTTCCTTGCGTGTTTGGTTTTTTGGCATCGTTCCACAGATGGTTCGGCGACGTGCATGTCTCATGAGCCAGCATACAATTCGCAAAGCAACCTTTGATATGAATTCATCATGGTTGGGGGAGATGGAAATACGCTTACCGTTCAGGACAAAACCATCCCTCAGATGCAAAGACGTAACTGCATTTTTTGGGTTTGTTTCTGCCAACATGGCTTCCGTGGTGCGCTGGATTGAGCATTTATTCAAGAAACATTCTGTCGTCATCTTAGACAATGATGGCGAGGTTTGACGTCGAACACTATTCGTTAGGTGAGGTTTCGCGTTGCTAGTGGCGCCAAGTAAGAGCATTGTGATCGTATGGATGACAAAGACTTAGAGCTGCTCGCGCTGGTGCAGAAAAACGCACGTCAAACCGCCGAATCCTTGGGTTTGGAAATCGGTTTGTCGACCCCGGCGGTTCAGAAACGTTTAAAAAAGCTACGCGAAACGGGCGTGATCGAGAAAGAGATTGCGGTTCTCTCGCCGCCCAAGCTTGGGCGGGAACTGACGGTTATCGTCGAAGTTAAATTGGTTCGGGAAAGCCGTTTGCATCTGGACAATTTCAAGCGGTTGATGCGGAACAGCCCGGCGGTCCAGCAATGCTACTATACGACAGGTGAGGCAGATTTTGTTGTGATCGTCGTTGTAGCGGACATTAAGGAATATGAGGCGTTTACACAGGAATATTTCTTTGACGATTCCAATGTGAACGGGTTCACCTCTTCCATTGTTATGGATCGTGTAAAAGTATCGCTTGATATCCTGTGACGGCGCGATTGCGCCCCCAGACGTTGAAGTCGGGAAGCGCGTCGATAGTAAATCTCTAGATCACGATTAGGCTCTGCGGTGCGCGGGTGGTCAAAAGCTCTGCGCCGTGTTTGCGGATAACGATGTTTTCTTCATGCACCATCATCAAGCCGGACCCGTAAGACAGCGATGGCTCAAGCGTCAGCACCATGTCGTCTTCAAGAACTGTTTCATCGAAGGCCGCGTGCGAAGGTTGTTCAGTCAGTTGCAGTCCCAACCCATGTCCCAGGCGGCCAATATCGCCGCCCGAGGGGTCGATTTCAGCGATCACCTCTGACATGGCCCGAAACAGATCTTTGCAAGTGTTTCCGGGTATTGCGGCCTCTAACCCGGCTTCGGTCGCGCGCCAGAGCGTATCATAGGCCTGGCGGGTCGCATCATCGGCGTGACCGATGGCCCAGTTGCGGTCAAAGTCGCAGAAATATCCATCCCAGACGCAGCCGGTATCCAGCATCACCACATCACCCGCCTGAAGCGGGCGGCGAGAAGGAGGCGAGATGACATCTGCATATCCGCCAGATGCGGCTGCCCCCACGAGATAGGGCGCATTATCTGCACCCTGTGCCAGCGCTTCGCGGCGAAAGGCGCGGAATACATCTTCCAGCGGCATGCCCTCGGACACGAGTTCGGGCACCCGTGCAAAGGTGGCTGAGCCGATGGCGCAAATATGGGCGAGTTTTTCGATCTCGGCCTCGGATTTCACCATGCGCAGATGTTGCATCAGGCGGGTTGCGTCGGCGATGTGCAAGCCGGGCAGGGCGGCAACCAGCCGCTCCCAATCCCCAAGAGGCATGCGCAGCTGCGTCTCATGCCCTTTCAGGACACCGATCCTGTCACCAGCTTTTGCCAGCGGCGCAAGAAGATCGGTTAGCAGGCTGATGCCATCATCTTCGGGGCAGGGTGCGCTCCATGTGCGGATATCATCCAGCCAGGTTTGACGCATCAGCTCTGCCCCAATCTCGGGGATGATCGCGATAGGTTTGCCCGCAGCGGGGACGAATAGAAACCAGGGGCGCGTTGGGCTTTGCCAAAACAATGTCTGGAAGCCGGTAAAGTAGGCGACTTCGGGTTCCGTCATCAAAAGAAGACCGGCAAGGCCGTCTTGGATCATTCGGTCCTGGGCTTTTGCGGTGCGCGCCGCGAATTCTGCTTCGGGGAAGCCGCGTTCGGGGGCGCTAGGCTGCATCGCGGCCTTCCATAATCATCTGGAAAATGGCCGGATCTGTCACACCTTCGGACCCGATCAGCAACACGCGAGACTCGCCGTCCAGACCCAACTGCGCCGATACATCGTCATCCGTGCGTGCCATGATCAAAGCCGCCAGACCGGCAACCGCGCTCTCACCTGCTTCAAGCGCTGTGTCTCCGGGCAACGGCCGCGCCAACAGCCGTACTGCCGGTGCAACAACGCTTTCCGGGATCGTCAGGAAATCGGTGGCTTCCTCGGCGAGGATCTCCCACGCCAGAGGCGAAGGTTCGCCGCAGGACAGACCCGCCATGATCGTCTCTTCAGCGATCGCGACAGAGGTGGCGGCACCCGCCTTTGCGCTTTCGAACAGGCAGGCCGCCAGTTCTGGTTCAACGATGATCACGCGCGGAGAGCTCTCGCCCCAATATTGGCGCAACGCGGCGGCAACACCTGCTGCAAGCCCGCCAACACCACCCTGCAAGAAAACATGGGTCGGTGCCTGATCCAATGCCTCACAGATTTCGCGAGTCATTACCCCGTAGCCCGCCATGACATCGCGTGGCGGTAGGGAATAGCCGGGCCACGAGGTGTCGGAGACCACAAACCACCCGTTCTCGTGGGCCTCGGATTTCGCCAGAACGACCGATTCATCATAATCGCCCGCGATCCGGATCACGTCCGCCCCCAAATCGCGCATGGCTTCGGCACGGCCTTCGCTGACCTCCGCGTGAATATAGATGCGGCAGGGCGCGCCAAAGCGCTGACACCCCCAGGCAAGCGAGCGTCCGTGATTGCCGTCGGTGGCCGAAACCAGCGTGATTTTGGCCACTTCATCGCTGTATTTACCCTGACGGATGTCCGACAGGCTAGCCTCGGCTCCAAGGCGCTTTGAAATCTCGCGCTGCAGCACACGCAGGGCCGCATAGGCCCCGCCAAGGGCCTTGAAGCTACCAAGGCCAAAGCGCGGGCCCTCATGCTTGTACAAAACCTCGCCAACACCGATCTGCTTGGCCAGGGTTTTCAGGGACACAAGGGGTGTGGGCGCATAGCTGTCCCAGGCCATGATCTCGGATTGGGCTGTGGCGAAATCTGCTGCGGTAAGGACTCTGTCTGATGCATCACCGGTTTTGCGGGTCACAGCGACATGGCCCAGATGGGCTTTTGGAAGAAGGTCGGTCACGATTTGTCCTCTTTGGCAGGTAGGCGATCCCGCACCAGCGCGGCCCAGAAGGCTGCGCCGATTGGCAGAAGCGCGTCGTTAAAGTCATAATCCGCAGCATGCAGCGGTTGGCCATGCGCACCCTCGGTGCCATTGCCAAGCAACAGAAAGCAGCCCGGCACAGCGGCAGAGAAATGGGCGAAATCTTCCGAAAAGCTCATCGGTGGGCGCTGACCATCGGCTTCAAGCCCGGCAGCCTGCGCGGCGCGCAGAACCGCATTGACGGGTTCGGGTGCGTTTATCGTTTCGATGAATTCCGTGTTGAATTGCATCGTCGCCGTCACGCCGTGTGTGGCGGCCACACCATCGACGATCTGGCGCATGAAATGTTCGACGGCCTGACGATCCTCGGGCAGCCGTGCCCGAACATCGCCTTTCAAAACCGCGTTCCCCGGCAGGACGTTTCTTTGCCCATCGGTTGTGAACTCGGTCACCGACACCACGGCGCCCGCACTGGGGGCCAGTTTGCGCGAGACGATGGTCTGCAGGGCCAGCACCATTTCAGCACCCACTGTGATCGCATCCACCCCCATCTGCGGCATCGACGCATGACCGCCTCTGCCAGTGATCTGAATTTCGAACAGGCTTTCTGAGGCGCAAATTTGACCCGGACGGGTCGAAACCTGCCCCACAGGGGCACCGGGCAGATTGTGGATGGCGTAGACCTCTTGAATCGGGAACCGCTCCAGCAGCCCTTCCTCAATCATCGCTTGCGCCCCCAACCCGTGTTCTTCGTTTGGTTGGAAGATGAACACGACCGTGCCGTCGAAATCTGTGTCACTGACCAGCATTTCTGCGGCCCCCAACAGCATCGCCATATGGCCATCGTGACCACAGGCATGCATGACGCCGGGATTGGCGGATACATAGTCATGAGTGCTTTGTTCCGCGATTGGGAGGGCATCCATATCGGCCCGTAACCCGATGGCGCGGTTTCCGGTTCCGGCCTTTAGAATGCCGACGACCCCGACACCTTCGTGCACTTCGAGCCCCAACTCGCGCAAACGAGCAGCAATGACCGCCTTAGTGCGGTGTTCATCGAAACCAAGCTCTGGGTCCCGATGGAATGCTTGCCTGAGTTTGATGAGATTCTGTAGATGCACGTTCAAAATGACTCCTGTGGACCGCTACTGAGACGATAGCCTGGGCGATGATTTCTTGGCGTCGATCATTCGACAATGTGTGATTAAAATTGTCACAAACCTCGCAAATCATGAGGCTTTCCCGAGAGTAGCGCAAGTTGCGCCAGCGGTGGGGTGGCGAATCGGATTTTTGATATCTAGCCGTTTCCAAAAGTGCACACTCGTTGGGTTGCTTACTGCGCTTGTCTGCGACGAAGCCATTGATCTCGGCAGGCAAGTTGCGTGTTCTCGGTTGGAGGATGGTGAGGTGTTTAAGGGCAAGAATTTGATGCTCAAGCCCGTCTACATGTCCATCGATGACTTCAAAACAGCGAGATACCGCCGTGGTTTTGCAGAGGTCTGGCCCGGG
Organism: Ruegeria sp. I1; assembly: GCF_056532675.1. Taxonomy (NCBI): domain Bacteria; kingdom Pseudomonadati; phylum Pseudomonadota; class Alphaproteobacteria; order Rhodobacterales; family Roseobacteraceae; genus Ruegeria; species Ruegeria sp. I1. Next base: position 210,443 of record NZ_JBQFNM010000006.1, on the reverse strand, counting down.
CATTCAGGCTCCGATGCGCATTTACACTGGTTGAGTAAAAAATTTGTCGGTTCAGGGACATCTGTGTCGTTTCTTTCTACCCAGATGAAGGTGCGTCGTTACACTCTGTTGGAAACACAGACGGCAGGAGATGCATATGCCACCATTCAACGTAGGCCGGGTTCCTCCGGCAACTTTCGGTGCGGGCAGGATTGCGAAAGTACCAAAAATCGTCAGCGAGTTAGGTGGCGGTCCGGTGCTGATTGTATGTGACGCCTTTCTTGCTGAAATCGGGGCCACCGAAAGGTTGACCAAAGGGTTGTCTGCCGAAGGCATTGCCTTTGACTTGGCAGCCGATGTGTCCGGTGAGCCAAAAGAAGCGTTGGTGGATAGTCTGAGTGCGCGTGCACGCGAGATTGATGCCGGTGTGGTTGTTGGTCTCGGCGGCGGTGCGGCGATGGATGCGGCCAAACTGGTGGCTGCGATAGCCCGGTCCGGTCGAGCCGCTGCCGAATTTGCGCTGGCGGCTCAGCCGTTGCCCGCAGGTGGCATCCCGGCAATAGCGATCCCGACCACCGCCGGTACCGGTTCAGAGGTGACCAGAACGTCCGTAATCTCGCAGGCAGATGGCAGCAAGATTTGGTTCTGGGGAGAAGAACTTATGTTCGCGCAGGCCGTGCTGGATCCTGAACTGACGCTTAGCTTGCCAGCGACCCTCACAGCTTGGACCGGCATAGATGCTGTTGCGCATGCCCTAGAGGGTGCGACAGCGCGTAACACCAGCCCTGCAGGCCAGCTTTACGGTTTGGAAGCGCTTCGTATTCTAACCGATGCCTTGCCGCGGGCCGTGGCGGACGGCACCGACCTTGAGGCGCGCGGACGTGTTCTTTGGGCCAGTATGGTTGCGGGTCTCGCGCTGCACAATTGCAACACGCATATGGGCCACAATATCAGCCACGCTCTGGGGTCTTTGGTGCGTATCCATCACGGGCTGGCGACGGGTCTGGCGTTAGAGGCCAGCCTGCCGTGGCTGGTTGCACACCCTGAAGGTGCTGAAAACTATGCGCGCGCAGCGAAGGCGATGGGGGCAGCAGAAAGCGCCGAGGCTTTGCCAGAGGCTTTGTCAAACCTTATGCGCAGGTGCCAGATATCGCCAGAGCTGCCCGCAGAATGCGCCAGCGTGACAGTGGAGGCCTTGGCGACCGAAATGCGAATCCCGGCCAATATTGGTATGGCCCAAAACGCGGCCTGTTCGGTCAACGACGATGATCTGGATCAGATGGCCTCACTGATGCTGCGTAAAACAGTAGTGAACGCATGACACTCTGGTCGCACCGATTGACTTGATGCTAAGCGGAGCTGCTTAGCTGCCTGACCAATGCTGGCAAGTCAGCAACTGTGTCGATGACATAGTTGGCCCCGGCGTCCGTGAGGATTTTCGTTGCCTGGACGCGCAGGTGGTCAACCTCTGCATCGGATAGCGCATTCAACTCTTCCGGCGTTTTGCCGACGGCATTGCCCGAAAGGGATACTCCGACTGTGACACAACCGGCTGCAACGCCTTCCTTGATGCCCGGTTCGGTATCGTCAACTTTGATGATCGCCGAAGGCGGGTAGGCCACCAGATCAACCATGCATTTGTACATGCCCAGAGGGCCAGGGCGACCTTCGGGTAAGTCGTCTGAACACACCAGATTGTCGGGTGAGTACCCCTGACGTGCCGCAACAGGGAGCACGTGCTCCATGATGGAGCGGGTATAGCCTGTGGTCGAGCCGATCTTCAGGCCCATGGCACGTAGCTCATCAATCGCAGTTTTGCCGCCCGGTACAAGATCAGCGTAATCGGCAGCGACCTTTTCATTCATGGGCACAAAAACCTCATAAACTCTGTCGACATCTGTATCAGAAGGCGCTGAACCATATTGACTTTCCCACTGAGCAGCGATGTCGGGCATGTCCATCATCTGACGAATGTGATCCCATTTCGGAGCGCCCATCGGTGCGCGGGTCTGTTCAATTGTTGCCTCGATACCGAATTGAGCGAATGCTTTGACGAAGACACCCATGGGCGCGAAGGAGCCAAAATCGACCATGGTTCCTGCCCAATCAAAAACAACAGCTTTGAAGGTGTTCATTGGAATTCCTTGTGTTCGAGGCGTTGGCCGTTTTGTGGCATAGAACGACTATAGTTGCACTGTTTGAATGGGATGTGACGGCTGGTGGTGTTGCAGAAGCAGAGAACCCCTAAAATCCCAGGTTCAGAAGACAAATGAAACCCGACTGCTTTCTAACTCACATCCATTGTGAAACTTAAGCTTGGATCTTGCTGGGCATCGTGCATAGGCCCCTAAAAGTCGGCCCATTCTGACCCCGTTGTTTCATACAGGAAGTTCATTTGGCCGACGTATAAAGACCATAGAAGTGCGCGGCTGTGTCCCGAAACACGAGCGCATGCGCGTCGACTGGGATCAGCTTCTGATATGCCCGCATCAACGTGACGTAGTCGCCGTAAAGCTTATCGACGGGGAAGTTCGATCCGAACATGACCCGCTTGGGTCCGAATTGATCCAGGCATTCTTCGACCATCGGACGAATGCTATCAACGGTCCAGCCATGATCGAACATTCCCAATCCAGATAGTTTGCAGGTGACATGGGGTAGCTCGGACAGGCTGCGCAGTCTCTGGGCCCAGTCCTTCAGACCGGCCGAGCTTCGGTCATGGGGTGATCCTGCGTGGCAAAGGGCAACAGGTGTGTCAGGCGCTTGTTCCAACACGCGGGCGGTCTTGTCCATCAGCTCAGGAATAAGCTGCAGGTCAAAGCTGAGGCCTCGCTGACCGGCTTCTGTGAGGCCACTCAAAAAGCCAGGGTGATCCAGCAGAGTGTTGGTGCCGGTCTGCGCATCCTCTCCTGGCGCGCGTCCAATGATTTGGCGAACACCCCGGACCGTCGGCAAGGTCTGAAACGTATCCAGTTGCGTAGACAAATCCGCTGAGATGAGATCACAAAACACCACCTGCGCCATGGGCCAGTCGGGATTGGCATCAGCGACGGATTGCACCCACCGGGCTTCCTGTAACCCGCTTTCAGCGCCCACCTGAATATGAACCGAGGCGCGAATACCGCAATCTGCGGCCTCCGACCGGAATTCGGATAACAGATAGTCGCGCTGAATAGGTGTCGGGTCGCCAAAGAACCGTTTCACCCCGCGCGCCATAAGCCAGGGATAGTGGACAGCGCTCAGGTCCCAAAGATGATGATGGGCGTCGATCCAATCGGTCATGTTCTGGGCACCTCGGCCATTCGGGCCAGAATATCGACCCCTTGTTGCTTCCAGAAGTGAAGAAGGTCGATGAATATCCAGTTTTCGGCCAGTTTATCCCCGGAGCGCCGATAGATGTCGATCACCCGGAACTCACCCGCCTTATCGGTCGCAGGCATGCCCATGAAACCGCCGGTGGGACGTGCAGTGAAGTTCGGCCAGCCAAAGAACCCACCATAGTGCCCTTCAGCCATACGGCAGATGTGATTGGTCTTGGAACGCTCAGCGAACGATGCCCGGAACGGTCCTGCATGTTGTTTCGCATAGCGTTCGATCGTGTAAGTCGCGCCGATGCCAGAGGGGCCCCACCAGATCATATCCTCACACCATGTGCGGCGCAGCTCGTCCTCAAGGCTCAGGCCGCTGTCCCAACGGCCAAGATCGGAGATCATTGCGTTGATTATGGCAAGGGTCCGGTTGCCTTCTTCGGTGGGCTGCGGGCCGAACATCAGGCCATCATGTGTCATCGGTCCCGGCTGAACCAATTGGGCGGCGGTTTGCGGCGGGAAGGGGTGCAGACCGGCCTGCATCATCAGATGAGGGATGTCGAAATACATCGCTGTTTCGGTGATTTTGCCGTTCTCAACCCTGTTGAACTCGCAATATCGCAGAAAGGCCATCTTGCCGGTGGGCGGGATGCCCAGCCAGCTTGTGTCGAACAAGCCCATCAGATGACCCATTGAGACGACCCAAACCGAGTTGAACCCGTCGATCTCGTTTGCGCCTGCCATGAACACATCCATTCGGCGCTGTAAACCGGTCAGGCTGGCGCTGAGTGGTTGCCAGAATGCACGGGCGACTTCATCGATTCCCTGTAGTTCGTTGAAGGGGTGGAATCCCCGCCAAACAAGCCCGTCAGCGCAGTATCTTGAGAGTGTTCCCACGACGGTTGCGTCCTCGCATCGACTCAGCGCTTCGTAAAAACTGAGGACGAGTTTCTTCTCGGATTCATATGGCATTCTGTTATCTTTCAATGTGTTAATGAGGGCTTGGTGGTGCTGTCCACAGAGTTTGCATTCGCATGCAAAAAAAGCTTGCCATAGGCTTTTCTGAATGTCTATGTTTCTGCAAGCGTATGCACAATGAATGCGCAAGGGAGGACAGAATGGCCGAAATCCAACTTCGCAATGTCGGTAAACGTTGGGGATCATTTGTCGGCGTGGACAATTTTGATCTGACAATTGCCGACAAGGAGTTTCTGGTTCTTCTTGGCCCGTCAGGATGTGGCAAAACCACGACCATGCGCATGATTGCAGGGCTTGAAGATGCCAGCGAAGGTGACATTCTGATTGACGGTGCACGCGTCAATGACATGGAGCCCAAGGACCGTGATGTCGCCATGGTGTTCCAGTCTTATGCGCTCTATCCGAACATGAATGTCTATGAGAACATTCGCTTTCCGCTGAAAGTTCGCGGCATTGACCCCGCCACCCATGATGAAAAGGTGCGTCGCGCTTCGGCGATGGTTGAGTTGGACGATTTCCTGCACCGCAAACCGGCCGAACTGTCCGGTGGTCAGCGTCAACGGGTTGCCCTGGCGCGTGCTATTGTGCGGGAGCCGAACGTGTTCCTGATGGATGAGCCGCTGTCGAACCTTGACGCCAAGCTGCGCGTTTCGACGCGCGCTCAGATCAAGAACCTGAGCCATGAGCTTGCAGTCACCACCATCTACGTGACCCACGACCAGATTGAGGCGATGACGCTGGCGGATCGCGTGGTGATCATGAAGCAGGGTGTGGTTCAGCAGGTTGGCTCACCCACCGATATCTACGATGAACCCGCCAACACATTTGTAGCCAGCTTTATCGGCAACCCGGCGATGAACCTTGTCGATGGTGAGGTTCAGGGCGGCGTGTTCCGCGCCCAAAGCACCGAGGTGCACGGGCTGAACGCGCCTGATGGCCCCATCACACTGGGTTTTCGCGCCGAAGACGCAAATGTTGTGGAAAGCGGCGGTGAGATCAACGCGCCAATCTACACGCAAGAGCTTTTGGGCGACAGCACCATGGTCTCGGTTCGGATCGGTGGTGCGCTGGTCTCGGTCAAGGCTGACAAGACCTATCGGGCTGAAATCGACGATCAGGTTTCGATCCACATCCATACCGATCACTGCCATCTGTTCGATGCACAAACAGGTGCGCGCCTGACCGGCTAAACGGTGAAATCAAGCCCGCAACGACGGGTCAAACCCGGGTGCAGACTTCGAAGATGCACCCATTCCATCTAGGGAGGAATACTCATGTTTCTAAAGAGAATTGCATTGGCTGGCTCAGTCGCCGCCTTTGCCGCAAGCGCAGGATATGCCTGCGAAATCGGCGGTCGGGTCAACATTGTTGGCAACGAATTTGCGGCCATTCAGGCGGTTGCGGCCGGTGCCAAGGAATGTACCGGCGCGTCGGTTGAATCCAACCTGACATCCGAGCACCAGACGATCAACGTGGCTGGTCTTTCGGGCAACCCGTCGGAATACACAAGCGCCATTATCGCCAACAGCTCGATTGTGGCTTTGATGAACGAAGATGTCATTCGTCCGCTGAACGATCTGGTGGAAAAGCATGGTCAGGATCTGCAGCCGGGACAGCTGATCAAGATCGGCGATGACATCATGGCCGTCGCCTTCATGGCGAACGCGCAGCACCTGATGTACCGCAAGGACGTGCTGGAGCAAGCGGGTGTCGAAGTGCCGACGACCTATGAGGAACTGCTTGAGGTGGCCGAGGCCATTCGTGAGCAGGGCATCATGCAGAACCCTGTTGGCGGTGCTTACCAATCCGGTTGGAACCTGGCGCAGGAATTCAACAACATGTTCCTTGGCTATGGCGGTCAGCACTTCCAGCCCGGCACAGCCGAGCCCAATGTGAATTCTGAGGCTGGTGTGAATGCGCTGAACATGATGAAGGCGCTGTCGGAATACATGAATCCCGACTTCCTGACCCATGATTCCAACGCCACCAACGCTGAATACCGCGCCGGCAACGTTGCGATCATGAACATGTGGGGATCGCGTGCCTCGCAGCAGACCACCACCGAAGGCGTGCTGCAAGAGGTGATCGATGGTCACGCAATTGGTGCACCGCTGACAGTGGGCGGCGGGGAAACCCCGGCATCGACCCTATGGTGGGATGGCTGGACCGTCGGCAAGAACATCTCGGATGAAGAGGCCGAGGCCACCTTCATCGCCATGAAACACGGCATCCGTCCGGACATGCTGAATGATGAGACCACGCCGCTGGCGGTTTGGCTGATCGAAGGCTACGAGCCCGCTGCTGATGCAGAAGGCGTGTTTGCAGCGGCTAAAATGGGCACACCCGCCTATCCGATGCTGCCGTACATGGGTCTGATGCACAGTGCGCTTGGCAACGAACTGGCCGACTTCATGCAGGGCAAGGAAAGCGCTGAACAGGCCCTCGCCGATGTCGAGGCCGCCTATCGCGCCGCAGCCATCGAGCAAGGCTACCTGCAGTAAAACGCAGCTTGTGCGGGCGCCTCTGGTAGCCGCCCGCACAAACACACCGATGCAAGGATTGCGACATGCGCCATAAGACATTCCTTTGGTTCTTCCTGCCCACAGGACTTGCGATGTTGCTGTTCATCGCGATGCCCATCGTGTCGGTCGTGATCCAATCGATCTTTGCACCACATCCCGCCGTTCTGTTGGAAGTAGAAAACTGTACACCGCTGATCGGCTGCACAACAGAAACGACCATCGACCAAGAGGCCACTGCCGCCCTGCGGGAGGCTCAACCTTTGGGTCGGTTTGTTGGGCTGGGCATCTATTTTGACCGCGGTCACCTGGCGATCCAGGAAATCAGCCAGATGTGGGCGGCCAATGAGACTTTTGGCGGCTTTTTCTCGGACCTAGGTAACCTGCCATTCTATCGTGCAATGGCGTTTACGCTGACGTTTACCTTCATTGTAACGCCGCTGACGATCCTGCTGGGTCTGGTCATTGCACTGGCTGTGAATTCGTTGCATCGGCACCTCAAAGGGCTGATGATCTTCTTCTCTCTTCTGCCCATGATCGTCACTCCGCTGATCGGTTCGCTGATCCTGTTCTGGATGATCGACAGTCGCGGTGTCATCGGAAACGCCCTTGTGTACATGGCAGGAGACCCGAATTTCAGCCTCAAGGCCTCGACCGGGCTGATGTGGGTGGCCTTGATGGTTTATGGCGTCTGGAGCTCGGCCCCATTTGCCTTCGTCGTGTTCTATGCCGGGCTGCAAACGCTGCCACAGGATCAGATCGAAGCTGCACAGATTGATGGCGCAACCCGCTGGCAACAGGTCAAGTTCGTGGTCGTCCCGCACCTGATGCCTCTGGTCACGTTTGTGGCTCTGATCCAGCTGATGGATAACTTCAAGGTGTTTGAACCAATCATCGGCTTCAGCGCTCAGGCACACGCGCAATCTCTCAGTACCTTCATATTTGATGACCTTGGCGGTGAAACCCGCCAGCTCTCATCTGCCGCCGCAACCTCTGTGATGACGATAATCGGCGTCGCCATTCTTCTGTCGCCCGTGCTTGTCCGCACCTGGCGCGACTTTAAAGGAGCACGATAACATGGCCAGTCGCGCACAAAGAATGCCAACAAGCCTTCGGGTCGCCTCGTCCCTGTTCGTGCTCCTTTGGTTTGTCCTAGCGGCCTTTCCGTTCCTGTGGACGGTATGGGGGTCGTTTAAGGTTGAGCTTGATTTCTTCTCAATCGCAGATTGGACCAATGCCCTAACCGGTGCCCGGACTGAGGCTGTCTATGGCTCGCCCTTTACCACCACCGGGTACGAGGGCGCGTGGATCCAAGAGGAGTTCTGGCGCAATGTTCTGAACACAGGGATCGTCTGTTTCTTTGTGGTAACCATCTCGCTGACGATTGGCACGCTGGGAGGTTATGCCCTGTCGCGGTCGTCCTACAATTACACCTTCTGGTTGCTGATTACCGCGCTAATCTTCCGTGCCATGCCGCCGATCACGCTGGTTTCAGGGTATCTGCTGCCGTTCTTTGAATGGAACATCTGGGGCATTCTACCGACCACGATCATCGTACTGGTGGCGATCAACCAGCCGTTCACCCTGTGGATGTTGCATTCCTTCTTCAAGAACATTCCAAGCGAGTTGGACGAAAGTGCCAAGGTTGATGGCTGCAACCAGTTCCAGGCCTTCCGCCGCGTGATCATTCCGGTGATGTGGCCGGGCGTGATTACCACCGGGCTGTTTTCCTTCCTGCTGGCCTATAACGACTTTGCCGTGGGCGCGATGCTGCTGTCTGAAAGCAATCGTACCATGGTGCCTGCCATCGCGGCCTTCCTCGGGACCACCCAAACAGAAGGCAATGTGATGTTTGCGGTCGCCGCAGTGGTTTCAGCCACCGTGCCTCTGTTCATCCTGGTCATGTTCTTCCAGCGCCAGATTGTCGGTGGCCTGACCGCCGGGGCGGTCAAGGGCTGATGAGCGCGAGTGCAAGACATAACGCCGTTGCGCGCCACCCGGCACTCAACCGGATGCCAAGGGATTTTCTGATAGCCGATTGACCCTCCCAGGCGACGCAGAAAACCTCTTGGCAACCAAATAAGGAATAGAAACATGAAGGGTTCGCGCCCCGAACAAGCCGTGCTGACCAAAAACACGGATATGTGCAAAACGGAAGAAACCCGCGCTGTCATCGAAGGCATGGTTGACGGGTTGAACGATCACCGCATCGACGATATTGGCGAATTCTTCGCCCAAGGCTTCCGCTGGATGGGTAATCAAGGCTGTGGCACCAAAACCGGCCTGCAGGAGTTTCAGGAAAACTGGCAACGCCCGTTCCAGGCCGCGTTCTCGGACAAGACCTGCATCGATGAGGCGCGTCTTTACATGGGGGAATGGGCGGCCGCCTTTGGCCGTCAGGAAGCCACCCATTCTGGTGAGTTTCTGGGGATAGCCCCCACCGGGAAAAGAGTTGAAATCCGGTACATGGATTTCTGGAAAGTCGTCGACGGCAAGATCGTCGACAACTGGGTGAATGTCGATTTCGCCCATGTTGCTGCTCAGCTTGGTGTTGATTTGTTCAACGGGCAGGGCTGGGAAACATTCGACCGGGGAGAGAGAACTCCGCCCCGGCCCGACAACTGAGGATCAGGACAATGGCTATCGAATATCTCAAACGCGGCAAACCCGAGGCTGACAGAGCAGAGGATGACGCCAAAACACGCGCAGTCGTCGAGGCAACGTTGAAGGATATCGAAACGCGCGGCGATGCGGCCGTACGCGAGTTGTCCGAGAAGTTCGACAATTACTCGCCGGAAAGCTATCGCCTGAGTCAGCAGCAGATCGATGACCTGATCGCCTCGCTGTCTGATCGCGAGCTGGCGGATATCAGGTTTGCGCAAGAGCAAGTGATGAACTTTGCGCAAGCGCAGCGGGATTCGATGCTGGATATCGAGGTTGAGACGCTACCGGGCGTGATCCTTGGCCATAAGAACATCCCGGTTCAATCCGTGGGTTGCTATGTGCCTGGCGGCAAGTTCCCGATGGTGGCCTCGGCGCATATGTCGGTGGCCACAGCCAAGGTGGCAGGTGTGCCACGGATTATCGCCTGCACCCCGCCGTTCAATGGCAAACCAAATGCAGCCGTGATCGCGGCAATGCATCTGGGTGGCGCGCATGAGATCTATGTGATGGGCGGTATCCAGGCCGTCGGTGCAATGGCGATCGGGACTGAGACGATCGAGCCTGTGCATATGCTGGTGGGCCCCGGCAACGCATTTGTCGCCGAAGCCAAACGTCAGCTCTTTGGCCGTGTGGGTATCGACCTGTTCGCAGGGCCGACCGAGACTATGGTCATCGCCGATGAAACTGCCGCCGATGCGGAACTTTGCGCGACCGATCTGCTGGGTCAGGCTGAGCACGGATATAACAGCCCCTGTGTATTGCTCACCAATTCGCGCAAGCTGGCCGAAGATACGCTGGCCGAGGTTGAGCGCATTCTGGGTATCCTGCCAACCTCGGGCACCGCGCGGGTCAGCTGGGATGAGTATGGCGAGGTGATCGTCTGCGACACGTATGACGAGATGCTGCAAGTGGCAGATGACATCGCGTCCGAGCACGTGCAGGTGATGACAGACCGTGATGACTGGTTCCTGGAGAACATGACCTGCTATGGCGCGCTGTTCCTCGGGCCGCGCACCAATGTGGCAAATGGCGATAAGGTAATCGGCACCAACCATACCCTGCCTACCAAGAAAGCCGGGCGCTATACCGGTGGTCTCTGGGTCGGTAAGTTCATGAAAACTCACAGCTATCAGAAGGTCACAACCGATGAGGCCGCGACCATGATTGGCGAATTCGGCTCGCGCCTGTGTATGCTCGAAGGCTTTGTGGGTCATGCCGAGCAATGCAACATCCGGGTACGCCGCTATGGCGGGATCAATGTGCCCTATGGCGAAGGCGCACCCTATCGCGAGGCCGCAGAATGAGTGATGTGCATTCAGCGAACAAAGCGCTGATTGCGCCGCTTCGTGCGGCGATGCACGATTTTGATGATGTGCGGGTGCAGGCAACGCTAAACGGCGCGTTTGCCCCGGACGCCATGGTTCACATGCCGCATCCTTTCGGGGATCTTAAGGGGCCGCAGGCGCTGTATCAGATCTGCCATGCGCCACTGTTGAAGGCGATGCCTGATCTGGAACGGCGCGATTGGATCGTAGTTGGCGGGTGCACCGAACATGGCGATGACTGGATCGGGTGCGGGGGCCACTACTACGGCACTTTTGTCGCCCCTTGGCTGGACATTCCGCCAACAGGTCACTTGACCCATATGCGGTTCCACGAATTCTACCGGATCGTCGATGGTCAGGTGGTCGAGCTTCAGGCGATCTGGGACATTCCCGAGGTCATGATGCAGGCCAGGGCCTGGCCGATGGCTCCATCTTTGGGGCTGGAATTCTGCGTGCCGGGCCCGGCAACTCAGGATGGTATCGTACCGGGCCCGTGGAATGAGGCGCAGTCGAAGTCCTCCTGTAATCACATTATCGACATGCTGGACCATCTCAAGAAACATCCAAGCCAGGGTGGGCCAGAAGTGATGGAGATGCAGCGGTTCTGGCATCCACGCATGAATTGGTACGGCCCCGCCGGAATCGGCACCGGGCGCGGGATCGCCGGGTTCCGCAACTGGCATCAGATACCGTTTCTCAACGGCATGCCGGATCGCGGAAAATACGTCGACGACATCACGTATCATTTCTTTGGAGATGCGGATTACGCCGCCGTGACAGGTTGGCCAAACATGATCCAGACCGTCACCCATGATGGGTGGATGGGTATCGCGCCGTCGAATAGGCGGATCAGTCTGCGATCGCTTGATTTCTGGCGGCTTGAGAATGGCTTGATCCGCGAAAATTGGGTATTGGTCGACCTGTTGGATGCCTATCGGCAGCTGGGTGTTGACGTCTTTGCGCGTCTGCGCGAATTCAACAAGGCCCGCGTTCCGGGTGAAATACCATTCCCGGTTGGCGAGGTTTAAAATGGCTCAATTCCCCACGACACCCAGTTTCAAGTTGACCGGCAAACACGCACTGGTCGCCGGGGCCTCATCCGGCATAGGCCTAGCCTGCGCCGTGGCACTGGCCGAACACGGGGCCGAGGTGACCCTTGCTGCGCGCCGCACAGATGCCCTGAAAGAGATCGCCGCAGATATGACCGCGCGCGGGTGGTCTGCCAAAGTGCTCGAACTGGATGTAACCGATATCGAGGCGACAACTGCGGCCGTGGCCGAACATGGCCCCTTTGACATCCTTCTGAACTCTGCCGGTTCGGCGCGCCACAGCAAGGCGGTCGACACACATGCCGAAGATTTCGATGCGGTGATGAACATCAACGTCAAAGGCGCTTATTTTCTGACGCAAGCCGTGGCCAAAGGGCTGTTGGCCGCAGGGCGTCCCGGTTCCCTGATCAACATATCCAGCCAGATGGGCCATGTCGGCGGGCGCGAGCGGGCGGTCTATTGCGCATCGAAATTCGCGGTCGAGGGGTTCAGCAAGGCGATGGCGTTGGAATTCGCACCCGCAAAGATACGCGTCAACACAATCTGCCCGACCTTCATTCTGACCGATCTGACGCGCCCGACTTTCGATGACCCGGACAAGCGCGCCTGGATCCTCGACAAGATCAAACTGGGCCGTCCGGGCGAAATCGAAGATATCATGGGCGCGGTTGTCTATCTGGCCTCGGATGCATCGGGGCTGGTGACCGGAACATCTATGATGGTGGATGGAGGTTGGACAGCGGATTGATGGCAGTGCAAAAAGTCACATCGATGGATGTCGCGCGACTGGCCGGTGTAAGCCAGTCCGCCGTCAGTCGTGTGTTCACGCCAGGTGCGTCCGCATCCGCAAAAACCATTGCGAAAGTCCGCAAAGCTGCGGACCAATTGGGGTATCGACCCAATGTTTTAGCCCGCGCGGTGGTCTCGGGCAAAAGCCGCATCATCGGGCTTGTTGTCGCGTATCTGAACAATCAGTTCTATCCTGAAGCGCTTGAGAAGCTAACCAACACGTTGCAGGAGCGCGGCTATCATGCGTTGGTGTTCATGGCCTCGAACTCGGCTCAGAACATAGACAAGGTTGTCGGAGAAATTCTGGATTTTCAGGTTGACGGGATCATCGCCGCCTCGGTTGCGCTTTCATCCGATCTGTCTGCGCGCTGCCAGTCAGCCGGGGTGCCCATGGTTCTGTTCAACCGGGGGCAGGACGATCCGTCCATGTCGTCAGTGACATCGGACAATCTGGCCGGAGGCCGGAAAGTGGCCGAGTTCTTGTTGGCTGCCGGACACAAGAAAATCAGCTACATCGCCGGGTGGGAAGGCGCTTCGACCCAGCGAGATCGTGAGACAGGGTTTGTCGCGGCTCTGAACGAGGCACGCGTGACACTACACAGCCGCGAGATCGGCAACTTTGGTACAGAAGAGTCCAAAGAAGCCGCCCGCCGAATGTTCGCCTCAGACCCACCCGATGCTGTCTTTGTGGCCAATGACCATATGGCGATTGCCGTGATGGACACGCTGAGGTTCGAGTTGGGTTTGAAGATCCCTGAAGACGTTTCCGTAGTGGGGTATGACGATGTCGCCGTCGCGGCCTGGCCCAGCTATGACCTGACAACGGTCCGGCAGCCCGCCAACCGCATGGTGGCTGAAACCGTGGACATATTGCTCAGCAAAATCGACGACCCGGAGATAGAACCCAGGCAGCTTGAGATTGACGGACCGCTGATCATTCGCGGGTCTGCCCGCATACCTGAAGGATGGAAGACATGAAGGGATTTGATCCCAAATTCAAAGACTTTCCCGACTATATTATCGGGATCACCAAAGAGATCTGGGAAGATCGCGGCATTGCCACGCTGCATGACTACTACGGTGCGGATATCGTTGTGCGCACCCCCGGTTCTGTGGTCGTCGGCAATCAGGGCGTGATTGCGGCCACGATGGCAACGCTGGCCGAATTTCCCGACCGCACGCTGCTGGGCGAAGATGTCATCTGGTCGGGTACGCCGGAACAAGGGATGTTGTCGTCGCATCGCATCATTTCGACGGCGACCCATTTGGGCAATGGTGTCTATGGCAATGCAACAGGCAAGAAACTGGTCTATCGTATCCTGGCTGATTGTCACGCGATCAACAATAAGATCGACGATGAATGGCTGATCCGGGATCAGAGCGCCATCGTGCAGCAAATGGGTTGGGACCCCAAGGACTATGCCCGCGACTTGATCATGCGTGAGGGCGGCCCCGAGGCCTGTGTGCAGCCCTATACCCCTTTAAATGAGCAGCCGGGACCGTACAAAGGCAGCGGCAATGACAACGAATGGGGTGAGAAATACGCCGATATCCTGAACCGGATCATGAACGCAGATATGGCCGCAGTTGAGGCCGAATACGACCGGGCCGTTCAGTCGGAATATCCCGGTGGTGTAACTGGACACAGCTGGGGCCCGGTAGATCGGTTCTGGATGGGACTGCGCGCCTCATTCCCAAATGCCGAATTCGCCATTCAGCATCAGATCGGTCGAGAGGACCCGATGATGCCTCCGCGTGCGGCGATCCGCTGGACCTTGCACGGCACGCATGACGGCTGGGGCGTGTTTGGCAAACCAACCGGTGCCGAGGTCTTTATCCTTGGCATCAGCCATGCAGAGTTCGGCCCCTGGGGCCTGCGCCGCGAATACACTCTGTTCGACGAAACATCTGTCTGGAAGCAAATTCTGTTGAAAACCGGCGATCTGTAACATGCGACATCTGATGTCAAATCTGGACGCACGACAGTCGATGCGGCGCTACCACGCCCATCGGGCCAGTCTGCGCGCGCGGCGGTTAAATAACCGCCCGCCCGGATTTGGGGTTTTGAACCAGAAACCCCAAACAAAAGGAAGACAGAGATGAGTACAATTCAAAGCCGCATTGTTCGCTATGGCGAGTTGCAACCCTGCAAAACCGCGTTTATTGACGCACATACGCCGGGCTCGGACCAGAAAGAGAACTTTACCATTGTGGGCGGTGGTGTTTCAGAAAGCCCGGACCAGCATGTCCACATCACCGACAAGATCGGGTTCAATATCGGCGCGGCGGGGCAACCGCCGAAATGCCGCAACTCGCTGCACAGCCACACGACGGCCGAGGTGTTCTTTGTCGCCAAAGGCCGTTGGCGGTTCTTCTGGGGCCGCTATGGCACGGCGGGTGAGTTCATCGCAGAGGAAGGCGACATCTTCAACATCCCAACGGGCATCTTCCGTGGGTTTGAAAATGTGGGTCAGGATTATGGAATGATCATGTCGATCCTTGGCGGCGACGATGCGGGCGGAGGCGTAACATGGGCCCCTCAGGTTATCGAGGATGCGCAAGCCCATGGTTTGATGCTGGGCAACAACGGGGTTCTGTACGACAGCAAGAAAGGCGAGGAACTTCCTCATAACGTGCAGCCTATGCCGTTGCTGACCGAAGAGGAACTGAAGGCTTACCCGGAGGTTCCGGTTGGGGAAGTGATCGGCAAATATGTCGCCCGGTATTGGGACCTGATGGCTTTGGCGGCCAATGAACCTGCGGTGGTGATTGGCGAAAACGGCCTGATCAAAGATAAGCCGGGTTTTGAGGTCGATTTCCTGACCCGTGGATCGGCAGTGAACGGCCCGTTGAAAGCTGAAAAACCTGTGGTTCTGATGCCCGCAAGCGGTCATTGGCGGATAGCGATCAACGATGTTGAGACCACATTGTCCAACGGTGATACCGCGCTGGTCTTACCCGGCGAAACCTATAGCGTCGCACCGTCCATGACCGGGCAGGCGGGCCTGTACCGGATCACAGCCACCGACGATCCGGCCGGTGCCACCTGGGTCGGATGACGGTAAACCCCGACGATACCCATGCCGTCTATGAACGGCAGGCCAGGGCCTATGACGAGCAACGCTCGCGGGCCCTGTTCGAAGCGCGCTGGCTGGCGCGCTTCACCGCCAACCTGAAACCCGGTGGTCATGTGCTGGACCTGGGGTGTGGTGCGGGCGAGCCAATTGCGCGTTGGTTCATGGCCGAGGGGTTTAACGTCACGGGTGTTGATTTTTCTGAGGCTATGCTTGAAATCGCCCGCAGCCGTTGGCCCAAAGGGGATTGGCTACAGGCCGATATGCGGGATTTTGAGCTGAGCCAAAGGTTCGACGGGATTATTGCCTGGAACAGCTTTTTCCACCTAACCGCGGACGAACAAAAAGCCTGCATTGCGCGAATGGCGCGCCATCTGCGCAGCGGCGGTATGTTGATGCTGACTGTGGGGCATAGCGCGGGTGAGGCGCAAGGGACCGTTGGTGGTGAACTGGTTTACCACGCCTCGCTTTCCCCGGCTGGCTATGCGGCCTGTCTCGAAGACAACGGTATGATCTTAAGCGGATTTCTGGCCAAAGATCCCGAAACCCAAAGCCATACCGTGCTGATGGCACACAAGATGTAAGGAGGTCCCATGACCGTCAAAACAACACATGTCGGGTCTCTGCCGCGATCTCAGGAGGTTGTGGATTTCATTTTCGCACGAGAGAATACAAAAGAGTTTGACCAAGCCGAATTTGATGCGTGCATGACGTCAGCGGTGGCTGAAACCGTCCGCAAGCAGGTCGAGGCTGGGGTCGACATCGTGTCGGATGGCGAAACCTCGAAGATTTCATACGCGACCTATGTCAAAGACCGCTACACCGGATTTGCGGGGGATAGCCCTCGCAACGCACCAGCGGATCTGAAGATGTTCCCAGGTTTTTTGAAACGTCTGGCCGATGATGGCGGCACCCCTCAATATGCGCGCCCTATGTGTGTGGGCGAGGTGCGCTCGAAAGGGCAGGGAGAGTTGCAGAAAGATATAGCGAACCTTAAGGCGGCAATGGCGCAGCATGGAGTTGATCGCGGGTTCATGAATGCAGCGAGCCCCGGCGTGATCTCGCTATTCCTGCAAAATGATTTCTACCCCACGCGCGAGGCCTATCTGTCCGCGCTCGCCGATGCGATGAAGAACGAGTACGAGACCATTGTCGCTGCCGGTTTGGACCTGCAGCTGGACTGCCCCGATTTGGCCCTGTCTCGCCACATGCTGTTCACCGAGCTTTCTGATGAAGAGTTCGTCAAGGTTGCCGATATGCATGTCGAAGCCCTGAACCATGCGCTGCAGAACGTGCCCGCAGACAAGGTGCGCGTGCATATTTGCTGGGGGAATTACGAAGGGCCGCATTGCTGTGACATCGGCATGGACAAGGTGTTCACAACGCTGATGAACACCAAATCGCGATATGTGCTGTTTGAAACCTCGAACCCGCGCCACGCGCATGAATGGACCGTGTTCCGTGACCGCAAGGATGAGATACCGGACGACAAGGTGCTGGTGCCTGGCGTGGTCGATACCACGACCAATTTCGTCGAACACCCCGAAGTGGTCGCCCAACGTACCCAACGCTTTGTTGATATCGTTGGCGCTGATCGTGTGGTGGCCGGCTCGGATTGCGGCTTTGGGACCTTCGCCGGGTTCGGCGCGGTTGATCCCGACATCGCCTATGCCAAGCTGGGGGCGCTGTCCGAAGGGGTTTCCCTGCTCAAATGACCCCGCTTGTTCTATTGCCGGGTATGATGTGCGATGCACGCCTGTTTGCGCCACAGATCGCGGCGTTGTCAGGACACAGGCCAATCATAACCGCCCCAATTGGCGCGAGCGACACGGTGGAGGCGCTGGCTGCCGAAGTACTGTCCTTCGCCCCCCCGCGCTTTGCCATAGCAGGGCTGTCCATGGGCGGGATCGTTGCGATGGAGGTTCTGCGTCAGGCTCCCGACCGCATTTGTGGGCTGGCCCTATTGGACACCAACCCTTTGGCAGAAAAAGACGAGGTCAAAGCCAGACGCCAACCTCAGATCGACGTCGTCTTGGGTGGCCAGTTGCGCGCGGTAATGGCCGAGGAGATGAAGCCCAACTATCTGACTGACGGGCCAAATCGCAGCGCTATTCTGGACCTTTGCATGGAGATGGCAACCGACCTCGGGCCTGAGGTTTTTGTCAATCAGTCCAAGGCACTCCGAGATCGTCCGGATCAAAGCGCGACCTTGCGGGCCTATGACGGCGCTGCGCTGGTGCTATGCGGGCGAGAGGACACTCTGTGCCCAGTATCACGCCACGAGCTGATGCATAGTCTGATGCCCCAAAGCCGGTTTGAGATCATCGAAGATGCGGGCCACCTGCCCACATTGGAACAACCCGAGAGAACAACAGCGGCGTTGACCCGCTGGTTGGAGGCGATATGAAACAAACCCTTTTGGACCTGCTCAGATCAGTCGATACCCCGACAGTCTGCAACGCAATCGAAGTGGCGCAAGGCAAGCGTGGCTTCAACGCATTTACCCGCGGGACCATGCAGTGTTCTGACCCTGAAGCGAAACCCATGGTCGGATATGCCCGCACCGCAAAGATTGCCGCCGTGAACCCACCTACGGAATCGCCCGAGGTGATCCGAAAACGCCGGATGGAGTATTATCGGCATATGGCAACCGGGACCGGCCCGGCTGTTACTGTGGTGGAGGATCTGGACTATCCCGATTGCATTGGCGCCTATTGGGGCGAGATCAACACCACCGTCCATAAGGGGTTCGGCATCAGCGGCGCGCTGACCAATGGCGTGATGCGTGATCTTGGCGATCTGCCCGATGATTTCCCGGTTGTTGCTGGGTCAATCGGACCCAGCCATGGGTTCGTGCATGTGTGCGAAATCGGTACTCCGGTGTCCATATTCGGCCTTGAGATTCAGAACGGCGATCTTGTTCACGCCGACCGCCACGGCGCTTTGGTGATCCCGCCCGAGGTTGTGGACCGGCTCGAACAGGCAATCCTCAAATTGCTTGAAACCGAAAAACTGATCCTTGCCCCTGCACGCGCAGCAGGATTTGATTTTGAAGCCTTTGAAACAGCCTGGGCTGCGTTCGAGGCGTCGCGCACTTAGCGTCGCGACCGTGTGGTTCCGATCAGGACGTGTGTTGCAAAGCCTTTGGTTCTGGGCCAGATGGGTAAAGAAAGTTAGCGCATTTATGGAGTGTGCTTCTTGTAGGACCCAGGGGTCCGGTTTGTCCATTTCCGAAAAGCCCGGTAAAAATTCGCTGGGGCGGAAAAGCCGGTCTCATAGGCGATCTGCTCGATGCTATCTTGTCCCTGTAGCAAGGCACGTATGGCGATGTCGCGGCGCAAAGCGTCTTTGATATCCTGAAAGGATGTGCCTTCCTCGTTCAATCGCCGGTTCAGTGTGCGGGGTGTCATCTGAAGGGCAAGGGCAGCATCCGGCAGCTGACAGGTTTGCCAGGACGCGCTGTATAGAAAGGCGCGGACCCGCAGGCTGCAGGTATGCGCGCGTGAACCGGTGAAAATCCAATCAAGCGGCGCGCGCAGAAGAAAAACCGAAGCTTCGGTAGAACTGCGTGCAATCGGACGGCTGAATTTGCTGGGATCAAATAAAATGCTTGTATACGGTGCGTCAAATTCGACGGGGCAGGGGAAGACCACGGCATAGTCGGCTGCAAAATCGGGACGGGGAAAGGCAAAGTTCACAGCTTTGACCGGTGTCTCCACCCCGCTGAGCCAAGATAAAAGTCCATGCGCCAGTTTCAGCAATAGCATATGACCAAAGCGTTGCGGTCGGGTATGATCCAGATAGGGGATCAGCTTCAACTCCACCTGATCGGATGCGGTATCCAGGACCAGCCGGAAATCATCAAGCAACAGGTTCCAGAATGTCGTAAACCGATACAGGGCCGAAGTCAGACTGCCCGCCTCACGCTGCACGGTCACCAGATGTTGCAGCGCGCGGGGGCGGATTGGGCGGCTCCACAATCCCATCATCTCGTCGCCGGTCTCGGGCGCGGCTAACTGATAGAGCTGTGCGATCTCGTCGAGCGTAACGCGCTGGGTCGATGCCATTGGGCCGGGTTGCAGGCCCGAGCGCCGTAGCAGAGAGGACATCTCCGGCGGGGTGCAACACGATGTCAGAGCGTCCAGCCAATCTTGGACAAAACCCGCCGATACGGTGGTCAGAGAGATGGGGTCGGGACGAGTCATAGCAACTATAGTTTGGCGCAATCGGATACAAGCTTGTCAAGATATGAGCTTATCTGCAAGTCTTGGCACAGATATATGACGCGAAACCATAGTTGCCGAGAGGAGGAGGCAGTCATGTCCTATCAACCGCCCGTGCAGGATTTGATGTTTTGTATTGAACACCTCTCGCATTGGGATCAGGTGTCCTCTTTGGCGGTGTATTCGGACTATGATCTGGCGGACATTGGGGCTGCTTTGGATGGTTACGCCCGGTTCTGCGGTGAACAAATCGCGCCGTTATCTCATATCGGAGATACATTGGGTGCCCGGTTCGACAAAGGGCGGGTAACGATGCCTGAAGGGGATGCGCAAGCTTATGCACAATTCGTCGAAATGGGTTGGCAGGCCCTGACCCATCCTGTGGAATACGGCGGCATGGGGCTTCCGAAAACAGTTGGCGCAGCGGCGGTCGAGATGCTGAATGCCGCCGACATGAGCTTTGGCCTGTGTCCCTTGCTGACCGACGGCGCGATTGAGGCGTTGCTGCTGACAGGCTCGGACGCGCAGAAAGCTATTTATTTGGAGCCTTTAATTGCAGGGCGCTGGTCGGGCACGATGAACCTGACCGAACCGCAGGCGGGCAGCGATCTGGGTCGCGTCTCGACCAAGGCGGTGCGGCGCGAGGATGGCAGCTATGGCGTGTCCGGCACCAAGATCTTCATCACATATGGCGCGCATGACCTGACTGAGAACATCATCCATCTGGTTCTGGCGCGCACCCCTGACGCGCCCGCCGGACCGAAGGGTCTGAGCCTGTTCATCGTCCCGCAAAAGATGGTGGCAGAGGATGGCTCGGTCGGGGCCGAGAATTCGGTGAACTGTGTCAGCATCGAACACAAGCTGGGCGTGCGCGCCAGCCCAACGGCGGTGTTGGAATACAAAGACGCAACGGGCTTCCTGATAGGTGAAGAAAACCACGGGCTGGAATATATGTTCATCATGATGAACGCCGCACGCTTTTCGGTCGGTGTTCAGGGCATCGCGACATCAGAACGCGCCTATCAGCGCGCCTTGGCTTATGCGCGGGACCGGGTCCAAAGCCGCCCCGTGAATGGTCAGGCCAAGGACGCCGTGGCGATCATCGAACACCCCGACGTGCGCCGCATGTTAATGCGGATGCGCAGCCTCACCGAAGGCGGGCGCGCTATGGCGGCGGCCACAGCGGGCCTGCTGGACATCGCGCATCATCAGGATGATCCGGATATGGCCGCTCTGGCTGAGTTCATGGTTCCGCTGGTCAAGGGCTTCTGCTCGGAACGCGCGGTCGAGGTCGCCTCTCTGGGGGTTCAAATCCACGGTGGCATGGGCTTCATCGAAGAAACCGGAGCCGCTCAGCACTACCGCGACGCTCGCATTCTGCCGATTTACGAGGGCACCACCGCCATTCAGGCCAACGACCTTCTGGGCCGCAAAGTCATGCGCGACGGGGGCGAGACTGCGCGCCGGTTCGCCGCCCGCATTGCGGCAACCGAGGCCGAGTTGGCAGAAGGCGATGCCACCGCGCAAGCCATCGGCGCAAGCCTTGCGCAGGCACGCGCCGCATTTGAAGCCGCGTTGGAATGGCTATTGCAAAACAGCCGCAAAGATATCGACGCCGCTTTTGCGGGCTCGGTCCCGTTCCTGATGCTGGCAGGTACGCTTGCGGCGGGTTGGAAACTGGCAAAGAGTGTCACGCCCGCGCAGGCAGCGTTGAACGATGGGCAGGACACGCAGTTCATGACGCAGAAGATCGCCACCGCGCTCTTCTTTGCCCAGCACATCCTGCCGGAATGTAGTGCCGAACGCACTCGCATCTTGCACGGCGCGCGCAGCTTGCTTGACGCGGCCTTCCCCGAATAACGCCTTTAAAAGGATCCGCAATATGAATGATGTCGTGAACCCCGCCACTTATGAGAACCTCGCGATTTCCGAGCGTGACAATGGCCTCTATGTCGTGACCCTGAACCGCCCGACCAAGCGCAATGCATTGGACGTGGCCACGATCGAAGAACTGATCCGCTTTTTCAGCGGCGCACGCATGGCCGGCGTTAGGGCTGTTGTGCTGGCCGGCGAAGGCGACCACTTCTGCGCAGGTCTGGATCTGGTGGAACACTGGAAAGCCGACCGCAGCCCCGATGACTTCATGCATGTCTGCCTGCGCTGGCATGAGGCGTTCAACAAGATGGAATATGGTGGTGTGCCGATCATCGCCGCCCTGAAAGGCGCGGTGGTTGGCGGCGGGCTGGAGCTTGCCAGCGCCGCCCATATCCGCGTCATCGATCCCGGCACCTATTTCGCCTTGCCCGAGGGACAGCGCGGGATTTTCACGGGCGGAGGCGCAACCATCCGTGTCTCGGACATGATCGGCAAATACCGCATGATCGACATGATCCTGACCGGCCGCGTCTATCAGGGGCAAGAGGCCGTCGATCTGGGACTGGCGCAATACATCACTGAAGACGGCGGCAGCATGGCCAAGGCAATGGAACTGGCGGAACAGATCGCGCAGAACCTGCCTTTGACCAATTTTGCGATCTGTTCGGCGATCAGCCATTTGAACAACATGTCCGGCATGGATGCTGCTTATGCCGAAGCCGTGGTCGGCGGTGTGGTCAACACCCAGCCCGCCGCGCGCGAACGGTTGGAAGCCTTTGCCAACAAGACCGCCGCCCGCGTGCGGCCCAACAGCTAAGACAGGCGGGACCCGGATGCGTCACCATTTCGAAGCTCTTCAGAAGACACGGGCCAACCATGTGCCTTTGTCCCCTTTGTCCTTCCTGCGCCGCGCCGAATCCCTGCACGGCGCGCGCACCGCTGTTATCTATGGTGATATCCGACGAAGCTGGGCGGAAACCGCCGCCCGCATTCGCGCGGTGGCCAGTGGGTTGGTCGCACTTGGCGTGCAGAAGGGTGACACGGTCTCGGTTCTCAGTCCAAACATCCCGGAACTGTTTGAGCTGCATTTTGCCCTTCCCCTGTCCGGAGGGGTGCTGAATACGCTCAACACCCGGCTCGAGCCGGAAACCATCGCCTATATTCTGGAACATGCGGATACCAAGCTGGTGATCGTGGACCGGGAACTGGTGCCGCTTTTGTCCAAAGCATTTGATCTGCTGGGTCGCACAATACCTGTGGTCGAAATCGCCGATCCTGCCGCCACTGGTCAAACCCTCGGCGGCCAGACCTATGAGGCACTGACCACGGCCCCACCCTTGCCGGTCAATCTGCCCGATGATGAGTGGGACGCGATTGCATTGAACTACACCTCGGGCACCTCGGGCCGCCCCAAGGGTGTCGTCTATCATCACCGTGGCGCTTACCTGATGGCGCTGGGTACTGGCACCGCATGGCAGATACCGCCCTATCCGGTCTACCTGTCCGTTGTGCCGATGTTCCACTGCAACGGCTGGGGCCATCCCTGGTTGATGGCGATGCTTGGTGGGACGGTTGTCTTTACACGCATCCCCGCCGCAGACCCTATTCTGGAGGCGATCCGCACCCATGGCGTGACCCATTTCGGTGCCGCCCCTATCGTGCTGCAAATGCTGGCAGAGGCCGAAAGCGACGCTGGCCCCTTTGATCCCGCAATCCGCGTGTTGACCGCCGGCGCGCCTCCGCCTCCTTCGGTTTTGGAAAAGACCCGCGCGATGGGGTTTGACGTCATGCAGGTCTATGGTCTGACCGAGACTTACGGCCACATCTCACAATGCCTCTGGCAGGAAGAGTGGAACGATCTCAGCCCAGCGGAACAGGCTGAATTGCAGGCACAACAGGGCATCGCCTTCCCGATGGTCGAAGAGGTCACGGTGATCGACCGCGACAGCGGCGCACCGGTACAGCGCGATGGTGCCACACAAGGTGAGATCGCCATTCGGGGCAACACGGTCATGGCCGGGTATTACAAAGACGCCGAGGCGACCTCGAACGCCTTCGAGGACGGCTGGTTCTGGTCCGGCGACGGAGCTGTGATGCATGAGAATGGATACATTCAGATCCGCGACCGCCTGAAGGACGTGATCATCTCGGGCGGCGAAAACATCTCATCCGTCGAGGTCGAAGCGGTGCTGTATCGCCATGACGCGATTCAGGCCGCCGCCGTGGTCGCAATGCCGCATGAGAAATGGGGCGAGGTCCCCTGTGCCTTTATCGAATTACGCGACGGGGCCGAGGTAACCGCTGAGGATATCATCGCTTTCTGTCGCGATCATCTGGCCGGGTTCAAAGCCCCAAAAGCGGTTGTTTTCGAGACGCTTCCTAAGACCTCAACCGGCAAAATCCAGAAATTCCAACTGCGCTACCGCGTCAAAACACTCGCTCTTTGAAACCCGGTACACGTCGTAGCTAAGGATCGAAGCCTAACGAGTCATGAAATCGTCGATCAGCGGCGAAGCTCGCTGATCAGAACTGCTTGACCGCAGCCCTAGCTTTGCCAATGACTGGTCTCAGCCTTAGATGCGCGCCGCTTCGATGGCCGCTGGGCGGGGCGGTCGATAAGAAGGCCAAGCAGTGCAATACCCGATACGGGTCAGGGCTTTTATTATTGATCCAATCGACGTTCTGGAACGTAGTTGGTTTAAGCTGGGATTTGGATACATGGGTCAGAACGTTCTGTTAGCCATAGTTTTTGCATTGGGCGTTGGCGGAATTGCTGGCTTTATTTTTCTATCGTCCGAAAGATCGGCAGATGCATTGCCACCCGGGGCTTATTCGGTACCAAACATGCCCGGAATGACGGTTCCGGTCGCCTATGAGCTATCAGATGAGTTGATTCCGGCGTTATTGATCGTGATCTACGAGGCCTTCGCGCAGACCCAAGAAGATACCATTTATGACCAGTTGGCAAAGGTCACGCATGGCGACGCGCTGGAGTATCTTTACCTCGAACGGGTTGGTGCGATGGAAGGGAATGGGCTGGATCAAGCGGATCAGACCATCCACGAAATCAGCCTATTGGACAGCCTCGTGACGCAAAGCGATGAGACGCTTGAGGTCGATGCAACATGGCAGGTTATTGGGACGGTCGGTCACGCTGAACACCTTCATGTACGAGGTAATACCTATTATGCCGCCTTGTCGATCTCTCCGATTGAGGGTGCATGGCGGATTACAGATTTCGACTTGCTTGAGGTCAGCCGCGACAGTGCAGGTGAGGTTTTTCAGGTTTCGGAAGAAAATCAATGATCCGCGTCGAAGACCTTAGTTTTAGTTACAGTTCCGGCGCGTTTCGCTTGCGGGTGCCGCAGCTATCCCTGAGGGAGGGCGAACGTCTGGCCATCGTTGGGCCAAGCGGCAGTGGAAAGACAACCCTGCTGAACCTGATCGCGGGTATTCTGACACCTGAAACAGGGTGTATCGAGGTGGCCGGAACAAATGTCTCGGGATTGCCAAATGCGGCGCGTCGTCGGTTTCGCGCCAGCCATATCGGTTTCGTTTTTCAGGATTTTGCTCTGCTGGATTACCTGAGTGCACGGCAAAACATCCTGTATCCTTATCGCATTACACCAGCGCTCAAACTGGATTCCGCGGTGTGGAGCCGGGCAGAGGCTTTGGCGGAGGCCTGTGGTATTGGTGATAAGCTGGACAGGCATCCCGAGGCCCTTAGCCAGGGGGAACAGCAACGCGTCGCCATCTGCCGTGCTTTGGTGACCCAACCCAAGCTTATCCTGTCTGACGAGGCGACCGGCAATCTGGATCCGGAAAGCAAAGGACGCATCCTGGATTTGCTGTTCGAGCAAGCCGCAAGCGCGGGGGCGACGGTTCTGGCCGTGACCCATGATCACGAACTTTTGCCGCGTTTTGAGCGAGTTATCGACTTTGCGCAATATCGCGAGGCGGCCGAGCTATGAATGCGCTTTACCTCGCCTTTTCCTATCTGCGTTATCATTGGGCGCGCAGTCTTGTGTTGGTGATTGCGACGGCGCTGATCCTGTTTGTGCCGGTTGCCACACAGATCTTGCTTTCCACAAGTCAGACATCCTTGGTCGCGCGGGGTGAGGCGACGCCACTGCTGTTGGGAAATCGTGGATCGCGGTTGGATCTGACAATGGCTGCCCTGTATTTCTCAGATGAACGCCCTGATCCCATCGCAATGCGAGAGGTGGATGTGATCTGGGACAGCAATTTGGCTCTTCCCATCCCGGTCCATACTGCGTTTTCGTCTGGCGGTTTCCGGATAATCGGCACGACGCTCGACTATTTTGAGTTTAGGGATCTGGCGCTTGCAAACGGGCGGGGCCTGTCCTTTCTGGGCGAAGCAGTGATTGGGGCCAAAGTTGCCCAGGAGTTGAGCAAGGACGTAGGGGATACTTTGGTCTCCGCACCCGAAAATCTGTTCGACCTTGATGGCGTTTACCCTCTAGAGATGCCAATTGTCGGGGTGTTGGCTCCGACCAACACGCCAGACGATCAAGCGATTTTTGTTGATATCAAAACCGCTTGGGTGATCCAAGGGATTGGGCATGGCCACGAGGATGTGGTGACCGCCGCGGATATTGCAGCTAGGACTGATGCACTGGCGAATGCAGCTGTGGTGCAATATCAGCGTATAACGCCGGACAATATCGATAGCTTTCATTTTCATGGGGCACAGGCTGGGTTTCCGGCCACTGCTGTGATCTTGATCCCGAATGACCGGCGATCGGCCACGATCTTGAAAGGGCGGTATCTGGACAGCGAAAATCCCAGCCAACTGTTTGAACCGGCGCAGGTCATACAAGGGCTGGTCGATCGGATATTTCGGATCAAATCACTATTGGACGTGGTGACGGCGATCATCGCGGTGGCGGCTGTTGCCGCCGTTGGGCTTGCCGTTTTCCTTAGCTATCGGCTGCGCGCAAAAGAGATTGCGACAGCCGTCAAGTTGGGGGCCAGGCAGGGCATGGTTTTGCGTCTGCTGGCAGCCGAAACAGTCACTCTGCTGTTCATTTCAGGGTGTATCGCAGCCTTTGGTGCTGCATTGGTGTCACGACATGCTGAGACTTGGGTGGGATGGCTGCTCTCGCTCGGCACATGATCAGAAAGGAAAGACTATGAAACAGCATATTCTTCTGGCGGCATTGGCAGGCAGCGTTTCTGTCACACCTGCGCTTGCCCACTACGGAATGATCATCCCGAATGATCCGATGATCAGTCAGGAAGATGGCCGCAGCTTATCCTTGACCATGTCCTTCTCACATCCGTTTGAACTGGACGGGATGACACTGGAAAAACCTGCAGCCTTTACCGTCACACATGAAGGGCAAACAACAGACATCCTGAGCAGCCTTGAGGGTGCCACTGTTATGGATGAACAGGGATATACGCTCGATTTTCCGCTTGAACGCCCGGGCACTTACATCTTTGCGATGGAGCCCAAACCTTACTGGGAACCCGCTGAAGATGCTTTCATTATTCACTACACCAAAACCTATGTAACGGCTTACGGAGATGATGAGGGTTGGGATGCCGAGCTTGGTCTCAAGACCGAGATTGTGCCCCTGTCTAAACCGTTTGGTCTGTGGGAGCGCAATGTCTTTCAGGGTATCGTCAAGATGGATGGCACGCCCGTACCTTATGCCGAAGTTGAGGTAGAGTTCTTCAACAATGGCGCCGGTGCAACCGCGCCGGATGAGTTGATGATCACGCAGACAGTTAAGGCAGACGCAGATGGTGTCTTTACCTATGCGGCGCCATCCGACGGTTGGTGGGGTTTTGCTGCGCTCAATACGGCGGACTATACCTTGCCTCAGGATGGTGAAGACAAGGCTGTCGAACTGGGCGCAGTTCTGTGGGTGCATTTCGAGGAATGGACAGGTCAGTGATCCGAACACTTGGTTTAGCCGCCCTATGCGCCGCTGCCCCCTTGGCTGCGGCTGCACACAAACTTGTCGTTTTCGCCTCGGTCGATTGCAAAATGGTGACGGTTGAAGCGAAGTTTTCGAACGGCAAACCCGCCCAAAAAGGTGAGGTGCGCGTACTGGATGGGCAGAATGCTTTGCTGCAAACCCTCTCGGTTGACAGTGATGGCATGGCGCAAATCCCCCTCAGCAGTGTTGATCATTCAACCGGTCTGGTGATTGAGGTTGATACCGGAGACCACGATAACTACTGGATTGTCACGCCCGAAGATATCGCGCGGAAATGCGGGAGTTGATCATGAAAAGGATGCTCACGTGTGGTGCGCTGATGGTTCTGGGTCTGCTCGTGGCCACGTTTGCGACCGCACAAGAACGGTCAAAAATTGTAGCAGTTAACTACCCGTTGCAGTATTTCGCCGAACGCCTTTTAGGGGATGCCGCAGATGTGGTGTTTCCCGTACCCGCGGATGTCGATCCTTCGTTTTGGCGGCCCTCTATCGCTGATATCAGCATGATCCAATCGGCAGACCTGATCCTGCTGAACGGTGCCGCCTTTGCCACTTGGATTGATCGCGTGTCTCTGCCGCGATCCCGGTTGGTCAACACCTCTGCCGCGCTTGAGGACCGATACATCGCTACCGAAAGTATCACCCACAGCCATGGTGAGGGTGGAGAACACTCGCATGAGGGATTAGCATCCTACATCTGGCTTGACCCAACTTTGGCGATTAAGCAGGCGGAGGCAATTGCGAAGGCCGCAACTCAGCGTGCGCTTGCCCCGCCCGATGAAATTGCAGCTAAGCTCGATACGCTCCGCGCTGAGTTGCTGGCGTTGGATCAAAGGGCCCAATCGCTGCTTGCGGGCGGCACAGATGTCACTCTGATCGCGACGCATCCAAGGTATCAGTATTTCAGCCGCCGCTACGGTCTGGAAATCGCATCGCTTGAGTGGGAGGCTGGGGCCGCTCCAAATTCGGAGCAATTGGCCGAATTGCTTGATCTCAAACAACAGACAAGTGCAGAGGTATTGATCTGGGAAGCAGATCCACCAATGGCAGCGTTGCGAGCTGTGGAAGAGCTGGGGATGCAGAATGTGGTCTTCCCACCTCTTGTCCATAGGCCGGAGGGTGCAGATTTCGTAAACAGCTACGAAGATTCGGTTCTTGCCCTATCGACGGCATTGGCGAACTGACACACCTTTCTGCGCCTGTGTAGATGTGCGCCAGCTAGGACCAATGACTTTCTAGCTTGGAGATATGGATTGACCGCGGCGACACTCATTCTTCCCAATCAGCTTTATGCCGACCATCCAGGTTTGGTCGACGCTTCGGCGCGTGTTATCTTGTTTGAGGATCCTCTGTTCTTTGGCGACGCGCAGTACCCGGCAAAGATGCACAAGCAAAAGCTTTGGTTGCACCGTGCAAGCATGTCCCGGTATCATCGCAACCTGCTGGATAAAGGCCTGAATGCTGAAGTCTTTTCTTACGAAATGCGAACAGATGCGTGCGGTCTCTTGTTCCAGGGGCTGTCACAGGACGGTGTCAGTTCGGTTGTGATGGCTGACCCGGTAGATTTCATTGCAGAGAAGCGCCTGCAA
Organism: Ruegeria sp. I1; assembly: GCF_056532675.1. Taxonomy (NCBI): domain Bacteria; kingdom Pseudomonadati; phylum Pseudomonadota; class Alphaproteobacteria; order Rhodobacterales; family Roseobacteraceae; genus Ruegeria; species Ruegeria sp. I1. The sequence goes on along the minus strand of NZ_JBQFNM010000006.1, from coordinate 181,103 downwards.
AAGGCCGCGCTTCATGCGGGTATCGCGCTTGAAATTCGTCCATCTCCCGGTTTTCTGAATACTAAGGCAGACAATGAAATTTGGCGAAGTGGTCACAAACGCTGGTTCATGGCCGACTTCTATAAGCATCAGCGGCGCCGACTGGGTGTTTTGATGGATGGCGATGAACCAATCGGTGGACAATGGAGCTTTGACCACGACAACCGCAAGAAAGTTCCCAAAGCCCTTCTGGGCTGTTTACCTGGGATCGACTGGCCGGAACATGGCGCGCTGGATCACGCTGCAAGGGATAGTATAAACGCAGATTTTCCAAACGCTTATGGTTCACTGGACAGGCTGTATTACCCGACATCTCATATGGCCGCCGAGATTTGGTTGAACCAATTTCTCGAGCGCCGTTTTGATCGGTTCGGCGACTATGAAGATGCAATTGTCGAAGGCGAAAGCTGGCTCTGGCACGCGGTCCTGACGCCCGCGCTAAACATCGGGTTGTTAACCCCAAAACAAGTAATCGACGCAACTGTTGATTATGCGCAATTCCGAGACGTTCCGCTCAATTCCATAGAAGGTTTTGTCCGTCAGATCATTGGTTGGCGAGAGTTTATGCGTGCCACTTATGAAGACCTTGGCGTACGTATGCGGACGACCAACCATTGGGGACACAGCCGAAGGATGCCGACAGCGTTTTATGATGGCACAACAGGGATAGGCCCAATCGACGATACCATCACGAGGGTTCTTCACACCGGATATTGCCATCACATTGAACGGCTGATGGTTTTGGGTGGGTTTATGTTTCTGTGTGAAATTGATCCAGACGACGTGTACCGCTGGTTCATGGAGATGTTCGTGGACAGCTACGATTGGGTCATGGTCCCAAATACGTATGCCATGAGCCAGCACGCAGATGGCGGGCTTATCACGACCAAACCTTATTTCTGTGGCTCAAACTACATCCGCAAAATGAGCCATTGGGCCAAAGGGCCTTGGTCAGAGGTCTGGGATGCCTTGTATTGGCGGTTCATAATCAAGCATCAGGACAATCTCGGGCGAAATCCACGCTGGGCTATGATGTGCCGAACTGCGGCCCGAATGAAGCCAGAGAGAAGAGATCGATACGTTGCGACTGCGGATGCCTTTCTTGCGCGTCTATCCTGATCCAGTAGTAACCTTGCTTCTACCAATCAATTCTATGCGTACCGATGCCGGCGCGCATTCTGACTTTCAACTCGTGTGCAACCATGGCTTAGCATTTGAGGGCGGCAGGGGCGTCTGACCCAGGATATGGTCAGACGCTTTTTCCCCCACCATGATCGATGGCGCATTCAGGTTCCCGTTGGTAATGCGCGGGAAGATCGAACTGTCAGCAACGCGCAGCCCGTCCACTCCGATCACGCGGCATTCCGGGTCAACTACGGCTGTTTTGTCGTCGGCTCGGCCCATTTTGCAGGTCCCGCAGGGGTGATAGGCGCTCTCGGCATGTTCGCGGATGAAACCGTCCAGATCGTCATCGGATTGCAGCGCCGAACCGGGCTGGATTTCAGATTTCACATAGGGTTTGAACGCGTCCTGCGCGAAAATCTCGCGTGTCATGCGGATGCACCTGCGGAAATCGATCCAGTCTTGTTCGGTGCTCATGTAGTTGAACCGGATTTCTGGCGCAGCCAACGGGTCCGCCGATTGCAGCTGAATCGACCCGCGCGACGGCGACCGCATGGGGCCGACATGGGCCTGAAACCCATGACCTTCGGCAGCGGCTTTACCGTCATACCGTACTGCCATGGGCAAGAAGTGATACTGCACATCCGGGTAGGTTTTTGACGGGTCAGACCGCAAAAACGCGGCCGATTCAAACTGGTTCGACGCCCCAAGACCCTTTTTGAAAAACAGCCATTGCGCCCCGATCACTGCCTTGGAGAACAGGTTCCAGTGTTTGTACAGTGTGATCGGCTGCTTGCTGGCCATCTGGATATAGAGTTCGAGATGATCCTGCAGGTTCTGCCCAACCCCGGGTCGGTCGGCGACGACCTCGATCCCATGCTGTTTCAGATGCGCGGCTGGCCCAATGCCGGACAGCATCAGCAGTTTCGGAGAGTTGATGGACGAGGCCGCAACAATCACCTCTCGGTTTGCATGCAGAACCTCGGTCTTTGATCCGTCGACCACTTCGACACCAGTCGCGCGGCCGTTTTCGATCACGATCCGTTTGGCAAAGGCGCGGACAAGGCGGCAGTTTTCGCGCTTCAGAGCCGGTCTCAGATAGGCATTTGCGGCAGACCAACGCCTACCTTTGTAGACGGTCTGTTCCATCGGGCCGAAGCCCTCTTGCTTTTCGCCATTATAGTCCTCGGTTAACTCGTATCCGGCCTGATGACCAGCCTCGACAAAGGCGTGAAACAATGGGTTTTTTCGCGGGCCGCGCGTTACATGAAGCGGCCCGTCCGTCCCTCGCCACATCGGGTCGCCCCCGTGCCCGGCGCTGTTCCAGGTTTCCATCCGCTTGAAATAGGGAAGCACGTTCTTGTAGGCCCAGCCATCAGCGCCGGCATCCTGCCAATGGTCATAGTCCAGCGCATGACCACGGACATAGACCATCCCGTTGATCGACGATGATCCGCCGACAACCTTGCCGCGTGGCGTCGCCAAACGTCGGTTGTTTAACTGTGGTTCCGGTTCGCTTTGGAACCCCCAATCGTATAGGGGCATGTTCATCGGGTAGGACAGCGCCGCGGGCATTTGAATAAACGGCCCCACATCCGAGCCGCCAAATTCGATCACCAGAACCGAATGTTTGCCATTTTCTGACAGCCGATAGGCCATCGCACACCCGGCAGAGCCTGCGCCGATGATGATGTAATCTGCATTCAGCTTGGTCATGATCAGTACGGAGCCTCAACCGGTGTCATGCGCACGAAAACCGTCTTGAGCTGGCTGTAATGCTCGATTGCAGCCTTCGAGTTCTCGCGCCCAACGCCCGATTTCTTCATGCCGCCAAAAGGGATTTCGACCGGTGCGTCGTTGTAGGAGTTGATGAAACAGGTGCCCGCATCCAAGCGGTCAATCACCCGATGCGCGCGCGTCAGGTCCGAGGTGAAAACGCCCGCTGCCAGCCCCAATTCGGTGTCGTTAGCACGGGTGATCACCTCGTCTTCGGTTTCGAACTCAAGTATCGACATGACCGGGCCGAAAATCTCTTCACGCGCGATAGTCATGTCATCGTGCACATCCGAGAAGATGACCGGTTCAATAAAGAACCCATCTCTGTCGATCTGCGCGCCGCCATAGGCGAGGGTTGCGCCTTCTGCTTTGCCTTTGGCGATGTAGCCTTCGACGATCTCAAGCTGGCGGGCCGATACCATTGGACCCATCTGGGTTTCTTCGTCCCTGGGATCGCCGATGATGATCTTAGATGTCCGCTCGATCAGGCACTCCAAAAAACGGTCCTTGATCCCGGATTGTACAAAGACACGTGTTCCATTCGAACAGACCTGGCCGGTCGAATAGAAGTTGCCCAGCAGCGCGCCGCCAACCGCGTCTTCAAGCGACGCGTCGTCGAAGACGATCAGAGGAGATTTTCCTCCCAGTTCCATCGTCACATGTTTCATGCCCGCTGCCGCAGAGGCATAGACCTTGGCCCCGGTCGCAGCCGACCCGGTCAGCGAGACCTTGTCGATATCAGGATGCTGGGTCAGCGCCGCGCCGACATCTCCATAACCCTGTATGACATTGAACAACCCTGCCGGTGCACCGGCCTCGATCAGAATCTCGGCAATTTTCAAGGCGCTCAGTGGCGTGAATTCGGACGGCTTAAAAACCATCGCGTTTCCGCAGGCCAAGGCAGGAGCCCCTTTCCAGCACGCGATCTGAGTGGGGTAGTTCCACGCCCCGATACCGGCACACACGCCCAGAGGGACGCGTTTTGTATAGGCCCAATCTTCACCCAGCGGGATATGTTCGCCGGTCAGGCTAGCGGCAAGCCCGCCGAAATACTCCAGTGCATCCGCGCCCGAGGTTGCATCGGCGCAGATTGTCTCCTGCAGCGGTTTGCCCGTGTCATGGGTCTCCAACCAGGACAGATCATGATTGCGCGCGCGGATCAGATCTGCGGCGCGTCGCAGAACCCGGCCCCGCTCGGTTCCGGTTTGTTTGGCCCACTGGATTTGCGCTGCGCGCGCCGTTTTGACGGCAAGTTCAACAATCTCGGCTGTGGCTGAATGCAGGCGGGCGATCTCTTCGCCATTTGCCGGGAAGACACAGGAAATCGGGGTTCCGTTTGCATCCTCGATATAGGCGCCATTCACGAAATGGCTGGCCTTTGGTTGAAAGTCCATCTTGATATTCCGTTATGTCACCGGGGCTAATGCTCAGCACCGCTCGGACAGGTTTTTGACCAGTGAGGTGTTCGAAATCTCGCCCAGGCGCGATCCGTCGCGCATGACGATCAAAGGCGTTCCGTCATCGGGCAGAATTGACATGACGTCTTTGACGGCCATTTCTGCCGGAATCTCGCGCCCTTCCGCCTGACCGGGTGGCCCCATGACATCTTCGGCAGTCAGTACGCCCAGAGGATTCATGTGATTGACAAATTCCGTCACATACTCGTTCGCGGGGTCCGTATAGATTTCCTTTGGTGTCCCGCTTTGCACGATGCGCCCGCCTTCGAGGATGGCGATTTTGTCGCCCAGCTTGAAGGCTTCATCCAGATCGTGGCTGACAAAAACGATCGTGCGTTTGAGTTTGCGCTGAAGCTCCAGCAACTCATTTTGCAGATGGTTGCGGATTAGCGGGTCCAAGGCCGAAAACGGCTCGTCCATCAACAGGATCGGCGCCTCGGTGACAAAGGCACGCGCCAGCCCAACGCGTTGCTGCATGCCGCCTGACAGTTCTGAAACCTTCAGATCGGCCCATTCGGACAGACCAACAAGCTCCAGTTGTCGGTCCACGCGCTCCATGGTTTCTTTTTGCGGCGTGCCGCTCAGTTCCAGCCCAAGGCCAACATTTTCACGGACGCTGCGCCAGGGCAGCAGGCCGAATTGCTGAAACACCATCGCAACGCTGCTTTGGCGGATGGAGCGCAGGGTGGACGCATCTGCGCGGTTTACGTTGACCAGTGATCCTTGATGGCGCAATTGCACATCGCCGCGCACCACGGGGTTCAGGCCATTCACACTGCGCAGCAGGGTTGATTTACCGGATCCGGACAGGCCCATTAAGACTAGGATTTCGCCCTCATCCACCGTCAGCGAGCAATCATGGACCCCCAGAACCTGACCGGTCAGATCGCGGATTTCAGCGCGATCCTTTCCCTGATCCATCTCGGGCAGGGCGCGCTTTGGGTTGTCCCCAAACACAATCGAAACATTGTCGAACTTGACTGCGGTTGTCATGGTCAGCGCTCCATTCTCAGCATGCGGTCAAGCGCGATGGCGATGACCACGATGACCAAGCCGCTTTCGAACCCAAGCGCCGTGTTGACCTGGTTCAGGGCACGCACAACCGGAACACCCAGACCGCTGGCCCCGACCAGAGCCGCGATCACCACCATCGACAGCGACAGCATAATGGTCTGGTTCAAACCAGCCATGATCTGCGGAAAGGCCCACGGGATTTCAACTTTGACCAGCTTCTGAAACGGGGTCGCGCCAAAGGCATCCACAGCCTCGAGCAGAGACTCGGGCGTCGAAGACACGCCCAAATGGGTCAGGCGGATCGGGGCGGGCAGAACGAAGATAACCGTCGCTATCAGTCCGGGCACCATTCCGATGCCAAAGAAGACGATTGCCGGGATCAGATAGACAAAGGTTGGTAAGGTCTGCATCAGGTCCAGCACCGGTCGCAAAAAGCTGAAAAATCGCGGACGATGGGCTGCAGCAATGCCAATTGGCACGCCGATTGACATACAAACCACACAGGCCGACAAAACCAGCGTCAGGCTTTCGGTGGTTTCTTCCCAATAGCCTTGGTTGATCACAAACAGGAAGGACAGAAACACCAACAAACTGGTCTTCCAATTGCGCTGCAAAAGATAGGATATTGCGGTAAATGCAAGCACCGTAATCAGCGGGTTGGGGGTTTGAAGAACCCACAAAATACCGTCAATCAGCGCCTCGAGGCCTGTTGCCAGGGCATCAAAGAAGAATGCACCCTTGTTCTGCACCCATAGGAAAATCTGTTCGAGAAACTTCCCGACCGGGATTTTCGAACCCTCTAGCCAATCCATGGTTTCCCTTTCGCATCACAAAAAATCTCCGACCCCCACGGAGAAATAAGGGCCGGAGACAGAGTTGGTTTTTAGCTGAGATCAGAGACCCAGAGCGCTTTTGACAGCGGCATTCGCGTCACCGCCATCCAGCGTTGTGACCCCGTCCAGCCAAACCTCGACAGTGTCCATATTGCCTGCGAGCCAAGCCTTGGCCGCATCTGCTGGATCCTGACCATCTTCCAGAATGGCAGCCATGATTTCGTTTTCCATCGGCAGCGTGAACTCAAGATTGGTCAGTAACGCGCCAACGTTGGGGCATTCGGTGACATAGCCACTGCGGGTGTTGGTATAGACGTCGCCCTCGGCGCCGAACCATTCCTCACCCCCCGTTAGGTAGGTTAGCTCCATATTCGAGTTCATCGGGTGTGGTGCCCAGCCCAGGAACACCACGGGTTTGCCGCGGCCGTCGATGCGCGATGCTTGCGCCAGCATGCCCTGTTCCGAGCTTTCGACCAGGTTCATCGCGGACAAGCCAAACTTATCTTCGGCAATCAGGTCCAGAACAATGCGGTTACCGTCATTGCCCGGTTCGATCCCGTAAATTGTACCATCCAGAGCATCTGCGTGGGTGGCGATATCGGCAAAAGTGGCAATGCCCAGATCACGGCCCGCCGCGTTGGTGGCCAGCGTGTACTGAGTGCCCTTCAGGTTGGCGCGAACCGTGTCGACGGTGCCCGCTTCGCGGTAGGGGGCGATGTCGGCTTCCATCGTGGGCATCCAATTGCCCAGGAAGACATCCACATCCCCAAGTTCGAGCGATTTGTAAGTCACCGGCACGGACAGGACTTTGACATCCGTTTCATAGCCCAGCGCTTCAAGAATGGTTGTGGTCGTCGCTGTGGTCGCGGTGATGTCTGTCCATCCCACATCCGAAAATGTAACCTTGTCGCAGGCGGCATAAGCTGCGTTTGCGCTCAGAAGCGCCGCCAGCGCCGTTGCAGTCACTTTAAAAGACATCATGTTCTCCCGTTGGTTTCTTGTATATTTGTTGACGTATAATCAAAAAATTGATTCATTAGTCAATAATCAATTTATTTGACCCTGTTTCTATGATGAACTAGGCGCTGGATATGCCAAGAACAAAAATCAAAGACATACGCAAAAACGAGATCATCGAAGCCGCCATTGCCGAGATTGGTCGGACCGGATCAACCGACATTACGGTTGCAAAGATCGCGGATGTTGCCGGAGTGTCCAGCGGGTTGGCGCATCATTATTTTGGCAGCAAGGAACAGATCTTGATCTCGGCCATGCGGCGTATTCTGACGATCTTTGGGGCCGATGTACGCAAAGGGTTAGCGCGATCACAGTCGCCTGAACAGCGCCTGGAAGCCATTGTTATATCGTGTTTTTCCAGCCAGAACTTCCGTCCGGGGATCACCAATGCCTGGCTGAGTTTCTATGTGCAGGCGCAATATTCCAAAGACACTGAACGCCTGTTGCATATCTACTATCACAGGCTGCAATCCAATCTAAAAAGCAATCTGAAACCACTTATCGGCACGCGGGCTGAAGAGGTTGCGGTGGCGCTGGCATCGTTGATTGATGGGCTCTACATTCGATTGTCGTTCAAGGGCGGAAACCTCAGCCCGGATGACGCAACCGATATTGCCTTGGGCTTTCTGCGTCAGAGCCTTTCAGCCACTTCCGCATAACATCATCTGCAACTGATCTGATTATTTCCAAGCAGGTCAAAGGCCAATCTTTGGGCAAATGTGATCTGTTTCACGGCGGGCAAACACGCTCTGTGATAGAGACCAGCACGCGTTGACGTTATTTTCGCGTCAGCGTTTTAAGACCAATTCAATTTAAAATTTTTATTTTCAAAGGAGTGTTAGACATGGCAGTCAACCGCCGCGAGGCCGCATTTGAAGGCCGGGTATCCGCTGCGCGCATGGCGCGTGACCGGGTGCATCCAGACCATACCGCCAATGGCGACGAGCAGAGATACGCCACTGCACATTATCCGATGAGCTTTACCAAGGGGCTCAATCATAACTCTGCTACCGGGCTTGTTGATGACAAAGGGCATTTCGAAGCGTTTCGTCAGGCCATTGATGAAGGCTGGATCGAGCCGTTCACATCCCGGGTTCCTGTACCAACCCCGCCCAGGGGAAAGGGGCGCAGAAAATGGGAAGCACCGACCGCCGGAGTGGTCTACGATCTTGAAGGGCCCGATGCGCAGGCCGTAACTATGCCGCCGGCGCCCGAACTCTGTAGCGACGAGCTGACCTTTGAAATGGCCGAAGTCTACGAGTTGGCCATTTTGCGCGATGTGTCATTTTCACAGTTTCAAACTGGTGGTGCTCAGCTGTCCAACTCCGTTGCGCGGCTGAATGCGCTTGATTTTGCCCAAGCCGGTTTCCCAGGTGGCAGAGGTCGCACGAGTGCGACAACAACTACGTTGGATGCTCAAACTGCCTTCAGAGGCTCGTCCCCGGGCTGTGATAAGGGACCGTACCTGTCACAGCTTATGTTGATTGGTACCCGCGATCAGGCTGGATCCGTTGATCTAGAGGACGGGTTGATCAGCTTTGGTGCTCAGCAGGTAGACCAGCGTGTTTTGGTTGCCGCGAAAGGCGATGACTACATGAAGACATGGAAAGAGTGGCTTGATGTTCAACAGGGCTATGACGTCAATATGTGTGGCGCTGGTCAGGATTTTAGCGAGAAGAAGCGCTGCTTCATAAAAACACCGCGCGATCTGGCTACGTATGTGCACTACGACGCGCTCTATCAGGCCTATCTCAATGCTTGTCTAATCCTACTGGGCATGGGCACGCCGTTTGATCCGGGGTTTGCAAATCTCTCGGGCATGCGCGATGTCTACGATCCTAGCTCGGGTCAGCCACAGAATGCTGGCGGGTTTGCACTTTATGGTGGTCCACATATTCTGACTCTGGTGACCGAAGTGGCGACACGCGCGCTGAAGGCGGTTCGGTTCCAAAAGTTCAATAACCATCTGCGTCTGCGCCCTGAAGCATTGGCCGCGCGGCTCGCGAAGGCCGACGTGATCGAGCAATATCACCCCAGTCTTTGCGGGGCTTTCAGCAAGATGTGTGATGATCTGATGTCGAACAAAGGGCGCGATGGTAAATCGACCCTTGACAAGATCGCGCACGGCAACCCAAGGCAGCCAAAGCAATTCAACAAAGGTAACTTTTTGCTGCCTATGGCATTCGGTGAAGGTTCTCCGATGCATCCAGCTTATGGTGCCGGGCATGCGACCGTTGCGGGTGCCTGTGTAACGGTGTTGAAAGCCTATTTTGACACCAGCACAGTTCTGGGAAAAAACGCTGATCGCGATAGCTGCAATTGTGGCAAGGACGGGTTCTACCGTTCTATTTCTGAGGCGAGCGAATATACAGCGCCAAAGAAAGGCTGCGACAAGCTTGACCGCAAGGTCGTCAAGTGCCCGCTGACCCTGGAAGGTGAGCTAAACAAGCTTGCCGCTAATATCTCAATCGGGCGCAATATGGCCGGTGTGCATTATTACTCTGACTACTATGACAGCCTGCGCATGGGTGAAGAAATCGCGATTGCCATGCTCGAGGAACAGGCGATCTGCTACCCGACTGATCCCTTTGTCCTGTCGGTTCCCACGTTCGACGGTCCGGTGCGCCGGATTGGAAACCGGTAACCAGAAGAAGGTGCCCCCGTTTTTTTCGGGGGCACTGTTTCATTGGCCGATAAGTTGAAAAAACTCAACAAGTTGGCCGTTTGGGTCAGTGATCTTGAGCAAATGAATGCCAGGTTCTTCAATGATCTCGGGCGCCTCAGCGCCTGTGTTTTGAATGCGGGTACGTAGCGTGCTTAAGTTGCCTGAACGAATATACGGGACCGCGCCGGTGCCTGCTTGGGCGTCAGGCGCGAATCTATTGCGTGACACGATCGCGAACCAACCGCCCGATATATCGAAGGCGACAAACCCCTCTAGTTGGATCATCGGATCCCGCGCGAATAGCGTGCGATAGAACGTTTCGGATTTTTGCATGTCATTGGTGTGCACATAAGCACCCATGGCCAAGAGCGCCACGTCTTGGGCAGCTGAACCACCGCTGCCCGCACAGAGCATTGCAAGTGTCATAGATAGGATGTGCTTCATTCATTTATCTCCTGTTTCAGGTCTGATCTGATATCTACACACCCTCTGCTGACAGCATATTGTCACCATAATGTCAGCATGGATATCTTACCCCACAAGGAGAGTGGAATCAGACGCGGTGATAGGCTGTTTGAGATCATTGAAATTCTGCGACGAGCTAAGGTTCCGATCTCGGGGCAGGCGATTGGCGCTGAGCTTGGAGTGACCAAAAGAACCATCTATCGCGACATCGCTGCCCTGATGGCCCAGGGCGTACCAATTCAGGGCGAAGCCGGTGTTGGCTATGTACTGGAGGCTGGCTTTCACATGCCGCCTCTAATGCTGACTTCGGACGAGATCGAAGCGGCAATTCTTGGCGCGCAATGGGTGCGGACGCGTGGCGAGCCAGAGCTGGCACTGGCTGCGGAAAAGTTGTTGTCAAAGATCGAAACGGTCAGCCCGGCACGGTTCGAGGCGTCGTTTGCGGCCCCCATCCTAAGCGTCGCGCCTGTTGATCCTGTGTCAGAGGTCTTGTCAGCGGCTGACATTCGCCAGGCCATCCGGCAACGTGCGAAGATTTCGCTGACCTATCGTGACAGCAAGAATACTCTGACGGACCGGGTGATCTGGCCGATCCTACTGGGCTATCGGGACGCGGGCCGGATCATTGCAGCTTGGTGCGAACTTCGAGAGAGGTTTCGATACTTCAGAACCGAACTGATCGTTCAAGGACAGATTTTGTCGGACAAAGTCCCTCGTCGGATGGACCTCTTGCGGGCCGAATGGCGCGCAGCGATGGAGGCTGAGCGCAAGCGGTACACCCTGGGGTCAAGCAGTTAGCCACCGGGTGTGCACCAGGTCGAGTATGCTGACATCAATGCCTGCAACTCTTCGGGTCTGGTCGGATACCTGTCGTAGCGATGGACAGAGGGAGTGTTGGACCATTCCAACTTGTCTTCGCGCATAACCTCAAGAAAAGGTTCAAACTTGTCTGCCTCGTCCAACACGGATGTGCGCAGGTTGATCCGGTCTGTTTGGCCGACCTCGGAATAGACAAAGCAAAGGCAGGAACGGCAGTAGAAATGCCGTCGCTCAGCCGAGTGTCGCCCGCCTGTTACCAGCGCGCCGGTGCATTCAAAGCTGTCGCGCGGAAACATCGTGGTCAACGAAAATGCGCTGGCGGTGAGTTTCTGGCAGTCGGCGCAATGGCAAGCCACTGTCAGCAGGGGCGGGGCCGTGATGTTTACACGCACTGCGCCGCAAAGACACTGGCCAGTATATGGGGGTTTTGGAATGCCCATATCAAACGGTTCCTTTTTCTAGGGTGAGGGTGCCCGCTAGCGAATGGGAGAGCTGATATCCACGGCTGTTCCGGTGGGGTCGCGCAACATCAGGCGTCGCTGGCCGTAGAACAGATCGGTCGGGGGCTGGATAATCTCGGCCCCGTTTGCAATGGCTTTGCGATACAACTCCTCGACGTCGTCGACGACGAAGGTGAGGATCGCACCAGCGGGCGGCCACGCCAGAATATCTGGAACCGACTCGTGATCTTTGTCAAGAATGCCCAGCTCGAATCCGGGCAGACCATCATCGGACAAAATGATGAACCATCCAAAATCACCGCTGCGTGTCAGGCCAAGCAGATCTTCGTAGAACGCGGCCGTCGCAGCGACATCATGGGTCAGGATGTTGGTAAAAGCTCGTTTCATCAAAAGGACCTTATGCAAATAGTTCAATCTAAATGGATTTGATCCCACCCATTAAAGGGTGGGACCGTGTATCATTCAAAAGCACTATAGGCCGTCATCACCTGACTGGAACTGGTATCTCGCAGGGCTACGATCTTCTTGTACTCGTCCGAGGTATTCCACCGTTCCAAGGTTTCGATGTCAGGGAAGCTAACAACAACGACCATGTCACCCTCGGTATCCGTACCGTTGAGTGTGGCACTCCGCATCCCTTTGAACAGGGCTTTGGCGCCGTATGGGCGGGCGATCTCTTGAGTCTTGGCCATATAGTCCCGAAATCCGGCAGGATCGGTTACTTTGATGGTCGATATCATTAGTGCAGTCATGTCAGGCGACCTCTCTGGAGCTTAGAACATTGGAAACGGCATGGGTGCGGCGCCAGGCGGGGTCGTCCTGACTGAATTTAGGGATTGCGATCGAAACAAAATCACGGTCATTCGCAACCTGGTCCAGATCGGGTGGCTGGGTGAGCAACATTCTGACAAAGCCGCCCATTGCCGCGATTGTACGTGATGTGCTGCGGAGCAAATCCGGGCGTGCAGCGACTGTTCGCTTTGCGATGGTCAAAAAACTCTCAGGCTCTCGTCCACCTAACCGTGCGACAGCGTCCGTTGGCGCGTTCACAGCAAAAGTTCCTCGCCTGTATTCTTCGCAATAAAGAGCGAGCTGCGAGGCCGCGGCTTCGGAGTAATTTGACGGGGGCATCGCTTTGAGCGCTTTCAGCATCATTCGTTCCGAGATATCCATGTACCGCACGCGACGCCCAAGTGCTTCACCAATGTCATTAGCAATCTGGTTTGGAGAGATCAGCTCGGGCCCCGTGGGTCGATAGGTTTGACCACTATGTGTTTCTGGATCCAACAAGGCAGCAACAGCGACACGCGCAATATCCTCGTTCGAGGGTGGGGCGTTTTTGCAGGTCTCTCCGTCGCCCAACGGCATCGCGAGTATCCCGAGATGGGCTGCCAGCCCAACACCCATAAGATAGTTGTCCGCAAACCAGCCCGGATTGATCGTGGTCACGCTCATTTCTGGGCGCATGCCAATCAGTATGTCGCTGATATACACCTCGCGCGTGAACAGAGATGGATGATCAACGCTTGAAAGCCATTGCCCAAGTGTGACCACATGCTCGATCTTGGCTTCAAAGGCTGCCGCAGTGAAGGCAGCATTGAAGTGTAATCCGTTAGGAGCGGTCGGGGCACATTGATAGGCGCGTTGCACACCTTGCATGGCTGTGCGCAAATCGCTCATATCATACTGATTACCAACGAAAACCTCAGCGCCAGCCGCTTTCAGACGATCTGCGCGATGATCTCTGGAACGCACAAAGGCTCGGACGCGGACACCCTTGGTAAGCAATTGAAGGGCTACGGGCAGGCCGGTTTTTCCAGCAGCACTTGTCACCAAAATCCTGGGCTGTGTTGACATTGCATCGACTCCATTCCATTCGATAGTTAAGGGAATAAAGCTGTTACTTTAAAAAATAAAGTAACGAAATCGTGAGGTGTGCAATGGCTAAGCCACGCTCATATAAACTGCTCTGTCCAATCGCACGCGGTTTGGATCGCGTGGGTGACAGATGGACGTTGTTGATCTTGCGAGACCTGCATGCCGGACCAGCGCGATTTACCGACCTGCAAAGCGGGCTCAGCGGGATCGCTGCAAACCTGCTGACCGATCGGCTTGCAAAGCTGGTCGCAGATGGGCTGGTTGCCAGACGCGATGGCCCCCATGGTGCGATGCTGTATGAACTGACAGATTTAGGGCGCCGGACAGGCAACCTGATTTTTGAGCTGGCGATGTTTGGTGCACTGTTTCCCAATACGGGCGAAATTGTCCGACCCGGAAACCTGCGTACAGTCGCGGTAACGCTCAACGCTGCCGCACAACGTGTTCACACTGGGGATTTGAGTGTGGTGGCAAGCCTTGTCGTGGATGGCGAAGCGTTTGAACTGAAGGCCTCAGACGGATCTGCAAGTGTATCTTATGCAGAAGCAACAAACCCTGATGTCGAGCTGCGTACCAACTATGCCTCTTTGCTGGCGCTGTCAGAAGGTGAAATGACCCGGCAATCCTTTCTAACCGACCATTCCGCGATTGAAGTAAACACAACCGGAAAGGATCAGGCTTTGCTAGAGCTTATGAGTTTGATTCTGGGCGTGTTTCAGCAACATGCTTAGTCCGCTAGTAGATCGTACCCCGCAGTCAGCTGACAGAAGCGAATGCATTCAAGGTGCCGCGCGTTTCTTCATCTGCGGGAAACAACAGCTCGATATTCAGATCGGCGACCACAATGTCTTCTGCGGTGCGAAACTGGGAAAAGGTGGAAAACAGGCTGAGGCGCAAGCCACCAGCTCGATATATTGTGGGGATCACAGGTGGCAAAGGTCCGGTAGGTCGCCAAGCTGCAATGGCCGGATCGGCGGCCAACCGCGCAACAGCTTCGTCCAGTTCGGATACTCCGCCAGCTTGTAAACTCTCGGATCGTAGACGGACCATCGTATGATGGCCAACCTCTCCCCAGTTTTCGATAATACTGGGTCCCCAATTAGGGTCGCAAATTGCTTTAAGCAAGCTATCGCCCTCGGACAGTCCAGCAACCTTCAACAACGCTCTTGCCGCTGTATTGAGATGTCGCAATCGCCAAAGCCCATCCAGAACTATCGCGGGGTAGGGATCGTGTCTGAACAGAAGATGTGTGATTGCATCATTGATGGGTTTCAGCAAGGCGCTGTCGGGGGATTCCTGCCTATAGAGGGCGGCAAATCCGGCCCCGTACAACAGGCGATTTCGCTCGGGTCTGGGGACATCCAGAACCTCGGACAGATGCAGAACCATATCGCGGCTGGGTCGGGCGCGACCGGTTTCCAGAAACGAAATATGACGCGCTGAAACATCCGCAAGACCTGCCAGTTGCAGCTGGCTTAGTCCACGGGTGCCGCGCCAGCCTTTCAGCAGCGAACCGAACTGTGCCAAAAACTGTCCTCCTTCGCTGTTATGCGCCGACTAAATCACAACCCTTACCTAACAGGTAATTGCTTACATTACCTGTGCGGACTTAGATCTCAATCATCGATTTAGAAAGAAAGGACATGCCATGGACCTGCAAGAGAAGCTTTTGAAAACCGGGGCCGGGTTGGTGATTTTGTTCGGCGGCGTCATCTGGATGGGGGCACATCCCGCTATGGATGCTGTGCCAACCTTTTTTGGCGATCTGATCTTTTGGCCGCTCGATGGCGCGCAGAGACTTACGTCCGAGGGGGCAAGACTGCTCAGCGCGATCGGCGGGGGGATCATGGTCGGTTGGGGTATCCTGCTCTGGGCGCTCGCGGGCGAGGGGATGCGCATTGCGCCTGCATTCTCAAAACGGGTCATCCTTCTATCGATCTGGACATGGTTCTGCGTCGACAGCCTGGGGTCTGTGCTGGCGGGCGCGCCGTTCAATCTGATCGGCAACCTGGTGTTCCTGGGGATGTTCACCATTCCGTTTCTGGACCGTTTCGCCTCAAAGGGTGCATCGACAGCAAAAGCCAGCTAAGGGCATTTCCAGCCGAGGGCCTCATGGACGTTCTGTTTCATGGGCCCAGATGCCGGTGGGTGATGTCGATATCAACGACGCACGGCGCAGAAACCCCAAGTTTTTCTGCCAGCCGGCGCGAAAATGAAACGGTCATGACGGCGGTTTGATTGATCCGTGTGTCACTGGCGACAAGGGTCTTAAGCTCAGTGGTGCTGGTTACTGCACCGAACATAGTACGCTCGGTTTCGACCACTGTGCCGTGCCACTGATTTGGGCCTTGTTTGGTCCAGCGCACATCTGCATCCAGCACGCGGTTAAACTGTTTGAAATCAAACGGGGCCTTAAAGGTCATCGAGTCGTGATACAGGATTTCGGTCTGGGGCCCGCTTTTGATCTCTTGCTGAATCTCAGGTGTGCAGCCGTTGACCTGACGAACGGTTGTCGCGCCTTGCCAGACACCATCTTTGGGCCGGATATCAGCAGCTAAGGCCTTTTGCGCCGAGGCGATGCCAAAAGCCAGCAGCATTGCAAGCAACAGCAGCAGGGCTTTTTTGGTGTCCGTATCCAGAACACGACCGGATTTGTAACGTCTTTGAATGAAAATGCGTTTTCTGTGCTTATGTTGCACGTTTCTACTCCTTTGTTTCATGGCCCCTGCGTAATCACGCAGTGGTGGGGAAACGCTAAGCCGAACAACATGTTTTAAGCGTCTCGACCCATCGGCGAGAACAGTTCGGGATGTCCCGTTCGACCGGACGGGACGGCAATCATTCGGATGAAGGATAGTTTGATGCTGCGTCTGATCAGGGCGTTTTGCCGATGCGCCTGCGATGGGGTGCATTTCGAAACGCTTTATCAGTCACAAGCCCGACGGTGCCTGACCGTCATCAAAACAGTAAGAAGATTGAGGAAATTCATGACATTGAATTCTCGTAGTTGCGGAAGGTTTGCCGCAATTGGATTTGGCGTTGTGCTGAGCAGCACGCCACTTTCCGCCCAGGTCGCCAACACTCTATCGGCTTCGGACAAAGACTGGGCATTTTACATCGGCGCAGGCGGTGGATTGGTCCCCGAATATCAAGGATCGGATGAATACGAACTGGCACCGCTGGTCACCTTTGAAGGCGTCTGGCGAGATAGGATTGTAATCTCGGATCAGGGGCTGGGCGCCTTTCTGTACGATCAGAATGGGTTTCGTGTGTCTGCGGCTGTTGGCTATGGCGGCGGACGGGACGAAGACGATAGCAACGATCTGAAAGGATTGGGCGATATCGACAATAGCGCTGTGCTGTCGCTGGGTACTCAGTTCGATCTGGGTCAAAGCCTGACCGCGACGGCGGATGTCAGGAAGTTTCTGGGTGGCTCGGAAGGTACTGTTGTGTCACTGGGTCTGCAAACGCAGGTGCCGTTTGGCGTGATCCGTGGTGCGCTGGCCCCCACAGGCCGACCCTATAGCGACGAAACCAGCCAAAACGGCGTTGTTCTGATCGGCGGGGTCTCTGTCGATTGGGCGGATGAGGACTACAACCAAAGCTTCTTTGGCGTGACCTCAGCGCAATCTGCCCGTTCAAGTCTGCGCCAATACAGGGCGGAGTCTGGTGTAAATGCGCTGAATGTCGAACTTGGCGTCAGCAAACAGATCGGCAGAAGCTGGGGTGTTACCGGCCTATTGGCCTATTCGCGCCTGCTGGGAGACGCGGCGGACAGCCCGATTGTGAAATCCAAAGGAAACTATGCAGCCGTCGTGTCAGTCGCCTACCAGTTCTAAGACCTGATAAACGATACCTCGTCGACTGAGCCAGCGCGGTGATCGTGCTGGTTCAGTTGCTTCCCAGACTAGTTGCGTACGTCAGAAGGCGTTTTCCCAGTCTCGCGCTTAAAAGCCTTGTAAAAGGCTGAGCGCGAATTGAAGCCAACATCATACGCGATGTTCAGAATGGTCTCGTCGGTCGAGGTCAATTGCTCGATTGCGTCATTGATCCGCCATCGGTTGATATAGTCAAAGAATGTGCTGTTCAGTTTGGCATTCAACGTTTGCGAAACATAATGCGATGTGACCCCGATATGTTTGGCCAGATCCCACAGGCTAAGGTTCGGTTCGCGGTACAGCAGGTCCTGGCTCATTGCCGTTTCGATCTTCTTCGCGATCCGCGCGGCGCGTTCTTCGTCAAGGGCTGATTTCTTGTATTTGCGCCCTGATGGCTCGTCGGGGTCGGGTGGGTCTGTCACTGGTGTTCGGGACAGGCCTGGGCGTTGGCGCAACCCCCATATGCCAATGACCCAGAACAGAAACAGCAGGGCAAGGCTTTCCAGGAAATCAAGCAACTCATCTTGTACCTCGAACCCGACAGCCTCGGACACTGTAAGTATGCTGACGGCCGCCGACAGAAACCAAAATGACATGGCTGCGAAAGTAATCACCCAAACCCAAGTCAGCTCTCGGTTCTCGGTGCTTGCAAAGACTTCGCGCAACCGTTTGCGGTAGATCATCAGCATTCGGATGATCAGGATCAGGTAAACGGCCATTATGATCCGGAACAGTACGTCAGCGGTCAAAACCGCCAAGGCGATCAACACAAACCGCAACAACCGGGGATCGTCCTCAGGTAGGTCAACATCGCTCAGATCCGTTGGCAGAAACATCAGCGATGACATGAGCAGCCCGGATATGATGATCGGGGGTAGGTGATACCGCAGCCTAGGCTTGGGCGCTTCATCCGCTTCGCTGGTCAAGGCGCGGACATAAAGCCAGAAAAGAAAGGGGCTTGCGAAATCAAACAGGACGACAAGCACGCTAACGCGCATCACAAGATTGAACTCGTCCTCACTTCCCGACGCGTCGGCGATCAAAGCGCCAATAGAGGACAGGCCTTGTATAAGAAACAGTGCGGCCAGGGGCATGAACACACCGGTATCGCGCTTTCGTAGAAACAGCAGGTTAGCACAAAACAGGCAGAGCCCGATAAAGGCGGTATCAACGAATTGGGTGGCGGATTCCAATATTACTTACTCTCTGAAAATCGACCACGGATGGTCTTGCGCTGCAGCCTCTTCATGCCCTCTAAAGCATGCGATCTGACATCTACCAATTTCATGGGATTTGTCGTCTCTTTTGATCGGACAGGACGTTTGAGACTGCGTTAGACAGGTTTAATCTAAATTCTTGCGCGGCCGTTCGGCGCGCTACGACTTGGCGTGGCGTGCCAGAAACTGCGAGAACCGGGCCAGCCCGGCTTTCAAATCTTCGGTTGGGTTGGTGTATCCAAGCCGCAGCCAGCCCTCCATGTCCATTGCGCTGCCCGGCGTCAGCATCACACCTTCTTCTTGCAACAGCGTCACGCATAGATCGCGCGAAGACATTGGTAGTTCGTATTTCAACAAGGCCGTAGTGCCGGATTTTGGCGGCACCCAGCTAAGCAGCGGTTCGTTTACGATCCAATCCTGAACGATCCGCAAGTTTTGGCGAGTGATCCGGTGCGCCCGCGCCAGTATCTTGTCGCGATGTTCCAGCGCCATGGCGGCTAGCATTTCGTCGATCTTGCCGACCGATATCGTGTTGTAGTCCCGGTGGATCATCACGTCATGCAGCATCTCTTTGGGTCCGGCGATCCAGCCAACCCGTAACCCGGCCAGCGAATAGGCCTTGGACATGCCTGCCGTGCTGATCCCTTTTTCGTACAGGTCTGCGACTGCGGCGGTGAAGCCGTCGCCTGTCTGATCTGTTCCGCGATAGACCTCGTCACAAAGCAACCAGGCATCGACACCACGTGCGATTTCGACGATTTGTTCCAGCAATGTGCGATCCATCAGCGCCCCTGTCGGGTTATTGGGATTGTTGATCACAATCAGGCGCGTATCGGGTCGCACCATCGCCCGCAACTCGTCCAGTTCGGGCAAAAAGGCGTTTTCGGACCGCAGATGCAGCAGTTCGATTTCGGCACCAATGCTTTCGGGAATGGAGTAGTGCTGCTGATAGGTGGGTATCACGGAAACCACGTGATCACCACGCGATACCAGCGTCTGATGCACCAGAGAGTTCGCGCCGATGGTCCCATGCGTTGTTAGGATGTTATCCCGGCCCTGTCTGTCATACAGGCCACAGATCGCATCGCGCAGGCGTTCTGACCCTTCAATTGCGCCATAGGTCATCTTCATGGATGACAGATCGTTCAGAATGCTGTTGTGCTGACCCGCCATGTCGAACAGTTCGCCCAGCGTGATGGACTGGACGCAGGTCTCAGCCAGATTGAGTTCGCAGGTCGTCTCGAACTCATTCATCCACATCTCAACACCAAAGGGTCTGATTTCCATTGGGGCTCTCCTACTTTTAGCATTTGGGGCGATGGCACGTAACGGACGCACGGTTATGAAGATGTCTTATACCGCCAAACCAGCCAAGCGGAAGATTGCGGGTTTGTGCCTGAAATGTATCCCGGGGTTTTACTTCACAAACCCGGATCCGACCCGGACATCGAGATGTCTGTTTTGAAACTGAAAATGTCGCAAGTCTCTCAGCATATGAACTGCGCGACTCTATCCTGTGCATGTGAGGTGCCGCTGTTTGAGTCTCAGACAGCGGAGAATTGGGAAGCCGGTGAAATTCCGGCACTGCCCCCGCAACGGTAAGGAAGGTCAGGTTCGGCAATCAACCACTGGGACGAGGATCCCGGGAAGGTGTCGCAACCGGGCGCAAGCCCCTTTCAAGTCCGGAAACCAGCCTTGCAGATATGTCAAACCGCGGGTGGCGGTGGGGGCACATGTTTCGGACGTGATCCTCGCGCGCCTCCGGACGGTTCCTCCTTGTCATCTGCCCAAGCAATGCCGCGGGGCGCGGCAGGAGAGCCAGAAATGAACAGCATTCAAAGCCTGTTGGCACGTCGCATCCCTGATCACGCGCTCGAGCAGGCGTTTTATACAGACCCCCAGGTATTTCAGGCCGATCTTGAAGCCATCCACTATCGCGATTGGCTGTTTGCCATTCCGGCCTGCGAGCTGGTGAAAGCAGGGGACTACGTAACCTATACTGTGGGTGCCTACCGCGTTGTCATTGTGCGTGGTGCCGACAACCAAATCAGGGCATTTCACAACACCTGCCGCCACCGTGGTTCGATCATCTGCAAGGCTGCAAAAGGCAATGCGCCTAAGCTGGTTTGCCCCTATCACCAATGGACCTACGAGCTCGATGGTTCATTGCTGTGGGCGCGCGATATGGGGCCGGATTTCGATCCGAAACAGCATGGGTTGAAGACCGTCCATTGCCGTGAGCTTGCCGGGTTGGTTTACATCTGTCTTGCGGACAACGCCCCAGATTTCGACATGTTTGCCAATACCGCGCGCCCTTATCTGGAGCCGCATGATCTGGGCAACGCCAAAGTGGCTTTTGAAAGTTCGATTGTTGAGAAAGGCAACTGGAAGCTGGTTTGGGAAAATAACCGCGAGTGTTACCACTGCGGTGGCAACCATCCCGCGCTATGCCGCACATTCCCTGATGATCCTGCAGTCACAGGGATCGAAGGGGGTGAGACGCCGCTGCATATGCAAGCGCATTTTGACAGGTGCGAAGCCGCCGGGATGCCCTCGCAATTCTACCTGCATGATGACGGACAATTCCGTATGGCTCGGATGCCTCTGAAAGAAGGAGCGCAAAGCTATACGATGGATGGAAAATCCGCCGTGCGGCGCTGGCTTGGCCGATCGCCTTTTGCGGATGCAGGTGCGTTGTTGAAATTTCACTATCCAACCACCTGGAACCACTTTCTGGCTGATCATTCCATCGTGTTCCGCGTCACACCAATCAGCCCGACTGAAACCGAGGTCACAACCAAATGGCTGGTTCACAAGGATGCCGTTGAAGGGGTCGATTACGATCTGAAACGTCTGACCGAGGTCTGGATTGCCACCAATGACGAAGACCGTCAGGTGGTCGAGGATAATCAACTGGGTATCAACAGCCCGGCCTATCTGCCTGGCCCGTATTCGCCGACGCAGGAATCTGGTGTGCTGCAATTCGTGGATTGGTATTGCAACACGTTGGCCGGTCGGTTGGCCCCCGAAACAATCGCGGCGGAGTAAAGGTGATGAAAGATCTCAACGCGGTTGCGAATATCTGGCAGGACAGCGAAACACTGGAATGCGTCTCGGTCGTGCCCGAGATGGCCAATACGGCCAGTTTCACCTTTCGCGCTCCGTCTGGGTCGATGTTTGCGTACCATCCAGGGCAGTTTCTGACCCTTGAAATCCCGGCTCCTGGGCAGCCGGGTGGGGTTGTGCATCGCACTTACACGATCTCATCTTCTCCCTCGCGGCCACGGTCGATCACCATCACTGCCAAGGCCCAGCCCGACAGTATTGGAACGCGCTGGATGCTGGACAACCTGCAACCCGGCATGCGGATCAAAGCCATCGGACCAGCCGGGTTGTTTTCGAATGTTGAAAGCACCGCTGGCAAATATCTGTTCATCTCTGCCGGGTCCGGGATCACGCCGATGATGTCGATGACCACCTGCATGTGGGATGAGGGGCGTGATCTGGATATTGTCTTTATCAACTGCGCCAAGCGACCGTCCGAGATCATCTTTCGCCAGCGGCTGGAACACATGGCCAGCCGAACCCCTGGCCTAGATCTGAAATTCGTTGTTGAAGAGCCCGACCGCTATCGCCCTTGGACGGGGTATCAGGGGCAGTTCAACCAGTTGATGCTGGGCCTGATGGCGCCTGACTATTTGGAGCGTGAAGTCTATTGCTGCGGCCCGGAACCTTTCATGCAGGCGGTACGCGATGCTCTGGTCGGGCTGGGCTATGATATGGACAACTATCATCAGGAAAGCTTTGGTGCCCCGGTTGAAACCGAGGCCGATCAGCCAGAGCTGGATGATGTTATCCCAGATGATGACAGCAAGGCTGAGATTGTGTTTGCAAGCTCCGGCGTGACTGCCAAAGTTGCCGAAACCGACACGGTTCTGGTCGCTGCACGGTCGGTTGGGTTGAACATCCCCTCGGGCTGTACGTTCGGCGTTTGCGGGACCTGCAAGGTTAGAAAAACAGCAGGTGAGGTGCATATGGTTCACAATGGTGGGATATCCGAAGACGATATCGAAGCCGGTTACATTCTTGCCTGCTGTTCCAACCCGATCGGTAAGGTAGAAGTAGAGGTTTAGTCTCAAAACCGCCCCGGGATGCGCCCCGGGGCGGTTTGTTTATTCGGTCTATGACACGGTGAACTGCCCCATCATGCCGCAATCTTCATGTTCCAGGATGTGGCAGTGATACATATAGGGCGCGTCAGAAGGCGCATTATGGTCGAACCGCACCAGAACTTCGGACCAGCCATCCTCGACATGGACCATATCTTTCCAGCCTTGCGCATAGGCGGGGGCGGGGCCTCCGTTTTGTGCGAGAATGCGGAAGGAACAACCGTGGATGTGAAAGGGGTGAAGTTGATCATCAACTGAGATACGCCAGATTTCGGTATCGCCTTTTCTGACCGTCTCATCAATCCGGTCCATTTTCATTGGTAGCCCGTTTATGGCCATCGCTCCGGCATCGCCGCAGAAATTGTCCCAAGCCAGCGCAAGTGCGGCAAGATCGGCCCCGACATTCATGTTCAACTCAAAGGATCGCGTGACTGTCGCCTCAGAGGGTTGGGCAGGGGAGAGATTGGCAAGTTTGGTCGGCATTGACCCGGTGAAACCGGTCTTTGCGGTTCTCGCCAACCGCAAAGCAGTCACTGTTTGGTTCCCTCCAAAAAGGTTGGCAAAGAACCCACCACCGTTCCCGTTCAGATTGACATTCAAGGCGTTCGCCTCAAGCGCGCTCATATCCACGAGCACCTCATACCTTTCACCAGGCGACATCAGGATGCTCTCCGCCTCGACCGGTGCGGGCAGAAACCCTCCGTCCGATGCGATCACAGTGATTGGCCCGGTTTCCATCGACAATCCAAGGAAACGCGCGTTACAGGCATTCAGAATGCGAAGCCGTACAAGGCCGGTCGGAACCGCTTGCGCAACGGGTGCGACGGCGCCGTTGACGATAAGGGTTTCGCCTTCAAAGCCATCCTCAAAAACGGCAACAGATACCTTGTAGCTCATGCGCCCTTCTGCATCGAACATCTTATCCTGCAGGATCAGCGTGAAGTCATCGACGCCATAGGTCTGTGGCAAATCGGCTGAAAGGCTGTCGTCATCTTCGACCAACAGGACACCGGCAAGCCCTTGATAGGTCTGGCGTGCGGTTTTGCCATGCATATGCGAATGAAACCAGTTCATCGAAGCGTGCTGAACAATCGGCACATCCGGCGACCAGACGCTGCCATGTGTGATCTCTTGATGCGGCCCGCCATCCACTTCTCCCGGAATATGCAGCCCGTGCCAATGAAGGGTCGAGGTGTCACCTATGTTGTTAACTACGTCAAAGGGCAGGGTTTGGCCTTGTCTAACCTTAAGAACCGGACCGAGGTAGCTGTTATTTATCCCGAAAGTCGCGCTTTGCGCGCCAGTGCCAAAGTCGTGCGTCGATGGGTTCAGCGTCAGCGAAATGCGTTCTTCGATCCCGTTTGTTAGGTCCGTCATTGGAATTAGTGGCAGGGCGCGCAGGACAGATTGGGCCCAGGCCATGCCATCGCCTGCAGCCAAGGCAGTCGCCCCAGACGTTTTCAGAAATGTTCTGCGATCCATTGAAGTCACCAATCAATATCAACTAAGATTGATGAAATAGGTGCGAAGGCAAATTGTCAACCGTGATTGATAAACATGACAATGACTTTCTGGGCCAGAACATCAAAGGCATGATGATGACTTTGATCGCCCATTGGAACGCGCGTATGGATGATGCGCGGGCACAGACAGAGTTTGCCGCGATACGGCCCGCAGATATGCAGGTCTTTGCCCAGCTGCGCGGGCGCACGGTCAAACTCTCTGTCATTCATCGAGAGATGGGGTTTTCCCGTCAGGCTGCACAGCAGGCGGTTGACCGGTTGGTCGTGCAGGGCATGGTTAGGGTTGATGCGGGGCCTGACAGTAAGCGCGACAAAGTAGTAACGATAACTGAAAAAGGTCACCGCTGGCGCAAATGCGCCGCAGATCAGATCAGAGAGATTGAGGCGGAAATCGCCGAGACCTTGGGGGCCGATAGCAAAGAGCATTTGCGCACTTTGCTAAAGGAGCTTGTCGCAACCACCCAAGCTTAGGGGCGGCCATTCCGGGCAATAGCTAGCGCCTTATCTGGTCGCTTCGAACAAGCCTCGGATATCTTGTGCCGTGAGCGGGACTGGATTGCCGCCTACGCTTGGGTCGCGCAAAGCGGCCTCGGTCAGCGCATCGAAATGCGGGTCTTTGACACCCAGTTCGGTCAGCGTAAGCGGAATGTTGAATGACGCATTGAAGTCGTCGACAAAAGCACAGAACCCGTCAAACCCGCCGTCAATCCCCAGATAGGCGGCCGCCTGATCAAACCTCGTGCGGATGGCGTCGGCGTTGAACTTCAAAACAGCGGGCATAAACACGGCATTGGTCGTGCCGTGGTGAGTATGATGAACTGCGCCAACGGGATGGCTGAGCGCGTGGATCGCTCCCAAGCCTTTCTGAAACGCCGTCGCGCCCATAGCCGCCGCGCTCATCATCTGGCCGCGTGCTTCCAGATCGCTACCGTCTGCATAGGCACGGGGCAGATACTCTTTGACCAGACGCATCCCCTCCAGCGCGATGCCTTGGCTCATGGGATGATAGTGCGGGCTGGAATAGGCCTCGACACAATGGGCGAAGGCATCCAGCCCCGTCCCGGCGGTGATGAATTTTGGCATGCCAACGGTCAATTCCGGGTCCATGATGACCTGAGCAGGCAGCATCTTGGGGTGGAAGATGATCTTCTTTTCATGGCTTTCTGAATTGGTGATCACGCTGGCACGCCCAACCTCTGATCCGGTTCCTGCCGTGGTGGGCACAGCCACAACGGGCGCGATCGCATCTTCATCCGCGCGAGTCCACCAATCGCCGATATCTTCGAAATCCCAGATGGGTCGTGTCTGACCTGCCATGAAGGCAACGGTTTTGGCCAGATCAAGGCCGGATCCACCGCCAAAAGCGATCACCCCGTCATAGCCGCCCGCATTATAGGCTGCCACACCGGCTTCGGCATTTAGATCCGTGGGGTTGGCGTCAACTTCGGCGAAAAGCCCAGTGCCCAAACCGGCGCTTTCCATCAGCGTCAGGGTTCGCTTGGTGATCTCATTCTCGGCCAGGCCCCGATCTGTGATCAGCAGGGGTTTCATAATGCCAGCCGCCGCGCAGGCCTCGCCAATCTCGGCGATGCGGCCAGCACCAAAGCGGATGGGATTAGGATAGCTCCAATTGGCGGTTTGGGTCATGATTTCAGCTTCTTCAAGTGGTAGGATTTGGGGCGGGTGACAGCGTGAAAGCCGAGAGCTGACAGGCCTGCACCGCGCCCGGTGTCTTTGCATCCGGTCCAGCACAAAGCAGGGTCCAGATAATCGCAACGGTTCATGAACACGGTGCCGGTTTCCAACTGGCGACCAATCGCCTCTGCTGCGTCGGCATCGCGGGTCCAGAGCGAGCAGGTCAGGCCAAACTGACTGTTATTCATCAGTTCAATGGCTTCGGCGTCATTTTGCACGGGCATGATACCCACTGCAGGTCCAAAGGTCTCATCCCACATGATCCGCATCTCGTGGGTCACGTCCGTTAGGATTTGCGGGGTCAGATAGGCGCCGCCATCATCGGCGGGCATGGTTGGGATATGGGCCGTTGCACCTGCTGCGATTGCCTCATCAATCTGGGCGCGCGCCTCCTGGGCGAACCGTATGTTGGCCATTGGGCCCAGTGTGGTTTCCGGGTTGCGCGGATCACCCAGCACATAGGTTTTCACCAACGCAACCGCCTTTTCGACGAAAGCATCAAACAGGCTGTGATGCACATATATCCGTTCAATCCCGCAGCAGCACTGACCCGAGTTGAACATCGCCCCGTCGATCAGCGTCTCAACCGCTGCATCGAGGTCCGCATCGGCACGCACATATCCGGGGTCCTTGCCGCCGAGTTCAGTTGCAACTGCCGTGAACGTTCCCGCTGCAGCGCGTTCCATGGCGCGGCCCCCGCCGACTGAACCGGTGAAGTTGACCAATCCGAAATGGCCTTCGGCAATCAGGGTCGAGGTTGTATCATGATCCAACACCACATTCGTAAACACGCCTTCGGGCAGACCAGCGACCGCGAAGGCCTCGGACAGATGTTCCCCAACCAAAATGGTTTGCGACGCGTGTTTCAGAACCACCGCATTGCCAGCAATCAGCGCGGGTGCAATCGTGTTGATTGCGGTCATGTAGGGATAGTTCCAAGGGGCCACGACGAAGACAACACCCTGCGGTTCCCGCTCGATCTTGCGCAGGAACTCATCCGAGTCTTCGATCACAACTGGGGCCAGCGCATCTGTTGCAATCGACGCCATGTAATAGGCGCGTTCTTCGAACCCGCCGAACTCACCACCATAGCGTACCGGGCGGCCCATTTGATGCGCAAGCTCAGTCACCATGCGATCGGTGGTTTCACCGATGTAAGCAACGGCTTTGTTCACAAAGGCGATGCGATCCTGCAAAGGCAACGCGGCCCAATCCCGCTGCGCCGCCTTCGCGCGCGCAATGGCATCCCGTGCGGCGTCTGCGGATAAGCATTCCCGTTCAGCATAGACCGAGCCGTCGATGGGAGAAGTACAAGTGATCTTGCTCATCTGTCAGGCCTTCTCAAAACCACGGGCGATTTCCCAGTCGGTGACAATACGGTCAAATTCTTCCTGCTCCCATTCGGCCGCGCGGGTGTAGTGATCGATCACATCATCCCCCATTGACGCGCGTAGCATGGATGAGTTGCGCAGAGTTTCGGTGGCTGCTCGCAAGGTGCGTGGGATTTCGGGAACGCTGTCATCCTCGTACATGTCACCTGTCGCGGCATCGGCTAGGGTCAGCTTGTCCTCGACCCCTTTCAGCCCGGCGGCCAGCAATGCGGCTTGGGTCAGATAGGGGTTAATGTCCGATCCTGGGATGCGACATTCAACCCGAACGGCCTTGGTATCTGCCCCACAGAGCCGGAAACCGGCAGTGCGATTGTCCACGGACCAGGCGGTTTTGGTCGGCGCAAAGGTGCCTTTTGCGAAGCGCTTGTACGAGTTGATGTAGGGCGCGAAGAAATAGGTACAGTCTGGCGCATAGGCGATCAGCCCGGCCATGAACTGCCGCATCAGGTCAGACATCCCATGAGCGCCATCGCCTTGGAACGCGTTCTCCGCGCCTTGCCAAAGCGACATATGCACATGCGAGGCGCTTCCGACGCGATCTTGATGCCATTTGGGCAGGAAACTGGCGGAATGACCCTGTTGCCAGGCGATCTCTTTCGTGGCGTGTTTTGCAATCGTGTGGTGATCAGCGCAGAGCAGCGCCTCGGCATATTTGATGTTCAGTTCTTCTTGACCAACCTCGGCCTCACCTTTGGAGTTTTCGATAGGAATTCCAGCGGCATACAAGTGATTGCGAAGGGGGCGCATCACATGTTCTTCCTTGGTGGTCTGAAGGATATGGTAGTCCTCGTTATACGGCCCCAGAGTGGTCAGGTCGCGGTAGCCTTCGGCGCGCATCTCATCAAGCGGTTTTTTGAAGATAAAAAACTCCAGCTCGGTGGCCATTTTGGGGGTCAGGCCCATACTTTCCGCACGGGCGATTTGTTGTTTCAAAACCTGTCGGGGTGCGTGTGACACTGGTGCGTGGCTGTGGTGATCCAGAATATCACACAGAACCATTGCCGTTCCCTCCAGCCACGGCACAGGCCGTAGAGTCTTCAGGTCAGGCTTCATCACATAATCGCCATACCCCTGGCACCAACTGGTCGAGGCGTAGCCATCCGGTGTCGCCATCTCAAGATCAGTGGCCAGAAGGTAGTTGCAGCAATGTGTTTCCTCATGGCCGCTTTCAAGGAAGTTCGACACATGGAACCGTTTACCCATAAGCCGGCCTTGCATGTCGACAAAGCACACTAGAACAGTGTCAATCGCGCCAGAAGCGGCCTGTTCTTTCAGTGCATCAAAGGTGAGCGGAGAGGTCATTTGGCAATCCTTGAATAGGGCAGGCAGCGCCCCGAACCTGTCGGGGCGCCGGTTGGTTTAGCCGTAACGATAGGGGCGTCCGGCTTTTTGCATATCCGCGTTATACTGGCGGAAAATGTCAACGATCTTGGCCTTGGTGGGGCTTTCGGCGGCAATCTCATCCCAGAATTCGACAGCCGCGTTTTCGACCTGCGCCCATTCCTCATCGGGGATTGAGGTCAGCTCCATCTTGGTGCCGTTGACCCGTAGGTTGGCTTCGCCGCCCCAATACCACCATTGACGGTAATAATGGCTTTGCTCCATGCAGACCGCAAGCAGGGCTTGCAGGTCTTCGGGCAACTCGTTCCAGCGATCCATATTGGCGAAGAAGTGGCCGATCCACGCGCCCGAGATGTTGTTGGTCAGGAAGTAGTTGGTCACATCAGCCCAGCCAACTGTGTAGTCCTCGGTGATGCCGGACCACGCGATACCATCCAACTCACCGGTTTGCACTGCAACTTCGATATCTTCCCAAGGCAGCGTCACGGGGACCACGCCAAACTGGCTTAGGAACCGACCCGCAGTTGGGAAGGTAAAGACCCGCTTGCCCTTGAGATCTTCGAGCGAGCGGATCGGGTCTTTTGTGGCAAAGTGGCACGGATCCCAAGCCCCAGCCGAGATATGTTTGACGCCGACTTTGGAGTATTCCTCGTCCCAGATCTCTTTCAAACCATACTGGTTGAACAGAACCGGCACATCCAGTGAATAGCGCGAGCCAAACGGGAAATAGCCGCCAAACACGGTCACTTCGGTGGGTGACGCCATCGAGTCATCATCGGACTGCACAGCATCGATTGTACCGCGCTGCATCGCCTGGAACAGCTCACCTGTAGGGACCAGCTGATCTGCAAAGAACAGCTCGATCTGCATGCGGTCGCCTGCGATTTTGTTAAAGGTCTCGATTGCCGGAACCACCACCTCGGCCGCCAGTGCAGCGCCCGCATAGGTCTGCATCCGCCATGTGATCGTCGATTGCGCCAGAGCCGGAGCAGCCAGCGCGGCAGGTGCGGCAACGGCGGCACCTTTGATAAACTTGCGTCTTGTGGTCATGTGAACCTCCTTGTTCAGTTGCACTCGATCTTGCAGTGCGCTCTTGTCGGCGCTTAATTTCCGTAAACTGTTTGTGGCAGCCAAAGGGCGATCTGGGGGAAGATCATGATGATCGTTAGCGCCCCCACCATCACCGCCACAAAAGGTATGATGGATCGATAGATATCATTCAGCGTGATGCCCGGGGGCGACATCGCCCGCATCAGGAACAGGTTATAGCCAAAGGGCGGTGTCATATAGGCGATCTGCGTAGTGATCGTGTACAGCACGCCGTACCATATCAGATCGAACCCAAGCGCACCCACCAGCGGGATATACAGTGGCGCTACAATCACCAGCATCGCTGTGTCGTCCAGAAACGTGCCCATCAGAATAAAGCTGAGCTGCATCAGGATCAGGATCATCCACGGGGACAAGCCCAGACGTTCGGTAAACAGGCTTTCGATGGCCTTGACTGCGCCCAACCCGTCGAACACGGCCCCGAAGGCCAGGGCGGCAAGGATGATCCACATGAACATGCAGGTGATCCCAAGCGTGTTACGCACCGAAGTTTCAAACACCGTCCAGTTCATACGCCCTTTCAGAACTGCAGCGACAAAGGCAGTGATTGCCCCAATGGCAGAGCTTTCGACCAGAGAAGTCCAGCCATTCACAAAGGGGATCATCATGGCGAAGAAAATCCCGAACGGTAGAAGACCGGATAGCAACAAGCGATACTTCTCGGCCTGCGGCATCGCACGCTCTTCTTCCGATAGGACCGGTCCAAGATCAGGGTTCATGCGGCACCGCACGGCGATGTAGATCACAAACATTGCGGCCATCATCAGGCCGGGGATCACACCTGCCAGCCAAAGCTGGCCAACCGGCTGCCGTGCGATCATCGCATAAAGGACCAAAACGACCGAAGGCGGTACCAGAATCCCGAGGCTCGAACCAGCCTGAACAACGCCCGTGACCATACGTTTGTCATACCCGCGACGCAAAAGCTCGGGCAGGGCGATGGTGGCTCCGATGGCCATGCCCGCAACCGACAGCCCGTTCATCGCCGAAATCAAAACCATCAGCCCGATGGTTCCGATGGCCAGACCACCGCGCAGACCACCCATCCAGACATGGAACATCCGATACAGATCGTCGGCGATGCGGCTTTCCGACAGGATATAGCCCATGAACACAAACATCGGCACGGTCAAAAGCGGATACCAGCGCATTAGCTTGATGGATTGCGAAAAGGCGATATCGAACCCGCCCCGATCCCCCCACAACATCAACGCGGCAATCACCGCGACAAATCCGATTGCCCCAAAGACACGCTGACCGCTGAACAGCAGCACCATCATCGAGGCGAACATCATCAGGGCAATGAACTCGTAACTCATGCTGTTTCTTCGCCCTTAAGTCGTAAGATATCTTTGGCCAGTTCCGACAGCGCCTGCAGCAGCATCAGGATGATCCCGACACACATCACAGTCTTGATGGGCCACAGATACGGGCGCCAGATCGTGCGGCTGCGTTCAAGTGTTCCAACCTCTTCCGAGCCGGTCACAAGACCCGCGAAGAAAGCGAGGGGTTCGGTGCCCCAATAACCTAGTGAATACGCGGTCGAACTGATCCCACCCCACAGCAGAACCAGCAGATACGCGATCAGGCAAAGCACCATGATCGCATCGGTTGCGGCCTTTCGGCGAAGCGACCAGTTGTCATAAAACAAGTCCATCCGCACATGGCTGCCCATCTGGATGGCGTAAGGCCCGCCCAGAAAAAAATAGGCAATCATGGCGAATTGAGCGACTTCGAGTGTCCAGAGTGATGGCTGGTCAGAAAACTTGCTGATGGTCGACCACAAAAGGACGGCCATCATGGCAAAGATGCCAAACATGATCACACGGCCGATACCGTAGTTCAGCCGGTCGATCACTGCGATATAGGCCTTTAGAAGCTTCATCGCGAGGCACTCTCGACCGAGGATTCCGAGCAGATTTTCATCACTTCGCGCAGCCAATCCGCCAACACATTGCCCATCTGTTCGCATTGTTCAGGTGTTGCGATCAGATCATTTCGGATTTCGATCATGACGTTCAGCAGACCCCGGGGCAATGCATGATGCCGCAGCGTATGTGTGACGCCATCCGCCGGTCCGTAAGGCGCATTGCGCTGAACATCATACCCAGTTGCCACGTCGAGCATCGCATCCGCCAATCGGCTGTCTGTGTCGTGCAGGATTCCGATTTCAACTGATCTGCTCTGGCCCCTGTAGACCGGTGTGAAACTGTGGATGGTCACAATCGCCGTGTGATGATCACGAGCATTCAAGGTTCTGGTCAACAACGCCTCGAAGGGGCGATAGAACTGAGCGGTACGCGCCTGTTTTTGCGCCGCAGTCAATCCCTTGTTCCCTGGTACTAACGTATCTTCGCTACGTTCGGGCATCGCGCTTGCTGCCTCAGGCGGACGATTGCAATCGTAGATCAGTCGCGAGACGGTGCTGTAAACCAAAGACGCGTCCAGACGCTCTGACATTGATCGCGCGGTCTGCAAGGCACCGGGATCCCAGGCGATGTGGCTTTGCAGCGCATTCTTATCCAGCCCGAGGGAGTGAAACTCAGATGGCATGTGCGCGCTGGCATGTTCACACACCAATAGGACAGATGACGACCCTTCGGGTTTTTCGACCCGCGGTGCAAACTCAGCATCTGTGGTGCGCTGTTCCAATCAGAATCCCCCGTTCTTTGTAAAGTTTTCTTCAACAGCGTTTCCTCTGTCAACAAATTTATGTAAATATTCGTACAGGATGAGGATGAGTGGTAATATTTTGACTATGTCGAATGCTGTAGATACGATGGACAGAAGAACCAGTCAGGGTGACCATGCAGACCATCGCTGAACGATTGCAGGATAAAACCGGCGACCTGACCCGGTCGGAGCTTCAATTGAGGGATGTGATCCTCAGAAACTATCCGGCGTCCGGGCTTGGAACTATCACCTCACTGGCGGAGGAGGCCAAGGTTTCCACCCCCACAGTTGCGCGCTTGGTGCAGAAGCTTGGTTTCGCGGGCTTTCCCGAGTTTCAGCGCGGGTTGCGGGATGAGCTGAACGAAAAGATTTCCAGCCCGCTTACTAAGCGTGAAAAATGGGTTGATGACGCGCCTGACGCGCATTTGTTGAACCGGTTCACCAAGGCCATCATCGACAATATCGGCCAATCCATGGCCAAGATTGACCCCGCTGCGTTTGACACCGCCTGCGATATGCTAAGCGATACGAAGCGAAAGGTCTTTATCGTCGGCGGTCGGATTACACGTACACTGGCAGACTACTTCTTTCTGCATTTTCAGGTCATCCGGCCCGATGTGACCCTGATTGCGTCAAACTCAAATGCCTGGCCGCACTATGCGCTGGAATTTGACGAAGATGATGTGGTCGTCATCTTTGATGTGCGGCGATACGAAAACAGCACGCTGAAACTGGCCGAGCTTGCCCGTGAGCGGGGGGCACAGATTATCCTGTTCACGGACCAATGGATGTCACCAATTTCGGACTTGGCACATGTTGCGTTTAGCAATCAGATTGCAGCGCCGTCAGCCTGGGATAGCAACCTGACAACCATGTTGATATCCGAGATCGTGATCGCCGAAGTGCAGGAGCGTAACTGGGACACCACCCGCGCCCGTATGGAAGAGCTCGAGGAAATGTTCGATCGAACAAAGTTCTTCCGTAAGTTTTGAAGGCCAGAGCATTGTGTTGGGCCACTTACAGGCCACATCACGCGTATCAAACGGGCTTTATGTGCGTCTTTTGTGCAAGCCATTGGCAGATTTTCGCCAGAGGGTTTGCAGAGCTCTTTTCTTTACAGCTCGGATCGCCCAGAAATCTTAAGGGATTCTAAACAGGTGATGAAGTTTCGTGCAGGACAACGCCCGGAATATGAATGCGATCTGGCAGTATATTTCCGTTCCCACTCGGGCAATTGCAGCGCTCGGGCTTGTTGTCCTGGTCTCAGCCTGTTCTCAAAACTCACCTTATAGCGGTCTCAATCCTGAACGTCAGTTCATGGCACTCCAAGAAGTCGAACGAAAACAGGCGCTCGGACACAGAGTTTGGTGCGTTCCCTATGCACGAAACCTGAGTGGTATCCAGATTCGCGGCAACGCCAAGGACTGGTGGGGTAAGGCGCACAAGACTTACGATCGGGGTGCAGACCCGACTGTGGGTGCGGTAATGTCATTTCGGGCGACGCGCGGAATGTCTTTGGGCCATGTCGCGGTTGTGTCAGAGATCGTTGATGATCGGCAAGTTATTATAAATCACGCCAATTGGCACCGCAACAAAGTGTCGTTGAAAATGGGTGTGCGGGACGTGTCTAAGAATAACGACTGGACACTGGTCCGTGTCGAAAGCCAGCCCGGTCGCTACGGCAAACCATATCCGGTGAACGGATTCATATATCCGAAAGCTGACGAGTAGTTTAACCTACACTGATTTTGAAACTGCGGGCAGCCTTTGCTGTATTTGCCCTGGGCGTCAGTCGCTCATAGCCAGTCGAAAATCTGAGACGTTGAAATCAATCAATCCGACATCTCGGTGACGTGGGTCATCATGCCGTCTAGGCGCGTATCAAGGCTCTGAGAATGCAATCGCAGCATTTCCAGGCTGGCTTTTAGATCGCCCTTTTCGATATCACGTGCGATCACGACAATGCGGCTTGTCGTGTCGCCTCCGGTCCATGATTTTAGCGGCACCGGAGCGTCGAAAATGTGCTGCACCCCATGAAAAACAAAGGGCCATTCCATGCCTTGAACATGAATGATGCCTTTCATGCGCAGAATGTCTGGGCCTTTGAGTTCGACCAGCGTTTCCAGCCAAAGATCAAAAACACGTGCGGGTATAGGATCGGCGACCTCGATTGAAGCTGAACCTATACGACTGTCATGGTGGAAATGAGTGCCCGAGGGGGGCAGGGGTATGGGCTCAGATGTGATCACCTTTGGTGCAAACCCTGACAACCCAGCCAACGGGTCGGGCTTTGGTTTTTCTGACCCAAGCCAATCCGAAAGATCATCCGGTGTGGCGCTGCCGCGCATCGCAGATAAGCCGAACAGCGCGCCGATCGGAACCTGCCCATGCCGGGCGGTTATGCGTTGGGCGGTTCCGTTGATCCCTCTCAACCTAGCTGTGAACCGTTTGAGGTCGGTCGGGGTTACAAGATCGGTTTTGGTCAGGACGATCAGATCGGCCATCGCGATCTGGCTGACCGCTTCAAACTGCGCATCAAGGGTGCGAGGGCCGGTTGCCGCATCAGCCAAGGAGACGACGCCATCCAAGCGGAAGTTTGGTGCGATTAGGTCGTCGATAACCATTGTATGCAAAATTGGACCCGGATCAGCGATCCCTGTGGTTTCGATGACCACGCGATCAAAGCGAAGTTCGCCTCGTTCTCGGCGGACGAACAGGCGGGCGAACGTATTCGCCAAATCGCCCCGGATCGAACAGCACAGGCAACCGGATTGCATCAACACCACATCCTCGGTCGATTCCTCGATTAGATCATGGTCCAGTCCCGCATCGCCAAACTCATTCATGATCACCGCTATGCGACCGGCTTCTGGGTCGCGTATAAGATGGTTCAACACTGTCGTTTTGCCCGCGCCCAGAAAGCCGGTGAGCAAGGTGACTGGTATGCGATTGTCAGGGGTCGCCATCTGAGATGTTCCAATTGTCAACGGATGCGGATTCTGCAATTGACAGATATGAAATATTATAACGTTCGACAAGCGGCGTGATCATAAAACGCGCCGGTCACATGCGGCTCAAGAGGCTAGAAAACGGGTGGCTAAACAGGGGTGCATACATATCATCTCAATGTCCTGCATAGGCCGACCAGATGCCGAATGCGCCCACTATGATCAGGCTGATCGCCCAGGCAACATCCAGATTAAACCAGCTTTTCGAGATGAATTTGAGGCCGAGCCAATGATAGACGAACACAGCGATCAACGCTCCGGCTGACGTCATGGCAAGGGTATGAACCGCAGCCACTGTGAAGGCCGTAAAGACATCATTGCTCATCAGGGTTTGCGCTGCAGCATGGCCCGTCGTGGCCACATTGCCCGGCTCAAGCAAACCACAAATTCCCAGATATATCGGAACCAGCATCAGCCCTGCGCCGTGTGCCATCGCGGCCAGAAATGACCAAAGCGCCAAACGCGCCGGATGAACACGGGCCAATATCTTGGGGTGTTTTCGATTGATCAACAGGTAAATACCCATAGCAATCACGATCACGCCGGCACCCAGGCGGATTTCGGTTTCGCGCTCGACGAGAATGATCATCAGCGAGAACGGCAGCAGAATACCGATCATCGCCAGGAAATGCCCCAGCGCTAGCATCAAAAGCGCCTTGGCCATGGCCGTGGGCTTACGCTCCATCAACGCAGCGGACACTGCTAAGGGCCAGCCCATGCCGGGGTTTATTCCATGATATAAGCCAGAGAAAATGACGGCCCACCAAAGGGCCGTCAAAGTCAGATCTTCCATCCGAACTTACACGGAAGGATAGCAGAAGCTGTCAGTCGAGCAGTCGCCGCCTTCCAGACGAATCTGGTGCGCGCGCGTGTTCTCGGGGAAGTTGATGTAGAAATCTGGATCCAACGCAAAGCTGCCATCGTCTCCCACGTTGGCCATCACCATCTGGCCGCCTTCCTGATGCGGATAGAACTGGTTATCCCAAGTTGAATAGAGCGAGTTGGTCCAATACACACGTTTGCCGTCCCGGCTGATCTCAACCATTTGCGGGCCGTAGATAAAGTCTTTGCCATTGGGATGCTTGGTCTCGCGCGCGATCCCACCCAGTTCGACCTTGCCGTTTAGAACTGGATTGAACGGATCAGAGACATCGTATTGGTGCATCTCACCCAGACCCCAGCACGCGACATAGAGGTATTTGTCATCCAGGCTGAGGTCGATATCGGTGACCAGAGGCGGCACAGCACTGAACCCTTTCAGTAGTTCGGGCAGATTGTCCGGGTCTTCGGGGCGGGGATCAATGGTGATCACCTTCTTCGAGTTCCAGGTCCCGTCATCTTCGCGCCACCATGTAAAGATCGCCCCTTGCAGATTGGTGGTATCCACCACAACACCGCAGAACCCATAAGACTTTGTCGGATCATGGGCCGGGCGGATTTCCAGAGCCATCTGGTAGTTCTCGCCAAAGTCGATGGTCTGGATGTTCTTGCGTGCCCGCAGGTCCCAGAAATGGATCGAATGCCCGTATTTGTTACTCAGCAAATCCTCGGGTACAACGCCGCCTTCAAACTGTGGCGGCAAGCCCCATTCTGAACTGACCATGTAGTCTTGCGGCAGGTTCCACCAGAAATCATAGTGCTTATCTTGCTTGCCACGATCCATCTCGTAGCGCCCGATGATATCGAAGGTTTCGCAGTCCATGATGAAAATGCCCGGAGGTCCATCTATGCCATCGGGGCCAGCGCCACCCAAGGTTGAGACATAAATCCCCTCAGGACCACAATGGATCGTGTGGGGCCGCGAGTAGCCGGTTTTGGCAAAGACTTCCTCGGGCTCTATGATTTTGTGAATTTTGGCCTTCAGCGGCTCTTTGACGTCGAAGATGTAGATGCGGCTTGATCTGATACCTGGCACGATCAGATAGCGCCGCTCCAGAAAGGCATGACCTGAGAGCGGGGACAAGGACGAAGAACAGGCGTTCCAGCCGAAATGATGAAACTCGTCTCCGGTCGTGGGCGTCATGACCGTATGCACAATTTGTCCATAAGTGTCCGAGCCATTTCGAAGATCGATCACGGCCAGCCCATCGTGATGGCTGGCGTCTTTGCCCAGCATAATGGTGAAGGCAAAATTTTCGACCGGCGCTTCCATCGCCAGTTTGGGTGACGCGTGAAACGTCGGATCTGGTCGTAAGTTCATGGTAGTCCTCCCTTTTGTTTACCCCACCTCACTGGGGTTCGCCTGTAGGTCTTGATGAATCTCTGCTCTAGACACCTCCAACATTGCACAGTTGGATCGCGCCGCTGACCTTTGTGGCTAGGTCTTTGAGTTGCTCCCCAATTTCTTGTCTGTAGTCAGTTCCAAATCGTCGTACCGGCCCAACGGCGCCGACGCTGAATGTGACCCCGATCCGGCCAACAGCCACTGGGGCCGCAACGCTGGCGATGCCAATATCAATTTCCTGGTCGCAATCGGCAAAACCCTGTTGCTGGATCACCTTGAACGCCTCAATCAGCTCTTCGCGCGTCGTTTTGGTATGATCTGTAAAGGCCCTGAGCGCGCCGTTCAGGATGGTGTCCTGAAAACCCGGCTCGGCAAAGGCCGCTATCGCCATCGAGCAGGAACACGCATGCAAAGGGCGTTCCCCGAGGCCAGGATGCACAAATGCACGGGCCGGGTCTTCGGGGGTTTCGACATGGATGATTTCGATCTTGCTGTCTCGAAATCGGGCCAGAAAAACCGTTTCGTTGAAGGTCGTAGCCGCCGCGCGCAATGCCGGGGCGGACACGCGGCGCACATCGATATCGGACTTGCCGAGCAACGCGATGCGGATCAGGCGATCACCAATCACATAGCGCCCATCTCCGATTGGATCCTCAATCAGGCCCTGGTCTAAAAGCGATTGTACCTGCCGGTAGCATGTTGGTTTGGGAAGGCCGCTGGCCATCTGCACCTCAGCAACCGAAACAGGCCGACCGATGACGGCGATAGTTTCTAGCAAGCTGATCAAACGCTCTAGGTGCATATAGTCGGGATACCATCGAATGGTGAGACTCGTTCTCATTTAACGAGACATCACCCACCGAGATCAAGCTTTGTTTGCCATATGATCAAAAACCGGTTTGTGAATGTTCGAACCGAACGCCCTGAAACCGGTTGATGCTAGTTGATACGCAACAAAAGCTTAGGCTTGTCGTAGTCGGCATGCGATATAGCATCTGTCAAAGACCGATGTTGACAACGCGCGCATAGGTAATAATTTTAGTTAATAAAATAATAAGGGGGAGATCGCCGTGTATCTCGGTCTGGACTTGGGCACCTCAGGGCTCAGGGGTGTTCTTATTGAGGAGGCTGGCACCGTCATCGGCAGTGCCGAACACGAGATTGCTACCTCCTATCCGCAATCCGGATGGTCCGAGCAGGCGCCTGAGGATTGGATCGATGCCTGCAGAGCGGTGATTGCCCAGATCAGGGCAGAGCATGAAACTGAGTTTTCCAAGCTGCGCGGGATTGGCCTAAGCGGTCATATGCATGGGGCAACCTTGTTGGATAACGATCTGAATGTGTTGCGCCCCTGTATTATGTGGAACGACACGCGTGCCGCGCAGGAAGCAGCCAAGTTGGACCAGATCGCAGACATGCGGGCCATATCCGGCAACATTGTCTTTCCGGGCTTTACAGCGCCCAAGCTGGACTGGGTGCGGACGCATGAGCCGGATGTCTATGCCAGAGTAGCTAAGGTGCTCCTGCCCAAAGACTATCTAAGGCTTTGGCTGACTGGTGAGTGCATCAGTGACATGTCTGATAGCGCCGGCACGTCATGGCTAGATGTCAGCACCCGCACCTGGTCAGAAACCGCACTGCGGCTAAGCCATATGCGTTTGGACCAGATGCCCCGGCTGGTTGAAGGCAGCGAAGCGGGCGGAGAACTCAGGTCAGAGCTGAGGCAAGACTGGGATCTTTCGGGGCAGGTGGTTATTGCTGGTGGGGCAGGGGACAATGCAGCCGCGGCCTGCGGGATTGGCAGTGTTGAAGATGGGGGAGGTTTTCTGTCGCTTGGCACTTCGGGCGTTTTGTTGGTGGCCCGCGACAGATACGCACCCAAGCCCGAGACGGCGGTCCATTGCTTCTGCCACGCAGTGCCCGGCCGGTGGATTCAGATGGGGGTCATTCTGTCTGCGACCAACTGCATGAACTGGTTATCTCGAAATCTTGGGCAATCCGTCGGTGACTTGGCCGACGCGTTGCCCAGATCCCCCAAAGGGCCATCCGTAACTCGCTTCTTGCCCTATCTGTCCGGAGAACGAACACCGCATAATGATAGCGTCATCCGAGGCGCTTTTCTGGGCCTTGATGTCTCCTCGGGCCCCGTTGATCTGACACAAGCGGTAATGGAAGGCGTCGGTTTTGCCATGCGAGATTGCCTTGAAGTGCTCAGAAGCACGGGAACCGAGCCCAGCAGCCTGATGGCCGTTGGCGGTGGGGCGCAATCCCAGTATTGGCTGGAAACACTGGCGACCGTGTTGCAAATACCCCTGGCTCTGCCAAGAGGCGGCGAATTCGGTGCGGCAACTGGGGCTGCACGCCTTGCAATTTGTGCAGCCAGTGGTGCTGAACCCACCGATGTTATGTCGCCGCCTGAGGTGGGCAGCATTATCGAGCCACGCGCCGATCTATTTGCCGCATACGAGCAGGCGTACCAAAGCTATCGCCAATATTATGCGGCGCTGGCTCCGCTTGCGCAAAGATGACCGGACAAGTGATCCAGCAAGCCACCCTCGAAAGTGGTGAAATGCGCGTGTGCCTGCTGAGCTATGGGGCGATCACCCAAGGCTGGTGGTACAAGGGCATCCCTATGATCCTGGGCTATGATGATCCGATGGATTACCTGCCGGATCGTAATTATCTGGGCGCCATCGTCGGTCGCGTTGCCAACCGCATCGCAGGTGCGTCATTTGCATTGGACAAGGCGCGGTTCGCGCTGGATGCAAATGAAGGCCAGAACATTCTACATGGTGGGCGCTTGGGCCTTTCGCACCAACATTGGACCCTCACTCAGGTTGCCGAGAATGAGGCAGTGTTGCGCCTAAACTCACCGGATGGAGATTGCGGCTTTCCAGGGCAGGTGCAGTTCGAACTGCGCGTCACACTCGAATATCCACGTCTGAACTATTCGATTCTTGCTCATACGGATCGTCCAACACCGATCAGTATCGCGCAGCACAATTACTATTCGTTGGGCGGCACAATGGGCGTTTCCGATCATCTTCTAAAACTGGCCTCAGCCCGATATCTGGACACCGACGATCAGGGAATAGCGTTTGGCCCGGTGTCTAAGACCGCCGGGGGCTCGATGGATTTCAGCTCTGCCAAAGCTATCAAGGAAGCTGGGGCAGATTTGGATCATTTCTTTGTGTTCGGAACGGCCGCCAAACAACCCGTCGCCGAAGTCATCGCGCCGAATGGGTTGAAACTGAAGCTCTGGTCCGATCAGCCCGGTGCTCAGATTTACACCGGCGGAGGTCTGTCTGACCCTTTCGCTCCCAGAGCGGGCCTGTGTATCGAGCCATCGGGATACCCCAATGCGCCGAATGTTACGACCTTTCCGTCAATTATATGTACTCCCAAACGTCCCTATCGCCAGACCCTGACCTTAGAAATCACCGAGGGCGCAGCATGAGATTGATCGCAACACTGGCTGTCGGGGGTTTTGTCTTCGCATCAGCCGCAAACGCAACATCGCTCGATTTGGGTCCGCGCCCAGTATTTGTTGAACCCGGTCTCGAAGCCGTCGAATTGGGCCAACTACTGTTCTACGACCCGATCCTGTCGGGCAATAGAAACATAAGCTGTGCGACCTGTCATCATCCTGACCTCGGAACATCCGATGGTTTGTCGCTGGGGATCGGCGAAGGGGGTGTGGGTCTAGGGCCCGAACGCGCGCTTGATCCGAACAACTTACCCGAACAGCGCATTCCGCGAAATTCGCCCGCGCTTTGGAACCTCGGCGCGGCCGAATTCAAGACGTTCTTTCATGATGGTCGGCTTGAGGCTGATCTGACTCAGCCAAACGGCATCCGCACTCCACTGGGCACGAATATGCGACCCGGGTTCCAATCGGCATTGGCTGCGCAGGCGATGTTTCCTGTGCTGTCACCGGATGAGATGGCAGGTCACTATTCTGAGAATGATGTCAGTCAGGCTGTGCGTCTTGGCCTGATAACTCAGGAAGGCGGGGCGTGGGACCTGATCGCAGCCCGCGTTGCGGCGATACCAGAATATCAGGCGCGGT
The DNA here is from genome assembly GCF_056532675.1 of Ruegeria sp. I1. Classification (NCBI taxonomy): domain Bacteria; kingdom Pseudomonadati; phylum Pseudomonadota; class Alphaproteobacteria; order Rhodobacterales; family Roseobacteraceae; genus Ruegeria; species Ruegeria sp. I1. The sequence goes on along the minus strand of NZ_JBQFNM010000006.1, from coordinate 139,259 downwards.
TTGATCGGGTGTCGCCCGGAGAGGAAATCACCTTCACCGCCATCGCCAATGTGATCGCGAATTTCATCGCCTTCGAATGGCGCGCTGACAACAGCCCCTTTGACCGGGCCATGCGTGGTGAGGAACCTCTGACACCAGATGCGCAACTGGGGGCCGATCTTTTCTACGGTCAGGCAGGATGCAGCACCTGCCACGCGGGCTGGTTTCAAACGGATCACAGCTTTCATGCTATTGCCATGCCTCAGATCGGGCCTGGAAAAAGCGCGCGATTTGAAAGCCATGTCCGCGATGACGGTCGGTTACGTGTCACAGGGGGCGAAAGTGATGCCTTCGCCTTTCGCACGCCGTCGCTGCGCAATGTGACACTGACGGCACCTTATGGTCATAGCGGTGCCTATGCGCGACTCGAAGATGTGGTGCGTCACCACCTTGATCCGGAAAGAGCCTTGCGCAGTTACTCGGCTGATATGGCTCTGCTGCCGACGTTTCCCGGGGCGTCTGATCAAAAGGCTTTGCTGGACCCGGACCACGTAGACGCGATAGCCAGCGCAAATGAATTGGCAGAGGTCAGCCTGACGGATGAGGAGCTCAATGCAATTCTGGCCTTCCTGACCAGTCTTGAGGACCCTGCGGTGCGGCTCGGTATCCCGGATCAGGTACCCAGCGGGTTGCCAGTCGACCGCTGACTAACGTTCGATCCGAATGCTCTGGTTGGCTTCAAACGCTTGCCAGTCTCCGATCTGCCCATCTGGCCAGATAACTCGCGCTTTGACTGTGTTGGTCGCGCCCAGACCAAAGTGATGCGGTCCGGCGATACCGCTGGCATGCCCGCCGCCGACGGTAATTTCACGGGTCTGTAGGCCTGCAGGCGTCTTTATCTCGATAAACCCCCCCACAGCAAACCGGTTTGAACGGTCCTGAGAAACCTCGACCAATAGCCAATTTCCGTTCTGGGTTTGGCTCTCATACAGCTCAAGCGCCGAGCCTCGATTGACAACCACCAGATCTAGCCAGCCGTCCATGTTGAGATCCGCCAAAGCCGCACCGCGCGACTTTGCCATCGAGGCGATGCCTGCCGCCACCGACGCTTCTGCGAACTGACCCTGCGGTTCCTGCAGAAGCAGGTTGTTTGGGTCGTTCAGAGCCGCATCGGGCATCTGTTCCACATTGCCTTTGGCCACGAAAATATCATCCCGTCCGTCGTTGTTGACGTCCCCGAATTGTGCGTGCCATCCGGTTGAAGGGCGACCATCCCCACCCGTATGGGGCCGATGGGCCGTTGTGCCTCGATCATAGGTCGCGTCGCTCCAGGTCGGCCCCTTGGCTTCGGGGTCGAACATCTGCAATTTCTGATCACCCATTGAGGTGAGATAGACTTCTGGGAAGCCGTCTCCGGTCAGATCACGCGACGCGATGCCCATGCCCCAGATTGAATAGGGCAACCACCCATCCTCGGCAGAGTAGAGTGTGGGGTCTGGTTCCATTGCCCATAGCTGCTCCTGACCTCCCTTTACATAGTAGTGGCGATCATTGCTGACACGCAGGTCCGCGCGTCCGGCCCGAGACCAGTCGGAGAACAGAACTGATAGAGAACAATAGCCCGGCTCCAGATGCGCCGGTGGCAGATAGCTGTCGCCCTGTGGTCGGTACAAAACCGTTGGGCCGCAGGCTTCGAACGGACCATCTGGATTGCTGCGGTCGACATATGTGCCAAAGGCAAGGGTTGGTAGGCTTTGCCCATCCTCCCAAGTCGCTGAAAACCCGGTTGTCCAATGATCGTCTGATTGGAACCCAAGCGTGGTGAAAGGGCTGAATCGACAATCCGCCGCGCCCTTCAACAGCAGATCGGGGCCGACTCGCAGTATGGCGAGGTCCAGAATGCCATCGCTGTCGATATCCAGCGGATAGGCGCCAGTTACACCCGTTAGTTTCAGTTCTTCGGGCGTATTGGCATCGTATGAAATGCTGCCTGATGAAATATTTCGAAACAGCTGCGACGGGTTCTCGCCCCCTGCTGCGAACAGCTCAGGAAGTTGATCCCCATCGCAGTCAACGACGGCCACTCCGCCACCTACAAAATGCTCCCACCCGCCATCGTAGATATGGTTTGCAATCTCGACCGGTGTGAAATGCGGGGTTTGCACCTCCGCCTCTAGTGCCGAGGGCAACATCAGAAGGACAAACAGCTCAGGACGCATGTGCAGGGATGTCCTTGACCTTGAGAATCGAGACCTGCTCGATCGCATAGGCCGCTGCGCCCTTGGCCCACATCTGATCACCCCAATGGTGTACTTTGATCTCGGGCAGAGGGGTATCCACATTCACAACGCCGCTGCGGATACGGGCCATCACCTCATCCGAATAGAGATGCTCCAGCCCTTTTTGACCGCCAGACAGAATGATGCATTCGGGGTCAAACAGATTGATCAGATTGGAAATCCCCAGGCCAAACATCTGGCCCGCACGTCCAAGAACCGAAGCGGCCATTACATCACCGCTTCGCGCTTTGTCGTAGATATCGGCAACAGTCTTTGGGCTTTGGTTTTGATCCACAACTGTCATCTCGCGGATCAGTGCGTAGTCGCCTACATAGGCCTCAAGGCACCCGCGCTGGCCGCATTGGCATAGCGCACCGTCTAGCTGCACTTTGGCATGCCCGAATTCCGCCCCGCAGCCCCTTTCTCCGCGATAGAGCTTGCCATCTAGAACGATGCCAAGACCCACACCATGTTCGATGGTTACGACAAGGAAGTTCCTTAAGCCTTTGCCGTAGCCAAAATGCTGTTCGGCCTTGGCGACAAGATTGGCGTCGTTTTCGATAAAGGCTGGGCAGGGGATCTCCTTTGGGAGGATCTGACTGAAATCGATGTTTCTTTCCGTCAGGGATGACGACCAATGGACAAAGTTGTTTTCTGCATCAACAAGCCCAGCAACGCCAATTGAGACCCCGGACAAATCCTCTAGCGTTTTGCCAATTTGTGCGCTGGCTTCTTGCAGTGCGTCGCGAATAGTCCTGACAAAAACCTCGGGCGCCATCTGTGCGTCGGCCAGCGGATGGTTGTACGAAGCCAAAGGCGTGCCCTGAAAATCAACCAGGATCACCGACATCGCATGACGCGCAACCTTGAGCCCCGCCACAAGGTAAGATCCTCCATCCAGTTGCAGCAAAACCCGCGGGCGGCCCCGCTTGGACGATTTCAAGGGTGGATCGCCTGGAACCTCTTTGATCAAACCGGCTGAAATCAAGTCTGCAGTGGCTGATGTAACCGTGGCAGGGCTGGTCTGAAGCGCACTGGCAATATCGATGCGCGAGACTGAATCCCGGCTTCGGATATGGTCGAGAACCCGCATGCGGGTCGTGTTTCGCTGTTCTATCGAAGTTTGAGAAGCTTTGCTTTTCAGCATCTTGCCCATCCGAATCTGATCTTCCTATCAATTTATGGGCATTTTTGAGTTTCGAACAGACTAAATATTTTACTGACTGAAATAAATATGCTACTCCCGATTCTGAAAGCCACGAATCGACTTCGAGATGGCTTGGAAAAACGGGAGGAAATCATGAAAAAACTTCTCAGCCTTTCGGCTGCGGTTGCATTGATGGGATCGGCGGCCTTCGCTGAACCGGTTGTCGGCGTAAGCTGGTCCAACTTTCAAGAAGAACGTTGGAAGACCGACGAAGCTGCCATCAAGTCGGCGTTGGAAGCCGGTGGTGCTGAATACATCTCGGCTGATGCACAATCGTCTTCGGCAAAACAGTTGTCTGATATCGAAAGCCTGATCGCTCAGGGTGTAGACGCTCTGATCATTCTGGCGCAGGACGCACAGGCCATCGGCCCCGCCGTTCAGGCCGCCGCCGATGAAGGTATTCCTGTGATCGCCTATGACCGACTGATCGAAGATGATCGCGCCTTTTATCTAACCTTTGACAATGTCGAAGTGGGTCGGATGCAAGCACGCGCGGTTTTCGAGGCAATGCCCAAGGGCAACTATGTCATGATCAAAGGCTCGCCGACCGATCCAAACGCAGACTTCCTGCGTGGCGGTCAGCAAGAAATCATTGGCGCGGCTGTCGACAGCGGTGACATTGTGATCGTGGGTGAGGCCTATACAGATGGCTGGCTGCCCGCAAACGCGCAGCGGAACATGGAGCAAATCCTGACCGCCAACGAGAACAACGTTGACGCGGTCGTCGCCTCGAATGACGGTACTGCTGGTGGTGTTGTCGCGGCACTGACAGCGCAAGGGATGGAAGGTATCCCTGTCTCAGGTCAAGATGGCGACCACGCTGCGCTAAACCGCGTTGCCTTGGGCACACAAACTGTATCAGTTTGGAAAGACGCCCGTGAGCTGGGTAAAGCAGCCGGTGAAATCGCTGTTGCGCTCAGCAGCGGAACTAGCGCTGGGGATGTCGACGGCGCAGTTAGCTGGACCTCGCCCGGTGGCACCGAAATGACATCTGTCTTTTTGGCCCCGGTTCCGATCACCAAAGACAATCTGAGTGTTGTTGTGGACGCCGGTTGGATCTCGCAGGACGCCCTATGCCAGGGTGTCGAGAACGGACCTGCACCTTGTAACTAAACCTAAATTCCCTGGCCCTTTTGCTTGGGCCAGGGACCTTTGCTGATATTGAAAGATCGGAAATGACCGAAACTTCGTCTCAGCCGGTACCCCAAAAAAACAAGCCCAACCTGTTCCAGCAACTGGAACTGGATATGCGGCTTTTGGGTATGATCGGCGCCTTTGTCATCCTGTGTATCGGGTTCAACATCGTCACGGATGGGCGATTTCTGACACCCCGAAACCTGTTCAACCTGTCGATTCAGACCGTCTCGGTCGCCATCATGGCCTGCGGCATGGTATTCATCATCGTGACCCGCCATATCGATCTATCTGTCGGTGCGCTGCTGGCGACAACTTCGGCTGTAATGGCAATGACCCAGACGGAGCTGTTGCCGCATATGTTGGGGTTGGGGCTGAACAACCCGCTGACATGGGCGATTACGATCGTTGTTGGGCTTCTTGTAGGTACGCTGATCGGTGCTTTTCACGGATGGATGGTTGGCTATCTGACCATACCGGCATTTATCGTAACACTGGGCGGCTTTCTGGTTTGGCGAAACGTGGCTTGGTACATGACCAGTGGCCAGACCATCGGACCGCTGGACAGCACCTTCCTGATGTTTGGCGGAACCAATGGGACCTTGGGCACGACTGTCAGTTGGCTGTTCGGACTGTTTGCAACTGTCATCGCAATTTGGGCCTTGTGGAGCGGGCGTCGCGCCAAAGCAGCGCATGGGTTCCCAGTCAAACCAGTCTGGGCGGAATCAACCCTCGCTGCGATCATTGCCATCGCCATTCTGGGATATGTGTTCATCGTAAACAGCTATGCCATCCCGACCCGCAGGCTGGAGCGTATGTTCGAAGCACGCGGAGAGATCATGCCAGAGGGGCTGGTTGTTGGATATGGCATCCCGATCTCGGTCCTTATTCTGATCATCGTCGCGGTCAGCCTGACCGTGGTGGCGCGCAAAACACGGTTCGGGCGGTACATCTTCGCCACCGGAGGCAACCCGGACGCAGCCGAGCTTTCTGGCATCAACACCCGGTTGCTGACAGTGAAAATCTTTGCCCTCATGGGGTTCCTCTGTGCCGTCTCAGCGGTCGTTGCGTCGGCCCGGCTGGCCAATCACTCGAACGATATCGGCACGTTGGATGAACTGCGCGTCATCGCTGCTGCTGTGATTGGCGGCACGGCACTGTCGGGTGGGATCGGTACGATCTATGGTGCCATTCTTGGAGCCCTGATCATGCAGGCGCTTCAGTCTGGCATGGCCATGGTGGGCGTCGATGCGCCTTTCCAAAACATCGTTGTCGGCAGCGTGTTGGTGCTGGCGGTCTATATCGACATCGTCTATCGCAAGCGATTGGGGGCTAAGTGATGCAAGCTCAGGAAACGCAAAAAACGACCCCGAATACCGGTCGTGGATCCGGTGCCGCACCCTTGGTCGAGATGCGGGATATCTCCATCTCGTTCGGTGGGATCAAGGCTGTCGATCAGGTCTCGGTCGATCTTTATCCCGGAGAAGTTGTTGGACTGTTGGGCCATAACGGGGCCGGAAAATCGACTCTGATCAAGGTTTTGTCTGGTGCTTACCAGATGGACCACGGTGAGATTTTGATTGACGGCAATTCCGTCGAGATCGGCAATCCACGGGACGCGCGGGCCAACAATATCGAGACGATCTACCAGACGCTGGCTTTGGCCGACAACCTGGATGCCACCTCAAACCTGTTCCTTGGGCGTGAAATGGTAACGCCTTTGGGTCTGGTCAATGACGCGGCGATGGAAGCAGAATGCCGCAAGATCATGGCGCAGCTCAACCCGAACTTTCAGAAGTTCAACGATCCGGTTTCGGCTCTGTCCGGTGGGCAGCGTCAATCCGTGGCTATCGCGCGCGCTGTATACTTCAATGCTCGTATTTTGATTATGGACGAGCCGACCGCCGCACTGGGTCCGCATGAGACTCAGATGGTGGCCGATCTGATCCACCAGCTCAAGGCCCAGGGGATCGGGATTTTCCTGATTGACCATGATGTGCATGCAGTCATGGACCTGTGCGACCGCGCATCGGTTATGAAGAACGGCAAGCTGGTCGGAACCGTGGATATTGCGGATGTCACCGATGACGATCTGCTGTCGATGATCATTCTGGGCAAGAAACCCGGCGAAAAGGCAGAATGAGGTGAAGGATATGACAAGCGGATTCTTCGACGGGATCGGGCCGGTTGAGTTTGGTGGTCCGGACAGCACAAACCCGCTGGCCTTCCGTCACTACAATCCAGACGAAATTGTCCTGGGCAAGCGGATGGAAGATCACCTTCGCTTTGCGGTCGCCTGGTGGCATTCCTTTGCTTGGGAGGGCGGTGACCCCTTCGGCAGCGCTACCTTCACACGACCCTGGCACCCGCAGGACGATATGGGCCGAGCCCGCCTGAAAGCGGACATCGCATTTGAGATGTTTGATATCCTTGGTCAGCCCTATTTCTGCTGGCACGATGCAGATGTCAGGCCCGAGCAGGGGAATTTCGCCGATAATCTGAGAACGCTTGAAGAGATCACGGACTATATCGGTGAAAAGATGCAGGCGTCGGGCACGAAGCTGCTGTGGGGGACCGCCAATATGTTCAGCCACCGGCGCTGGATGTCGGGGGCAAGCACGAACCCTGATCCTGAGGTGTTTGCCTTTGCCGCAGCCACAGTGAAATCCTGCATCGATGCAACCCACAAACTGGGCGGAGAGAACTATGTGCTGTGGGGGGGACGCGAAGGGTATGAAACCCTGTTGAACACCGACATGGGCACCGAGTTGGACCATATGGGCCGGTTCCTGAATATGGTGGTCGAGTACAAACATAAGATCGGTTTCAAAGGTGCCATTCTGGTCGAGCCCAAACCTCAGGAGCCCTCAAAACATCAGTATGACTATGATGCGGCCACCTGCATCGGGTTCCTCAGGAAATATGGTCTCGAAGATGAGGTGAAGCTGAACCTGGAACAGGGCCATGCCATCCTCGCCGGTCACAGCTTCGAGCATGAGATCGCAGTTGCCACGGCAGAAGGGATGTTGGGGTCCATCGATATGAACCGGAATGATTATCAGTCAGGCTGGGACACGGATCAGTTCCCCAACAACACGCCCGAAGTTGCGTTGGCCTATTACTACATCCTGAAATCAGGCGGGTTCACTTCGGGTGGTACGAATTTCGACGCTAAAATTCGCCGTCAATCTATCGATGCCGATGACCTGATTGCCGCACATGTAGGGGGGATGGACATCTGTGCCCGCGGCCTGAAGGCCGCAGCTGCGATGCTCGAAGATGGCGGGCTGGAGGCGGCCTTGTCCGAAAGATATGCGGGTTGGGACGCACCCGAAGCCCAAGCCATGCTGACCAGTACTCTGGACGACATCACCGCGCGTGTTTTGTCTGATGGCGTTAATCCGGCCCCAAGGTCCGGGCGTCAGGAGAAGTTGGAAAACTACGTCAATCGGTTCGTTTGAAACCGAAACAGTGCGCGTCACATAAGGCGCGCACCATCGGCATCAAAGCGATAAACTCGACCGGGTTCATATCCGAAGCGGATCGTTTGACCTGCACCAACCTGGTGCTGGCCGAACAGGCGCGCGGTGATCTGGTGGTCTTGCATCATCGCGATGACATTGGTGTCGCCGCCCAAATGCTCGACATGGGTGACATCTGCGGTAACCGGGCCGTCATCTGACAAGAAAAGATCCTCAGGCCGGATACCCGTTGTCACATCCGCGCCCTCGCCGATCAGGCTGGCTGGGAAGAAGTTCATCGACGGCGCGCCGAGGAAACCAGCCACAAACTGGTTCGCCGGATTGTTATACAGTTCCATCGGACTGCCAATCTGTTCAACACGCCCGTCGCGCAGGACCACGATCTTGTCGGCCAGCGTCATCGCCTCGGTCTGGTCATGGGTGACGTAGATCATCGAGGCATCGAGTTGTTGGTGCAGGTTGGCGATTTCCAACCTTGTGTTCATGCGCAGGGCGGCATCCAGATTGGATAGCGGCTCGTCAAACAGGAACAGTTTGGGTTCGCGAACGATGGCGCGACCGATGGCCACCCGTTGGCGTTGACCGCCAGACAGCTCGGACGGGTAGCGGTCGATATAGGGTTCAAGGTTGAGCATCTTGCTGGCTTTGGTGACACGCTCTTCGATGACCTGCTTGCTCTGACCTTCCTGTTTCAAAGCCAAAGACATGTTCTTGCGCACATTCAGGTGGGGGTAGAGCGCGTAGCTTTGGAACACCATCGCGATGCCGCGTTTTGAAGGTGGGGTTAGGTTCATCAGCTCTCCGCCGATGCGCACTTCGCCCGAGGTCACATCCTCCAACCCTGCGATCACGCGCAGCAGGGTGGATTTGCCGCAGCCCGATGGGCCGACGAAAACGACAAATTCGCCGTCTTCCACCTCGATATTGATGTCCTTCAAGACCTCAACAGTGCCGAAGGACTTGTTCACGTTTGTAAGCGTCAGGGCGGTCATGGGCGTGCCTCTTTCAGCGAAATAGGTTGGCCGGTGCGGATGCTTTCATCTGCAGCGAGGCAGATGGCCAGCGATTGCACGGCGTCGTTCATGTGGCGGGTCAGGTCGATGTCTTCAGCAATGGCGCGCAGCATATAGGCTTGTTCCGCATCGCAGAGTTCCTGATGGCCGGGTTCATCGGGCATGTTGATTGTCTGGTCGCCCTCGGGGCGGTGGACCAGAAGGCCGCCCACCTTGGTGTGACCGTCTATATCGGCCGATGCGCCCTTATTGCCATCGGTGATCGAGACCGATCCGTTGGGCGACACTATGTCTTTCACGAAGAACGCCGTTTCCGACATCATTGGACCCCAGCCTGCTTCGTACCAGCCGACTGAGCCGTCCTCGAAGACCACCTGAAACTGGCCGTAGTTATACATGTCTTCGGCGATCTCATCGCTAAGGCGCAGGCCCATGCCATGCACGCGCACGGGATCGGAGTCGGTGATCTGGCACATCACGTCGACATAGTGCACACCGCAATCGACGATGGGTGAGGTTGTCTCCATGAGCGCCTTGTGTGTCTCCCACTCAGCGCCTGACGATTGTTGGTTCAGGTTCAGGCGGAACACATATGGTCCGCCAAGGTCGCGCGCCTCGGAGATCAGGCGCATCCACGACGGGTGGTGACGCAGGATGTAGCCGACGACCAGTTTACGTTTGGTTTCAATGGCTTTCGCGACGACGCGTTTGGCATCAGCCACCGTGGTCGCCAGTGGTTTTTCAACAAAGACATGTGCGCCGGCTTCCATTGCGGCGCAAGCAAAATCGGCATGGCTGTCGGAATAGGTGGCGACAACCACCAGATCCGGGTTTGTATCGGCCAGAGCAGCCTGAAAATCCGAATACGCGGGATAACTCGCAAGATCGGGATGGTCCACGTGACCGGAACGGTTCACCAGACCTACGATCTGCGGGTCCGGGTGGTGGTGATGGGCCAGGGCGTGGCTCAGGCCCATATTGCCGAGACCGGCGACCAGAACCCGGGTCATTTGACAGCTCCTGACGTGATGCCCCGGATCAGCTGGCGCGAGAAGATAACGTAGAGCACCAGCACCGGCAGGATCGCCATGGATAGTGCCGACAAAACCGCGTTCCAGTCGGTGACGAATTGGCCAATGAAGACTTGGCTGCCCAGTGTCAGGGTCTTGGTCTCCTCAGCCGGGGCAAGGATCAACGGGAACCACAGGTCATTCCAGATCGGGATCATGTTGAACACGGCGACCGTCGCCATGGCGGGGCGGACAAGCGGCAGGACCAGCCGGAAGAAGATCGTGTATTCCGACAGTCCGTCGACACGGCCCGCGTTTTTCAGGTCGTCCGAGACCTGCCGCATGAACTCGGATAAGATGAACACGGCCAGCGGCAGGCCTTGTGCGGTGTAGACCAAGATCAGCGCCCAAAGCGTGTTCACCAGCCCAGTCGCCACCATCATCTCGAGGATAGCAACGGTGCCAATGCGGATCGGGATCATGATCCCTAGCGCTAGGTATAGGCCCATCAGGGTGTTGCCCTTGAACTTGTACTCGCTCAGCGCAAAGGCGGCCATGGCCCCAAACAGCAGGACAAAGGCAAGCGATACAACGGTGACGATCAGCGAGTTCTGAAAGTAGAGGAAGAAATCCCCCTGTTTCATCACGGTCTGATAACCGATCAGCGAGAAACTCTCAGCGTCGGGCAGGGCGAGAGGCTCGCGAAAGATCGAGCGGCGGGTTTTGAAGCTGTTGATGATGATCACAAAGACCGGGAACAAGGCGATCAACGTGTAGAGGATCAGCGCCCCGTGCATGGCGGCTGTGTTCAGCGGGTTATGGCGTGCTTTGTTCATCCGTTCGCCCTCACAGCTGATACCGGCGCATCCGGGTCTGGATGCCGAAGAGGTAGATACAGACCCCCACAAGGATGATCGCGAACATGGCCCCAGCGATGGCCGATCCCATGTGCGGATCACCCAGTTGCAGCTGGAAGCCAAAGAAGGTGCGGTACATGAAGGTGCCGAGGATATCGGTCGAGAAATCCGGACCCGCCAGCGCGCCTTGCGACACGTAGATCAGGTCGAACGCGTTGAAGTTGCCCACGAAAGTGAGGATCGAGATGATCCCGATCGAAGGGATGATCAGCGGTAGCTTGATTTTCCAGAAGGCTGAGGCTCCGGTAATGCCGTCGATCTCTCCGGCTTCAAGGATCTCTTCGGGGATCGACAGCAAGGCGGCATAGATCAGCATCATCGGGATGCCAACGAATTGCCAGACTGAGACCAGCGCCAACGTGGTCAGGGCGTATTCTTCCTTGCCCAACCATGGCGCAAACAACGACTTAAGGCCAATAGCGTCCAGCATCGAAGGCGCGATACCCCACAGTGGCGACAGGATCAGTTTCCAGGCAAAGCCCACGATCACAAAGCTGAGGATCGTCGGGATGAAAATCGCAGACCGGTAGAGCGCCGCAAACCGCAGGCGGGGATGCGAAAGTAGTGCTGCCAGAGCGATACCGATGGGGTTCTGAACCAGCATGTGGATCAGGAAGAACCAGAAGTTGTTGCACAAAGCGTTCCAGAACTGCTCGGACCAGATCGGATCGAAGAACAACGTGCGGAAATTCTGCAGGCCTACGTAGACGCGTGTCTGATCAACCTCGGTGAACAGTGCAAGGCGCAATGTATTGAACAAGGGGAAGATCATCACCGCCGTGTAGACCAACACCGCAGGGGCGAGGAAAACGGCGATGTGCCAGCGAAAGCGGCGGGTTTGCATGAGATTCTCCGGGAAAAGGTCCGGACGCGACGCGGGCCGCGCCCGGTTAGAGTGAGTGGCTTAGAGCTTACTGGTGCGGTGCGTACCAGCTGGCCAAACCGTCCTGCAGTTTCTGACCAAGTGCTTCTGGTGTTTCGGCGCCTTTGATAGCGGCCACGGATGCACCCCAGGTCTCGTTTTCCAGGTTCGGCGTGCCGCGCGACAGGATCTGGTAAGTTGAACGGATGGTGCTTTCACATTCCTCACGCCAACCGACAATTTCCTTGGCCAGCGGGTCTTCCAGTTCAACCGGAGTGCTGGAGAGCGGAAAGAAACCGGGCAGGGCGTTTCCGAAGATGCTGGCAAACTCGGGGCTTGCGACCCAGGCCAGGAATGTGCGTGCCGCTTCCTGGTTTTCGCTGGCCGCGTTCATGCCGATGCCGATATCGGTATGGTCCGAAATATAGCAGGTGTCGCCTGCATTCTGGACCGGCGGCTTAAATGCACCCATTTCGAAGTCGGCCTGCGTGTTGAAGCCCGAAATTTCCCAGCTGCCCGCAGGATAAACCGCAGCGCGGCCCAGCGTGAACAGGTTCTGACTGTCGGGATAGGTTTGTGCCTCATACCCATCGCCCAGATAATCGGCCCACTTGGCCAGCGTCGCATAGGGGGCGACCCACTGAGTATCGGTCAGTTTCTGATCACCTTTGATCAGAGCAAGGCGACCTTCTTCACCTTTCCAGTAGTTTGGACCGATGTTGTTGTAGCCCATGGTGGCGGCTTCCCACTGGTCGTTGGTCCCCATCGCCATTGGGATATAGGTGCCATCTTCCTTGATCTTGTCGAGGGCGGCAAAGAACTCGGCCTCGGTGGTGGGCACTTCGATACCCAACTCGTTGAACGCGTCTTTGTTATAGATGAAACCGTGGATCACCGACGCCATCGGAACGCAGAAGCTGGCTGATGCATCATCGGTCTGCCAAGCAGATTTTGCCACGTCCGAGAAATTGCTCATCGCATCCAGATCGGACAGATCAGTCAGATGACCCGCTTCGTAAAGCGCCAGCGATGCATCGAACGGACGGCAGGTGATCAGATCACCGGCAGAGCCGGCTTCGAGCTTCGAGTTCAAAACAGCGTTGTATTCCGCGGGGGCCGACGGGGAAAACACGACTTTGATGCCGGGATTGGCGGCTTCAAAAGCTGGGATGATCTTTTCCTGCCACAGGGCAAGGTCATCGTTGCGCCAGCTTTCAATCGTGATTGTTGCATCTTGTGCATAAGCACCACTTGCGACAAGCGCGGTGCTCATCAGGGCAAGGCTTAGGACATTACGTTTCATTTGGTTTCTCCCAGTTTGATAGTTTCGTTATCTTACTTCAGTCGGTTCATGGCAGGGCGCAAATGGCCTTCTGTCTCTGCCAGCAGCGCCTCAGCCGCCTTGACAGATTTGGCACCTGCAGCAACAAGCGCTGCGCTTTTCAGTACGCCACTGGTGGACCTGAGTGCTGCGTCAGCGGTTTCGGCGGTCACGCCCGCCAACTGGCAGACAATCCCGTTGGCGCGCGCGCGCAGCTTGTCATTATCTGCACGTAGATTGATCATCATGCCGTCCTGAATGTGTCCAAGCTCGACAGCCATAAGCGTCGACAACATGTTCAACGCTATTTTCTGCGCGGTTCCCGCACCCATTCGGGTCGAACCGGAAATCAATTCGGGCGGCGTAGGCAGCAAGACGGCATGATCCGCCAGTTGCAGCAATAGTGATCCCGCATTATTGGCAATCCCGATGACTGGCACGACTTTGGCCAGCGCCATCTTGGCCGCGGCAATCGTATAGGGTGTCGTTCCGCTGGCTGAAACCGCTATCAGAGTGTCATTTTCCTGCAAGTCGGCCAATTCATCTTCAAGCGCATCAACCGCATCCTCGACGTCACCGGGCATTTCAGCCGTTGTCGGCAGGCCGCCGGCCATATGGATGGTGATTTGTGATGCTGGGATTGAGAATGTGCCCCCCAGTTCCAACGCATCTGACGCGGCCATCAGGCCGGAAGACCCCGCCGCAAGATAGCGAAGCTTACCGCCCGACCGGATGGAATTTGCCATCGCCTGTGCGCCACCACACAATGGCGCCAAGGCCTCCAACGGAGCCTTCGCCGCCAATGCCTGCGAAGTTGCCAGCAGGTTTGCCACCTCGATCAGCGGACGGGTATCCAGCCCGTGTGCATCCTGATGCAGTTGTTCCGTTACTGGCGTGTTCACGTGATTCTCCCCCAAGAGTTCCCACGATCATACCTTTTAAATACCATTAGTCTACCATTTATTTCACTACCCTTTATTCGAGTATTATTTGGCCATAATTGCGCGTTTGGTTATAATTGGGACTTTGTTTATGGAAAAAGGTATTATATAGGTCTTTATATGACTCGATCTTTAAAATCACTGATTCTGGCTGCTGACGGGGGTGGAACACGCTGTCGCCTTGCCCTTTGCGACGGGAAAACGCGCCACAAGGTCGAGGTTGGTGCGGCTAATGTGTCTACTGATTTCGACGCCGCCCTCGGTGAATTGCAGCGGGGACTAGGGGCTCTGGTATCTCAGTCCGGCCTCTCCGTTAATGACATCATGCACGCGCCAACCTATCTGGGCCTGGCCGGGATCACGGGGGATGCGATCGCGCAAAAACTGGCGTCGGCTTTGCCTTGCCGCCACGTGCGTATCGAAGATGACCGCGGCGCCGCCTTGCGCGGGGCACTAGGTCCGGCAGACGGGTTTGTTGCGCATTGCGGAACGGGGTCGTTCATCGCGACTCAACAGGCTGGCACAGTCCGATTGGCCGGAGGGTGGGGGCCGGTGCTGGGTGATCAGGCCTCGGCGCAATGGATCGGAAAACGCGCGCTGTCCAAGGCTTTGGATCATGTCGATGGCGTAAGTACATCTTCGCAGCTGGCGCAGGATTTACTATCTCACCACGGGGGCGCACCGGGGTTGGTCAAAGCAGCGGCTCAGATGACGCCAACCGAATTCGGCGCAATCGCCCCTAAGGTGACGGAACTGGCCAGCCACAAGGATGCGCTTGCGGTCGCACTTTTACAGGACGGCGCCGATTATCTGGCAGGCATGATGAGAAAGATGGGCTGGCGCTCGGGTCTGCCAGTTTGTCTGACCGGGGGCATCGGACCGCACTATGCATCCTATCTGCCTCAGGACATGCAAGCCGCGCTGACCCAGCCTTTGGGCGATCCATTGTCTGGCGCATTGGCTTTGGCGCGTGCCTTTCAGGAGGAGATCGAACATGAATGTAGCTGATTTCCTAAGACCCGAAGGATGGCTGGGCCAAAACGCAGGCCCGCGCTATGTGCAGCTACGCCAACGATTGGAACAAGGTATTCAGGATGGTATCCTAGCGCCTAACAGTTCACTTCCGCCCGAACGAGAGATTGCTGAACTGACCGACCTATCGCGCGTGACCGTGCGCAAAGCCATTCAGGAGCTGGTGCGTAAAGGTGCGGTTGAACAGCGGCAAGGTTCGGGCTCATTCGTGCGCGAACCCGTTGCGCGGGTCGAACAGTCCCTGTCTCATCTGACCTCTTTCACCGAAGACATGGAAAGGCGCGGCCTCAAGACCACCTCGACCTGGCTGGAGCGCGGGATTTTCCTGCCATCGCCCGAAGAGATGATGGCCCTTGGCCTGTCAACCAACGAACAGGTTGCCCGCATCCACCGCCTGCGCGCAGCGGGTGGGCGGCCAATGGCGCTGGAGCGCGCGGCGCTGCCGCTGGACATCCTTCCAAATCCGACCGAGGTGACCGGATCGCTCTATGCTGTTCTCGAACAAACCGGGTTTCGACCGGTGCGCGCGATCCAGAAAATCTCGGCTATCAACCTCGAAGCGCCCGAGGCCGAGCTGCTGGATGTTGCCGAAGGCACCGCCGGGCTTCGGATTCAACGTACCTCTTATCTGGAAAGCGGGCGGGTCGCTGAATTGACTCGCTCAATCTATCGCGGCGACGCCTACGACTTTGTAGCCGAATTGCGCCTGTCTAATTGAAAGCCTGGGATCATGTCTGACAAAACCACTCAAATGCGACGGGAAATCAACGAGATACCCGACGCCGTTGATCGCCTTCTGACCGAAGGCGCAAGCCGGATTGCACAATCGGCTGACGAAATCCGGGCCCGTGATCCACGGTTCCTGATCTCAGTCGCGCGGGGGTCTTCGGATCACGCCTGTAGCTATCTGAAATACGCATCCGAGCTGCTGTTGGGCTTGCCCATGGCCTCGGTCGGGCCATCGGTCAAATCGATCTACGGCGTCGATATGCGTTGCGAGGATTCAGTTTGCATTGCGGTCTCACAATCCGGGCAAAGCCCCGACATCGTACAGCTCACACAATCCGTGACATCCGGCGGTGCCTATTCGGTCGCCATCACCAACAACACGGCCTCCGCTCTGGCCGAAGCGTCCACCGCGACGCTACCGATCCATGCGGGTCCCGAGCTGAGTGTTGCTGCAACCAAGACATTCGTCACTTCTTTGGTCGCAGGCCTGTGGCTGATCGCGCAGGTGAAACGCGACGAGCCATTGTTGCGCGCCATTCATGGCCTGCCGGACAGCCTGTCAGCGGCGATTGCATGTGATTGGAGCGCGGTAGCTGATGCGGTGGATGGCCGTTCGCTGTTTACGCTGGGGCGCGGCCTGTCGCTGGCGATCTCGAACGAAGCTGCTTTGAAATTCAAAGAGACCTGCCAGATTCACGCTGAAAGCTATTCGGCAGCCGAAGTTCTGCATGGCCCTGTTTCCATTGTCGATCAGGGCTTTCCGGTGCTGGCCTTGTCCTCAGGGGATGCGGCTGAATCCAATCTGGCAGAGGTTGCGGATAAGCTTGCCGCTAAAGGGGCGGAAGTTTTCGCCACCACCAGCCGCGTAAAGCAAGCAACGGTGCTTCCGCATGTCAGAACTTCGCATTGGATGACTGACCCGATCCCCACAATTGCGTCTTTCTATGGAATGGTCGAAAGCGTGGCCACCCGGCGTGGGGTCGACCCCGATATGCCACGCCACCTGAAGAAAGTTACGGAAACGGTATGACCGACGCTTCGATCACCTTTTCAGGCGGCCCGATCTTCGACGGAAGCGACCTGCATGTCGGTTACGCTGCGCGGTTCCGCAACGGTGTGTTGGACGCATTGATCCCCGAGGCGCACGCCACCGAAGACCAAATCGAGGATTTGGCAGGGCGCATCCTTAGCCCCGGTTATGTGGATCTGCAGGTCAATGGCGGTGACGGTGTCATGTTCAACGACGATCCATCCGTTGACACACTCAGCCGGATCGCAAAGGCGCATCGTGGATTGGGCGCGACCCGTATCCTGCCTACCCTGATCACGGATACGGCCCAGAAAACGCGGGCTGCAATTGAGGCCGCAATCAAAGCCGTTCAGGCGGGTGTTCCGGGTATCGCTGGCCTGCATCTGGAAGGCCCGCATCTGTCGGAACGGCGCAAAGGGGCGCATGACGCAGCCCTGATCCGCCCGATGGAGCAAACTGATCTTGAAGCCATCGTTTATGCGGCAGGACATTTGCCCGCTTTGGTGGTTACGGTTGCCCCAGAAACGACAACGCCTGAACAAGTCAAGGCACTGGCGCAGGCTGGCGTGATTGTCTCGCTCGGCCACAGCGATGCGTCCTTTGACACCAGCATGGCCTATGCCCAATCGGGCGCGCGCTGTGCCACACATCTGTTCAACGCGATGAGCCAACTTGGCAACCGAGAGCCAGGCCTGGTCGGTGCCGCCCTGGCCAGTGGAGCGATGTCAGCGGGGTTAATTGCGGATGGCGTGCATGTTCATCCCGAAACCATGCGCGCCGCCTGGGCTGCCAAGCAGGGGCCGGGCTGTATTTTTCTTGTCAGCGACGCGATGGCTGTTGCAGGGACAGATCTGACAGAATTCCAGTTGGAAGGCCGCCCGATTCAGCGTAGAGATGGCAGGCTGACCTTGCAGGATGGAACTCTGGCCGGGGCCGACCTGTGTCTGACGCAAGCGGTGAAGGTTCTAACTGAACAGGTCGATATCCCATTGCCACAGGCTTTGGCCGCAGCCACCAGCGTGCCGCATCAGTTCATTGCGAAGCAGGGCGACAGGATATCGATGGACCTATCACACATGATCCTGATCGCGCCGGATTTGTCGGCGGCCCAGCCGGTTCTGGCTTGATCGACCCTTTCAGGGGTCGATCACCGACCGACTATCAGCCCATTACCGCACCATCGTGAGCTTATTCCAATCGGCATAATCGGGGGTGCCTTCGCCCTTGATCTCACCCGCGTATCCGAACTCAACCATATGGGTCATCGTTGTGGTCTCGGTTGCAAAGATCACCGCGTAGCTTTCCGGCAGGTCCGAAGACGACAGAAAACGCGTCGCCGAGAAATCAGCCCATCCGGCGTGATTGGTGCCTCGGGGGGCCGAGAAAGGCACACCCAGCAGGGACCCCGTCAGCGGCAAATGGCAATGCCCGTGGAATATATGCCGGATTTTAGCCTTATGCGGCGCGATCGTTTCCGCAAACAAATCTGCATCCAGCAACATGATCTCATCCATCGGCGCAACTTCGATTGGAACCGGGTTATGATGCATGAAAATCCAGATCGGACCTGGCAAGGTTGCCAACTGACGAGAGAGCCAATCCGCTCGTTTCGCGCAGAAATGACCTGCATGCGTGTTCGGGCCCCAGGTGTCCAAAAGCACCGCGTGGCCCAGGCTCAACGGGACAGTGCGATGCACAAATCCGCCTTCCCCTTCCAGTTCAGGGAAACAGCGTAGAAAGGTCGAACGGTCGTCATGGTTGCCGATCAACAGCTCGACCGGAAGTGGGATGCTTCCTATCCGTTCCTTGAGCAAGGCATAATCAGCGGCTTCGCCCCAATCGGACAGATCACCCGTGATAAACAGCGCCTCTGCATCGCTGTGGCTTTGCATCGCGTGATCCAGCGCTTTGTTCAGATTGGCCAATGGATCGCGGCCGCTGATGGTATCGCCCGGCGTTGTCAGGTGGATATCGGTGAACTGAAGCAGCTTCATAGTTGGCGCCTTTTAAGTGATATTGTAAAAAGAAGTGGCCCGCGCCAGCCTATGGCGCGGGCCTTGAGTTTTAGGACCCGGAGGGCAGCAGATCCTGCACTTCTTCAGTCAGGTCTTGCTGCAACTCTTCCATGTCATCATATTCGCCGGTCACGATGCCTTCGATCCCGTCATAGATGACCTGCGTTGCGGCCAGACCGTTGTCGCCCGGATAGGCCTGCCATTCACGCAGCAGGGGCAGCTGACGTACAGCTGTCGCCTTGGCCGGGTTCTCGGCGTAGAAATCGGCCAGAATGATCTCATTGGCGGCCTGGTTCGGTGGCATGTAACCGGTGGTCCGCGCCACATCGGCGGCACCTTCACCCGATGTGATGAATTTCAGCCATTTCCAAGCGGCTTCCAGCTGGGCTGGGTCTTCAGATGTCGACACCAGCAGGGCCGAGTTTCCGCCCGCGGGCAAACCCATTGGCCCCTCGGCTGTGAAACCCGGATACTCGTTCGTTACCAGAGTGAAATCACCCATCGCGCGCTCAACCGCGCCAACGGCTGATGTGGACCAGTACATCATGCCAATCTCACCGGCCGAGAAAGAAGCTAACGCGCCTTTCCATTCCAGGTTCTGCATTTCGCAGCCCTGAAACAGGTCTTTCATCGTGTTCAAGGCTTGCAGGCCTTCGGGTTCGTCCAGAGTGAAGTCGGTGCCCATGACGGTGGGTTTGTCCTGGCTCCACATCATGGCTTGCAGGAACCAGTTGCCGGTGATGTTCCAGCCCCAGAACATGGGGTTTTCGACACCGGCTTCTTTCAGGCGGCCACAGGCTTCGATCACTTCGGCCCAGGTTGTGGGCAGGTTGGTTTCGTCATAGCCAGCCTTGGCCATGGTCTCCATGTTGTAGTAGCCAACCGGCAGCGAGATCGAGAAGGGCAGGCCGTAGACATCTTCGTTGAAAGTGCCAAGGTCCAGCATCGCCTTGTGATAGCCGTCTTTGGCAAAGTCGGCCTCTTGCGCGATGAAAGGCTCTAGCGATTTTGCGATGCCTTTTTCCACCAGGATCGCCTGACGGTTCAGGCCTTGCATGGTCACGTCTGGCAGCGTGCCGGCAACGGCTTCGCGCAGGATCGTGTTGGTGCCGTCTTCATAGCTTTCGTAAGTAGCCCGCATCTTGATTTCGATGTTCGGGTTTTCAGCATAGAATTTCGGCAGGATTTTTTCGTAAGTGACGTCAAAGAGATGGCTATAGGGATAGGCGAACTCGACGACGATCTTGTCTTCAGCGGTGGCTGCCCCTGCGGCAAGTACCAAAGCCATTGCAGTTGTGAGGGTTTTCATTACTCTCTCCAGTTGAACTGAGGGGTCTGACGGTTTGGCGATTGGCAGCCCCTGGTGGGTATCCCGATTTGGGATGTCGTGGTGGGGCGGGAATTTCCCGCCCTACTTCATTCCGGATAGTGTTATCCCTTCGATAAAGCGGCGCTGCGCCAGTAGGAAAACAACGATCAGCGGGGTTACGATAATGCAGGCCGTGGCCATCATCGGGCCAAAGTTGTCGCCATCCGCATCCCCCTTGAATTCTCGCAGGCCCAGCGGTGGCGTGAACAGCTCGCGATTGCCGGTGATTACGATGCGGGGCCAGAAATAATCATTCCAATGCGCGACAACCGAAAAGATGCCAAAGGCCAACAGGGCCGGGATGGCCGTAGGCAGCATGACGTTCCACACGATGGAATATTCGCTCATCCCGTCCATCCGGGCGGCATCGATCAGATCGTCCGGAACGGTCATAAAGAACTGGCGCATCAGAAAGATCCCGAAGACCGAGATGGTCCAGGGCACAATCAGCGCCGCATAGGTGTTCGTCAGTCCCACCTTGGCCAGCATGATGTACAGCGGCAAGGCGATTGCGTGCACAGGGATCAGAAGGCAGAACAGCACCAGCGCAAACACCGCCTCGCGCCCCCAGAACCGTAGCTTGGCCAAAGCATAGGCGCAGGGCAGGGCGACGATAACCTGGATCAGAAAGATCGACAGGGTCACGAAGATTCCATTGGCCAAATAGCGCAGCAAAGGCGCTTTGGCGAAAGCGGTTGTGTAGTTGTAGATGGTTGGATTGACCATGCAATCCGCCGCAGCATTGCCAAGCTTGACGCAGAAATCATCCCGGAACGGTTGCTGGCTACCTAAGAAACCACCCAGGTTCTGCATGATCTCATGCGGCGCTTTGAACGAGTAGCTGACCATCACGTAGAAGGGCAGCAAGACAACGATTGCACCCAGGATCAGGATGACATGTTTGATCGTCTCGGCGGTGGAAAACCGAAACCCGATCTCGGGTAAGGCGGTGGTGGGGGTGGAAGTTGTATCAGACATAATGGGTCCTCCGGTCCACCAGCCAGCGCTGCACCAGCGTCAGGAACATGACAAAAGCCAGGAACACCACGGTGATGGCAGCGCCGATCCCCATCAGGTTTTGCTGGATCGCTTTTTCGTAGATCGCGAACATCATCACATAGACCGATTTCGACGGCCCACCGCCTTGCGGATAGAACGCCTCGACAGTGTCAAAGACCTGAAAGGATCGGATGAATGAGATTGTGACGACAAACACTGTTGTGGGGCCCAGCATCGGCCAGGTCACCAGTCGGAAACGCTCCCACCCAGTGGGTGCGCCATCCATTTCGGCCGCGTCATAAAGCGATGGCGGGATCGAGCTGAGCCCGGCCAGATACAAGACCATGTTAAAGCCGAAACCCTGCCAAACGCCGATGAACGCAACCGTCCAGATCGCATAATCCCGATCAGTCAGCCAAAGCGGGAAGGTCTTGGCGCAGCCTTGCGCGTACCAGCCCCAGGCCTCAAGCCAGGTGCCGCATCCTTTTTCCAGCGTGGCATTCACAATGCCGATGGTCGGGTGCAGGGCAAATTCCCACACGATGGCCATGGCGATCAGCGCGGCCATGACCGGCAGAAAGTAGATCGTCTTATAGAGGTTCCCAAAGCGGGTGAGCGAATGGATTAGGAGAGCTGCACCCAATCCCAGCAGGACTGTCAGTGGTACAACAACAAAGACGTATCGGAACGTAGCCCCGAACATCTTTTCATAGCTACGCCGGGTGAAGATTTTCTCGAAATTCTCCCATCCAACATAGTCCATGCCTGCATTGCCCAACGAGTAATTGGTAACGCTCAGCACACCCGCGATGCCGATAGGCACAATCAGGATCACGATCATCAAGATCAATGCCGGGGCGATGAACCAAAGATAAGCGCGCGAACCGGGCATCAGGCGACCTCGAGCATTGTCTGCTCAGGCAGTCGTGCACCGCTGCCGTCAAACATCATGATTTTGTCCCGGATCGCAGAAAACCGGAGGGTTTGCCCAATCTCAGCGCGCGTGTCCGGAGCGGCCCGTACCACGATCTTTTGCTCTAGCCCGTTGACACCCAGATGGATGAACAGATCAGAGCCTAAGTTTTCCCGATGGGTCACGACCCCAGAGAACGCGCCTGCGGGATCAATGCTTAGGTGTTCAGGCCGGATACCCAGTGTGACTGGACCTGCCTGGGCGTTGGTGCCCAACAAACTGACATCAAGTGCCCGCAATGCACCGGCGCCGTCTATCTCGGCAGGCATGGTGTTGATTGCGGGTGATCCGACAAAGCGGGCAACGGCTAAGGATTGTGGATTGCGGTAGATATCATCTGGTTTGCCAAGCTGCAGAATATGACCATCCATCATGACGGCCATCCGATCCGACATGGTCAGCGCCTCGGCCTGATCATGGGTGACATAGACAAAGGTTGTTTTCAGACGGCGGTGCAGATCAGACAGTTCTGCCCGCATATGAACCCGCAAGGCTGCGTCCAGATTGGACAGTGGTTCATCCATCAAAAAGGCAACCGGATTGCGCACCATGGCCCGTCCCAAAGCCGCGCGCTGACGTTGACCACCCGACAACTGGCCCGGTTTGCGATCCAACAGGTTTTGGATCTGCAAAGTTTCAGCCGTTTCATTGACCTTGGCCCGAAGCCCGCGGTAAGCCGAGCGGGCAATCAAGGGCCCCAGCACAGGCAATCGCCCGGCTGTCCCGATGTCCCGCAGTTTGAGCGGGGTCATCATGTTTTCCGCAACCGTCAAATGCGGATAGAGCGCATAAGATTGGAACACCATCGCCAGATTACGGCTGGCCGGGCGCATCCGGGTTACCTCCTGCCCGTCAATCATCACCTGGCCCGCCGTTGGAGCCTCGAGCCCCGCAAGAATGCGGAGCAAGGTGGATTTACCGCAGCCGGACGGTCCCACAAGGGTCAGGAACTCACCCTCTTCGATTTCGAGATCGACACCCTGAAGCACAGGTGTTTGCCCGAATGTTTTCTGAATACCTTGAAGGCTAATTTGACCCATAGCGCGGCTACCCCAACTGACCGCGCGCAGCTTAAGAAGTTCATGTCTCGATTCTGTGACGACATATAAGTGTTGCTTATGCAGGCTAAACTGCGCGGCGACATGAACATAAATCCGTATCAGTTCAAAGCCTTCGCCTATGTCGTGCGAGAAGGCAGCCTGACCAACGCGGCGCGCGCGCTGGGTGTGTCGCAATCCGCTGTTTCACAGCATATTGCCAAGCTTGAGGCACATGTAGGTGCACGTCTGCTGGTGCGGGCTCGCGATGGGATCGAGTTAACCGCAACAGGGCAAGAGTTCTTTGATCTCGCCGACAGGTTTGCGACGCTGCACACGATCATAGAAGAAAAGGTTCAGGGCTTTTCGGAACTGGAACGCGGCCATCTGAAGATAATCGCAAACGCTCCGCAACCAGCATTGGGTTTGATCGCCCGCTTCGCCGACACATACCCCAATGTCGATATCGACTTTGCGCTATGCGATTGGAGCAGCGCCATTGAGTTGCTACAGAAACGCAAGGTGGATTTTGGCGTCATCACCGAACCTACAATCAGCACGGAGTGGTATCTTCAACCGCTCTGCACATCTCGCTTTGTGCTATATGTAAGGGAAACGCATGACTGGTCGCGGCGCAAAGTGCTAAGCCTCACCCAGATCGTGGATGAAACGCTTTTGTTACCAGAAAGCGGATCGCTAACGCAAAGGGTCGTAACCAGGGCGTTGGACAAACTGCAACTGGCACCGCGCCGGATTGTCAAAACCACCACATTTCCGGTGATGAAAGAGGCGATCATGGCCGGATTGGGCGTTGGCATCTTTCTGGAAAACAGCGCAGGGTCCGAGGCCGGGCTGACTCAGGTCCCGATCCGGGAGTTGGAGAAGTACTACGAAACCAGTCTGGTCGTGCCACGTCATAGAATGGATTTGAAACTGGTGCGAAGTTTCTGTCAGGTTTCCGAAGATCAGCCTTGACCATTTTCAAGCCAAAACCGGTCTTCCCGGTTCAGGTGTTCGTCCATGATGGCGTCGTAAGCGGCAAGTTCCTGATCCGATAGTTGGCCATGCCATTTACCGCTGGAACCGCTGTGAAAAAACTCTGTATCTGACTTGAAGAAGCCTTTTCCCCCGCTGGGGGCATACCGTTCGGCATTCTCTTTCATATGGTCGAATGTCGCGGCCGCGATGAGCTGTTGCATCACCGAGTTTGAATGCGGCGTATTCAGAAGTTCCGAAAGCCGCGCGAACACACCTGCCAAATCTCGTTTCATATCAGAATAGTGAAACAAAGAGACATTTGGCCGACCAGACATGGCCTTTGCCGCTTTGTAGTGTTGCAGGATATGCGCAAGCGGCATGGCGTCTGTATCGAACCCTTCGGCACCACCATCCAGAAACCGGCGGAATGTGATACCGTCGTCATCATGTTCAGGATACCAGTGATCGAACCACGGTATGGGAATGTTCCGAATGTGATTCCGGAATGAAAAATGCGCGTCCAGCGGATGCCGGAACACGCAGAAATAATGCGCGTGATCATCCAGCGGCAGGCCATCCAGTGGAGTATGGCTTTTCATACTGCGGCGGCAGGTCATTGCCTCAAGCCGTGCGGCAATCTCGGGCATTTCGCGCAGGCGGATGTCGACCCAAGGCATCTTGATCGACAGCTCTGTTTCGACCTCGGAATCGCCCGAAAGCAACAAGGCCACGATGGTCTGCATCCAGGTTGTGCCGCATTTCGGGGGTGTCACAACAAACACATCATCAGGTCGAATATTGACCATATCCCAGCGCCTGTTGTCTGTCAGGGGACCTAGATAAAGCTTTCGATGCGTCAAGCGTGCTACCTCCGCCTAATGACTTGGCTAATAGAACCGGTCTGCGACCCATACCGGTGCGATCAAATGGAGCGTACCAAATCTAGAAGCTCCGATAGGTCCCGGCAACACGTTCGCGGTTTGGGCCCGCCAGGGCAACCAAACACAAGTCATGACCTAGATGTTTTTCATCAACAGCAGAACATCCCCAGAATAGTAAGGCGGGCAGGGGTGCAGACGCACGGGCTCGCGCGCCACCAGCGTATATCCCAGCCTGTCATACAGTCGAACCGCGCCCGTGTTCTGGGCGTAAACCTGAATGCTCATCTTGCTGAATCCTTGCCTCTTCGCCTGGTCTTCGGCTGCGGCCATCAGCTGTGTCCCGATGCTCTGGTTTCGTCCTTGAGGGAAAACGGCCAGCGCGTTGATGAACCAGGTATCGATCGACAGCTTTTCAAGTGCCACAAACGGCGCAATCGGGGCAGGCAGGTCGTCTGGGTTGTCGGTTGGCGCCTCGGCAATCGCGTAGCTAAGAACCATGCCTAGGGTCTGTCCCCCACGCTCCGCAACCAGCGCATTTGTATAGGAAAAGCCGCCGGTTTTGCGTTTGGCACGCTCGATACCAACTTCTAGCGGTGTTTGCCCTTCGATGCAGGAACGGGTCCACAGCCAATTCGGGATACCTTCGCCCGCAAAGTTGATCAGCTTGGCGAGGTGTTCCGCATCAGAAATATCCGCTTGGCGGATCAGGGTTTGATTTTGAATATTCATCTTAGCGCTCTTTGTGAAACAATTGATTTGATCGGACCAGCATTCGGCCCGATCGTTCTTTTTGGAAAGGCTAGGTCGATGGGCTCAGGCCGTCGTCAAAGATCGGGCCCACGGGCACGCCCGAGTCCCATTCCAGATGATCCGTTTTATCAATCTGGTCAGTGCCATAGCTGGCGTGATCCGGCCCTGATGCGGGATCAGGCGTGCGGTCTTCAAACACATAGGTCGCACTCAGCCCCCAAAAATCGTTGAAACCAAGCGTTGTCTGGATCAACCCACCATTGATGTTGGCGAATTCACCTGTTGCGCCAGTCACAGGCCGCAGGTTTGGTTGCCCTATATCCGCGATCTCGGTGCCTTGGGTCACGACTGTTGTGCCATCATCGAAGGCAAAGGTTTGGCGACTGATGATCCAGACTCCGGTGGTGGCATTGGCACCTTCGCCAACGAAATACCCGTCACATGTCCAAGTGCCCAGAACCAGATCGGGAAAGGCGGGGCTGCCATCTTCAAGAACTCCAACAGTGCCTTCGGCAAGCGTGCCCGCAGGATAGATATAGCCCTGGCTGACAAAGGCATTGCCATGTGCAGGCATGCCGTTTTCGTGCAAAGGCGCGGTTGCCATATGGATACGTGTGTGATCCTCGGCCACGTCAAAGGCCAAAGGCGCTTCGGCCTTGGCATAGGTGGCCAGTGACAACATCAGCGCGGTCGAAGTTAGAAATGTCTTGAACATTGGTTTTCCTTTCAGGGAGGTAGATTTGAGATAGCTCAGGCCGCAGGACGCGATGGATCATGCCCCGCGATGCAACCCACATGCCGGTGGTCGGTGCCGCAGCAACCGCCCAAAACCCGGATATTCGGAAGATGCGCCAAGAGATCGGCGCTCAGTTGCCCCAGTTCGACCGGATCGCCATCGTCCAGAACCTCCGCCGCGTCGAGTTCCGCGTGACTTTGACGAGAGGCATTGGCGCGAACGCCACCGATCCGAAGCGCCCAGTCTGCACCCGCATCGAGCACGTCGCGAAAATGGTCCGGATGCGCGCAATTAATCATGTAGTAAAGCGGGCCCTCGTTAGTTGCCGCATCCACTTCGGCAATCGCGTCTTGCAGCCTTTGTCCGGATGGCAGCCGGCCATCCGTTTCCAGCGTAAACGCGATGACGACAGGTAGATCGATTTCCTTTGCAGCTTGCACGATCCCGATGGCCTCAGCGGCGTGGGTCAAAGTCATCGCGCTGATCATGTCGACCCCGGCCTTGCCCAAAACCTGAATCTGAGGCGCGTGGATCAGCAGCGCCTCTTGCGCCGAAATCTCGGTATCTGGCGCATAAGCATCGCCTGCTGGCCCAACTAAGCCGTTGATCAGAATGGGGCAACTCTCGGTCTCGTGCCGCGCGCGCAGGTTGGATACGAAGGAAACCGCGCGGGTATTTGTATCCATCACCTGTTTCAGCGTCTGACCCAGCGGTCCGGCCCATGCGGTTCCTGCACGCCAGGTTGGCGCATCCAGAATGAATCCGCGCCCAGTTGATTTCGCAATATCGATGAAACGGGTGAAATATGCGGCCAGATCCGCACGCCCCTGTTCTGTATCCAACAATACGGCAGCAGAAAAACAGGGCAGGTCATAGCCTTTGTCGAAAATCAAAAAAGTCTCCAACCCTCCATCTGAAAGGAAGAAGCGTTGCGTGTCTTTGAAAGCGTTCAGTCGCATCGAAGCAATCCTTGTCCGTTGATGCGAAAGTGGTACTCTTGAACCCGACCGGGCTGATAGTTGCCGCGTGGTTCGGTTGCAGTGGCTAATTTTTTGCTGTCATTTCAGGCAGTAACCCAAAATGTGACCGCCAGGCCAAGCTTGAAGGTCCAGTGAACTGGACTCGCAGTACAGTAGGGAGGGGCGCAATGGATCAAAAACTGGACACACGCAGCCGAATCCTCGACATTGCTGAGGCTTCGGTGCTGGAAAAGGGGTTCGAGGCGACCTCGATCGAAGAAATCGTCGCCGGTGCAGAGATCTCGCGCGGTGGGTTTTTCTATCACTTCAAGGATAAGAACGCTTTGGCGCGGGCCATGCTGGAGCGCTATATCGAAGTCGAGAACAAGCTTTATGATGATCTGTTCGCCCGCGCGCGCGAGTTGAACGACGACCCGCTGCATTGCATGCTGATTGGTCTGAAACTCTTGGCGGAGATGCTGGAAGAAATGCCATCCGGTCACCCTGGATGCGTTATTGCATCAACCGCCTATCAGGATCGACTGTTCGATGAGGGCGTGCGCGAGCTAAACCGTCAGGCCATCCTTGGCTGGCGCAAACGGTTTCGGGCAATGTTCGAAGAGATTGCCGAGATTTACGAGCCGCGTGAAACCGTCAACATGGATGCGCTTGGCGATATGGTCTCTGGCGTGGTCGAGGGAGGGCTTGTGCTGCAACGGGCCTTGCGAGAACACAACAACGCCTCGGAACAAATCATGCTGTTCAGAACTTATCTGAAGCTGCTGTTTGCTCCCAATTAGTGCAGAGGCTAGAGCGTCCAACCTCCGCTCAGCACCATTTGCTCATCCCAGAATTGCTTCGACCTTAGCCAGTGTTGCCGCGTTCACCGCAACACCCTCGGTCTGAGCGACGATACGTTTTGAACCGCGACCGTCCCCTGGCAGATGCGCTCCTTCTTGCGACCGTATCGCCTCGATCAGATTTGAGATCCCGGCATCGAACGCGCCACCTGCGGTTGCGACAGGATCAATCGCTATAAAGAACTGACCGGTTTTTGGCGGGCCGCCTGCGGTTCCTGAAAACGGTGAGGCGTTGATGCCCAGTGTGGCGCCTGTCATTGCGGCGGCCAGAAGCTCGACCATCAGCGCGACGCCAACGCCTTTGTAGCCGCCCGAAGGCGCCATGGACCCCTTGAGGCCGACTTCTGGATCGGTGGTTGGATTGCCGTCGGAATCCAGCGCCCAGCCGACCGGGATCGGCTTGCCTTCGCGTGCGTGTTTCATCACCTCACTTTTGGCGATGGTGCTGGCGCTTTGGTCGATCAATAATGCAGGCTGGCCATCTGGGCCCGGTGCCGCGATTGAGAACGGGTTGGTGCCGACAACGGGTTTTGAGCCTCCTGATGGCGCGATTGATGCCGGGGCGTTGGTAAAGCCCAAACCAACTAGACCAGCCTGAGCCAGACGAAGCGTATGATAGCCCAGAACCCCGCAGTTATAGCTGTTTCGAATGGCCAAGACCGCGACGCCCTGTTCGCGGGCAGCAGGGATCAGCGCCCCGAACCCCGTGTCTATCGCGGAATGCGCAAAGCCGGTGGCGGCATCTACCGCCACAACACCCGGTTTCGGACGCGACAATATCGGCACCGCCATCCCATCGACCTTCCCACATTGCACATGTTCGCAATAGATCGGGATATAGGCCAGCCCGTGACTGGCAACACCATCCGCTTCGGTCGCTGCCGTGGCTTGCGCCAGGGGACGGGCATTCGCCTCAGAGGTCCCGGCTGCCACAAGGGCGCGGAACGACAGGTCTTCGATTTCTGCGAGGGTCAGGGTGCGAGTTTCGGTCACGTGTGTCTCTCTTTAGTCATTGTCGGAAAGCCCGGCACCGGCACCCAGCAAACGGGATTCCTCGGTTGCAGGGGCATAGGTGCGGTGGGCGAAGGTAAGTAGCGTCTCCCAATCCTTTTGGGTCGGAACAGCGCGCGTATGCGGGTCAAGGGGTAAAACCGGTTCTGTGCTGCGTTGAACCATAACGCGTCGTGCCTGGGCCGCAGGCATATCGAGTGCCGATAGAGTAACACCATCCGTGATGGTGTGAACCCGATCAATCTCAACGGCGATGGCACAATTCAGCGCTCGTGCGGCATAAGACGCAAAAGGCAATATCAAGGCAGAGGCTGCGAGATCATGGATCTCAACCGGGCCGTCGCCCAACATGTGAACACAGTCTGAAAGCAAGGGACCGACTGAAAGCGGACAGAGGGCTGCGTCGCCTTCCCAAATTCCTTCAATTTTCTTAGGGCGGTGTAAATCGGGATTGGATGCGTAGCCAAGGCTCAACAACGTTGCCAGCGTTCCGGCCCCATCCAAGCCTTTTTCACAAAGCCATCTTGTTGCTTTGGCCGCTTCCTCGGCTTGGCCCCAAGAATATCCCGCACCACGGGTGGCGCGTTTGGCAGTCGCCTCCATCTCGTTCAATGAAAAGTTCATGCGGGTTCCTGCGGATAAACCCATAGGTCGGCGTTCTCAGCGGTCAGTTCTTCGGGATAAGGCGCGCCGGAATACATGCAGATGCGCACCCACCGATCCGAGCGCGGATCGAAATGCGTCGCGCCAAAGAAAGACAGTTTTGCCCGCAACATATCGATGGGCAACACTGCGTCCCCGATCGTATTGTCGCGGATTTCCCCATACGGTGTGGAACGCGCCAGTTGCGCGCGACGGATCGTGTGGCGGTGTTCGGGGTGGCGCAGCAAAAACTCGGCAATGGTCTGGCTGTCATCCCAATCGTTCAGCGCTCCATAAGCCGCAGCAGCATCGCGCGCTGGGGCAAGGGGTTGTTCATACGCCTCGATAGGTTCTTCGAACCGTTCACCCAGTCGGGGTTCCAGCTTTTCTTCGGACACGTACCAGGCGCGGGCACAGTGTTCCCGAGCCGTCCAATCCAGATCAAGCGCCCATCCATATGTTTCTTGGATTAGACCACAGGCTTGGCCGATGGACATTCTGCCATTGATCACAAAAGCCTCGGTCCGGCTGTCCGCCATGCAGGATGTCAACCCGTCAACAAGACCCGGATAGGGTTCGAGGATAAGCGAAGCCACAAACTCCTGCCCTTCCTCACTCAGCGCGGTTTCAGACCAACTGACGAGTCGATCCCACGGACTAACGCCACTCAGGTCATCATCGTCCAGATAGGCCGCAATCGCCTTAAGATCGGCGTTCAAATGCGCGAGTTTTTTGATCTGTATCGGATGTTCAGACTGCCACCATGAAATCGACAGCTGGCTACGACGGAACAGGTTGCGGAACTGATCTACTTCGTCCCGCGTTGCTGTAGCGACCGAGCGGACACGAGCGATCGCCTCTTCCCGTGCCATGATCCAGTTGTTGAACAGAACCGGGTGGTTGACGATGAAGGGGGCCATGCCCAACCCGGTGGAGTTCCCGATCCCCAGCCAACGCGCGATCTCGGGGTCCAGTTGCGCGGCCTGATCGCCGCCTTTGGCATTGGCCATATGCTGTACCAGATCACGCACAAAGGTACGGGTCAGAAACACGGACAGCATCTCAACCTGAAACGGTGCCTGCGCCTCGGGGCGATTGGCGACCCTTTCCCGATCAGCCGCGCCGAATTTGCCCGATCCGTAGACAGCAGTTGTACGCATCAAGTAACCGACCTGATGTATCTGCGACAAATCGGGTTGCTGCCCAGCTGCCAGGGCATCCACAACATGTTTCCACAGCCGGACAGACCGGTTGGCGCGGGACAGGGACAATTCGCTCTCGCTGACGCGTCCGGCCTCTTGCAAGGGCACGTTTCGAGACAAACGGTCGATATCGGCCTGGGTCGGGATGCCATCAAACAGGGTGAAGGTGGCGTCCCAGGCTTCGGCGATTACGCGGTCGGATCGTTGTTCCGGAGGCAGATCATGGGCAAAGGCCACCAGAGAATAGGCCCGTTCCGGCCCCTGCGCTGTATAGACGGCACGGCCAACCCCATTGGCGTCAATGTCAAAAACCGGACGTGTGAAAGACCAATTCTCCTGCGCCAGACGGCGCGTCAGCTGTCGCATGAAGCTTAATCGGCATTGATGCAGCGACCCCAGCCGCGACAGGCGCATGACCGTTGCTGGGTCTCGTCTTTCGATCTGTGTCTCGGTCTGAGTTTCCATCCCATCACCCCTGAGCGACGAAGTTTTCGGCAAAG
Source organism: Ruegeria sp. I1 (assembly GCF_056532675.1). Taxonomy (NCBI): domain Bacteria; kingdom Pseudomonadati; phylum Pseudomonadota; class Alphaproteobacteria; order Rhodobacterales; family Roseobacteraceae; genus Ruegeria; species Ruegeria sp. I1. The sequence goes on along the minus strand of NZ_JBQFNM010000006.1, from coordinate 107,411 downwards.
AACCGGTACCAGTTGCCTCCCATGATCCCGGCCACTTCGTCGCTATTCAAGCCGGTTGCACGCAACCCGTCCTCGATATTGCCAAAGTCACGGTTGTCGTTGAACCAGTGTGGCATCGGGGGGAAACCTGCATTGCTTGCCGACCCTTCGCCATAGTCAATTTCTTTGGTCCAGCGTCCAACGCGCATCCATTCGACCACGCTGTCGGGCTGATCCTGGCACAGGTCCGTGCCGATCCCCAAATGTTCGGCGCCGAACTTCTCAGCCGTCCGTGCGATCATTTCGCAAAAGCTTTCCAGCGTGCAGTCAGACTTGTCTTTCAGGTGATGAGGATAGACCGAAAACCCGAGCATCCCACCATTTTCTGTCACCGCACGGATCACCTCGTCACGCTTGTTGCGCAAAGCGGGTGACCATTCGTGCGGATTAGCGTGAGTGATGGCGATGGGACGCTCGGACAGGTCGGCAGCCTCGATGGTCGACCGATCCGCAGAATGGCTCATGTCGACAACAAGACCTACACGATTCATCTCTTTGATCACCTGCTTGCCCATGCGGGTAATGCCGGTGTCCTCGGCTTCATAGCAACCCGTCGCGAGCAGGGATTGGTTGTTATAGGTCAGCTGCATGAACCGCGCGCCTAGATCATGCAGGATTTCCACCAGGCCGATATCATCTTCGATGGGTGAGGGGTTCTGGAAGCCAAAGAAAACCGCCGTCCTGCCAGTTTCTCGCGCTATGTCGATATCGCTGGCCCAGCGGCCTTTCATGATCAGTTCCGGGTATTGTTCGAACCAGCGGTTCCACTTTTCAAAGTTCAGAACCGTTTCGCGGAAATTCTCATGATAGGCGATGGTGACATGGATCGCGTCCACGCCACCTTCGCGCAACTGCCGAAAGATCTTTTCGGACCAATTGGCGTATTGCAGCCCGTCGATCCGCATCACATCGGCTTTCCAGCGCTGATATAAGCGGTTTTGACCGTGGTGTAGAACTCGGCCGCGGCCTTGCCCTGCTCGCGGGGGCCATACGAGCTATCACCACGGCCACCGAAGGGCACGTGATAATCTGTGCCTGCGGTGGGCAGGTTCACGGTCACCACGCCAGTGAGCGCGTTGCGGCGGAAATGGGTGGCACGCGCCAGGTTCTGCGTGACGATGCCTGAGGTCAGTCCGAAATTGGTGTCATTGACGGTGGCCAGTGCCTCATCATAGCTACCCACCTTGATGACCGATGTCAGCGGCGCAAACATCTCTTCCCGGTTGATGCGTATGTCATTGGTTGTGTTCAGGAACACGCCGGGTGACATGTAATAGCCGTCATGGGGCATGTCCAAACGTTGGCCGCCACAGGCCAGTTCAGCCCCTTCGGCTTTACCCAGATCGACATAAGCCAGGTTTTCTGAGAGCTGCTGTTCGCTGACAACCGGGCCCATCTGGGTGCCATCTTCGAGCGCATGACCAACCTTCATCGCCTGTGTACCAGCGACCAGTTTTTCAACAAAGACATCGTGAATGGCCGAATGCACAATCAGTCGCGACGATGCAGTGCATTTTTGGCCGGTGCCCCCAAAAGCCCCACCCAAAGCCAGCGAGACGGCAAGGTCGAGATCGGCGTCATCCATCACAGCCAGCGCGTTCTTGGACCCCATCTCCATCTGCACTTTGGTAAGGTTCTGAATGGCTGCCGAGGCGATTCCTTTGCCCACCGGAACCGAACCGGTGAACGAGATGGCGTTGACCTTGGGGCTTTCGACCAACCGCTGACCAATCGACCGACCCGAGCCCATCACGAGGCTGAACAGGCCCTTGGGAATGTCCTGACGGTTGATGATTTCGGCCAGGGCGACGGCCGAGGCCGGGGTGATGTTGGCAGGCTTCCAGACCACAGCGTTGCCATAGCACAGCGCCGGGGCGATCTTCCATGACGCGGTTGCGGTCGGGAAGTTCCAGGGGCTGATCACGGCGACGACGCCAACGGCCTCGCGGCGCACATCAATTTCGATATCCGGGCGCACGGAATCGGCGTTCTCACCAATCTGGCGCAGGCATTCGGCGGCATAGTAGGTAAAGAACTGACCGGCCCGGAATACCTCGCCCTTGCCTTCGGCGAGCGGCTTTCCTTCCTCGCGGCTAAGAAGCGTGCCCAATTCTTCGGCGCGGGCCATCAGTTCATTGCCGATATTCATCAGAACGGTCTGCTTGCGCTCCAGCCCATAGGCGGCCCATTCGGCCTGCGCTACACGCGCCTGGTCCAGCGTCGCTTCCAGCTGATCAGCACTGGCCTGTGCGTAGTGTCCGATCACGTCGGTCAGATCAGACGGGTTGCGGTTTTCGATTTCGCTTTCGCCGGCCAGCCATTCGCCGGCGATCAGGTTCAGATTGGTCACAATGGGCCCCAGCTCAAAGAAAGTTTGATGCAGAATGGACTCGGCGGGCAACATCAGTCAAACTCAAATAAGTTAACCTGACTTCAGAAAAGCTGAAATATGGCCATAAAAATTGAAATGCTGCGCTGTTTCTGTGCCGTTGCGCAAACCGGCAACCTGTCCGAAGCCGCCGACAGGCTGGGGCGCACGCAATCGGCTGTTTCGATGACCCTCAAGCAATTCGAAAGCCATCTGGGCAAGAAGCTGTTTGTCGGTGAACGTAAAAACCACCTGTCCGCACTGGGTGAGCAGGTATTCGAGATTGCCCAGAAACAGGTGCGCCAGTTCGACCAGACCGTGCAGTCGATCGAGGCCGCGGCAGATGCCTCTCACGGGTTGATCCGCATCGCATCGGTCCCTTCGGTTGCGGCGCTGATCTTCCCTTCGGTCCTCGAACACATGACACAGCGGTTTCCGGGCGTGAAGGTCGAGCTGCGGGATACAGACACGCAACAGGTTCTGGACGCGCTATCGGAAGGCAAAGCCGATATTGGCATTGCATCGGGCTTCCACCCGCTTAAGGGCATCAACGCGATCCCCTTGTTCGAAGACCAGTTTGGTCTGGTCTGCGCCTCGGATCATCCTTTGATGGCGCAACCTGAATTGCCGACCGTTGAGGATGTGATTGCCGCCTCATTCGTTCGCAACGCACTGTGCGATCTGATCCAGACGCCAAAATTTGTGACGGCCATTGCCGACGCCGAGGTCACCATTCACAACACCCATTCGCTGATCACCATGGTTCGCACTGGCAAATGGGTCACCATATTGCCCCAAACCGTTGCGCGCTTCATCCCGGAAACCACAGCGTTCCGCTTGCTGTCTGACCTGCCGGACAAGCGACAGGTGTATCTGTACAAAAAAGAAAAATCACGGTTCAAACAGCTGACCAACGAATGCAGCGCCTTCATTCTAAGCCAAAAACTGGGCTGAGACGCTAACACGGCGATCCGACATCAGGTCGCAAAAAGACAAGTCTAGACCGCATTTCATCTAAGCCATCCTCTCTCGAATCGCGCATGTTGTTTTCAAACTGACACGAGTGAGCCATGCAATACTCCGGATTTCGGATCATCAAAGAAGCGTTGACAGGGCACAAAGGCTGGCGACCAGCCTGGCGCGATCCCGAGCCCAAAAGCGAATATGACATCATCGTCGTGGGTGGTGGCGGCCACGGGTTGGCCACAGCTTACTATCTGGCGAAGGAATTCGGCGAGGCGCGGATCGCCGTGCTGGAAAAAGGCTGGATCGGCGGCGGGAACGTTGGGCGAAACACAACCATCATCCGCTCGAATTATCTGCTGGATGGGAATGAGCCTTTCTATGAATTCTCGCTGAAACTGTGGGAAGGGCTGGAACAGGATTTCAATTTCAATGCCATGGTTAGCCAGCGCGGTATTCTGAACCTTGTGCATACCGACGCGCAGGTCGATGCGGCGCGGCGGCGGGGCAATGCGATGATCCTGAACGGATCGGATGCCGAGCTGTTGAACACCGAAGGCGTTCGCGCAATGTACCCGTTCTTGAACTTCAACAACGCGCGGTTCCCGATCAAAGGTGGCCTGTTGCATCGGCGTGGCGGCACAGTGCGTCATGACGCGGTGGCCTGGGGCTATGCGCGCGGCGCAGATATGCGCGGCGTAGATATTATTCAGAACTGTGAAGTGACCGGCTTTCGCATTGAAAACGGCAAGGTAAAGGGGGTTGAGACCTCGCGCGGGTATATCGGGGCCAAGAAAGTCGGCGTGGCCGTTGCGGGCTCGTCCAGTCGGGTGATGCAGAAGGCGGGGATGCGTTTGCCCATCGAAAGTCATGTGCTGCAGGCGTTTGTGTCCGAAGGGCTGAAACCGATAATCCCGGGTGTGATCACCTATGGTGCCGGGCATTTCTACCTGAGCCAATCCGACAAGGGCGGTCTGGTCTTTGGCGGCGATATCGACATGTACAACACCTATGCCCAGCGGGGAAACCTGCCGGTGATCGAGCATGTCGTGGAAAGTGGCATCTCACTGATCCCGGCCCTGGGCCGGGTGCGTCTTTTGCGGGCCTGGGGCGGTGTGATGGACATGTCGATGGATGGTTCACCATTCATTGATCGCACCGGAATCGACGGGCTCTATTTCAATGGCGGCTGGTGCTATGGTGGCTTCAAGGCTACGCCAGCCTCGGGCTGGTGCTTTGCGCATTTGCTATCGACAGACCGCCCGCATGAGGTGGCGACAGCCTATCGTCTGGATCGGTTCCGCACCGGGCACATGATTGATGAACGAGGGGCGGGCGCGCAGCCCAACCTGCACTGAGGGAGCCGACATATGATTATCGAACATCCTCTTCTCGGCCCCCGCGATGCGCAGGAATTCGTGTATCTGGGCGACGCGGCGTTGATCAACCGACCCGACTGGCAGGCCGATAACGCGCACGAAGCGTTTCATGACTATCTCTACTTGCGCGATAACCCGGCGGGTGAGCATCGGGAGCTTTGGTATCATGAACAAGGTGACCGGTCGTGGCTGGTGGTCACGCGCAACACGCTGACTCATGAAATTACCAAAGTTGAACTGGCCCGCGACGTGGCCCGGACACGGGGGCGTGGCAGATGAGCGGACAGATCAATCGACTAAACGGTGGTCTGGTCGACCACGGGAAAAGCCTGAACTTCACCTTTGATGGCAAAAGCTATCAAGGGCTTGCAGGCGATACGCTGGCCTCGGCCTTGCTGGCCAATGGCGTGCGCCTTATGGGCCGATCGTTCAAATACCATCGTCCACGCGGTGTGCTGACCGCTGGGTCTGAAGAACCCAACGCGCTGGTCGAACTGCGCCAGGGCGGGCGGCAGGAGCCAAATACACGCGCGACTGTGGCTGAGCTATATGATGGGCTTGAGGCGCAGTCTCAGAACCGCTGGCCGTCACTTCAGCGCGACGTGATGGCGGTGAATGACCTGTTCAGCAACTTCCTGACGGCGGGCTTTTACTACAAAACCTTCATGTGGCCCAAGGCGTTTTGGGAGAAGCTGTACGAGCCCATCATCCGCCACGCCGCCGGGCTGGGCAGCGTGTCGGGCGAAGATGATCCAGACCTATATGACAAAGGCTTCCTTCATTGCGATCTGCTCGTGATCGGGGCAGGTCCTGCGGGTCTATCTGCCGCCCTGACGGCAGGCCGCGCCGGGGCGCGCGTTATTCTGGCGGATGAAGATTTTGCCCTGGGTGGACGGCTGAACTCCGAGAGTTTTGCCATCAATGACATGGCGGGGTCAGCTTGGGCGGCTCAAACCGTGGCCGAACTCATGTCTATGGACAATGTCCGCCTGTTGCCACGCACCACGGTGATCGGTGCGTTTGATCATGGAATCTACGGCGCGGTCGAGCGGGTGGCCGACCACAAACCGCAACCCGGTGCGGCAGAGCCACGTCAGATCTTCTGGCGGATTTATTCGAAACGGGCGGTTCTGTGCGCAGGTGCTACCGAGCGCCCCATCGCCTTCCCCAACAATGATCGACCAGGCATCATGATGGCGGCTGCTTTGCGCTCGTATGCCAATCGCTGGGCGGTGACGCCGCATGAACGGGTGGCGGTCTTCACCAATAACGATGACGGGCATCGCACCGCTGCGGACCTTATGGCAAAGGGCGTCAAAGTTGCCGCGGTGATCGACACGCGAGCCGATGCGCCAGCGGTCACGGGTGCCGAGCTGTTTGCCGGGGCTCAGGTCATTGGCAGCAAAGGGCGGCTCGGCCTTGAGACCATTACGATCCAAACGCAGCAGGGCTTTACCACGGATGTTATCTGCGGTGCGCTTGCTGTTTCGGGCGGCTGGAATCCGAACGTTCATCTGACGTGCCATCAGCGTGGGCGGCCTGAGTGGAACGAGGCTCTGGCTGCGTTTGTGCCGGGTGAATCTCTTCCGGTTGGCCTGTCTGTGGCTGGTGCAGCCGCAGGCGCACTGTCGACCCATGGCGCGCTGGAAACCGGGGCCGCCCGTGCAGTCGAGGCGCTGGCTGATCTGGGCATTCAGACCACGCCGGGCGATCTGCCGGAAGCTGAGGATGCGCCGGTCAACCTGGAGCCCTTCTGGTATGTGAAAGACGGCAAAGGCCGGGCCTGGATCGACCAGCAGAACGACGTGACCGTCAAGGATGTGAAACTGGCGCATCAAGAGAACTATGTCTCGGTCGAGCATCTGAAACGCTATACGACCCTTGGGATGGCAACCGATCAGGGCAAGACCTCGAATATGGGCGGTCTGGCGGTGATGGCCGAGATGACCGGCAAGTCGATCCCCGAGACCGGGACGACGATTTTCCGACCACCCTATACGCCGGTGGCCATGGGGACGCTAGCCGGACGCGCCATTGGCAAGCATTTCCATCCAACCCGCGAGACCCCAAGCCACAAATGGGCAGTCGAGCAGGGCGCGGTATTCACGGAAGCGGGCGACTGGCTGCGTGCGCAGTGGTATCCGCGCAAGGGCGAAACCCATTGGCGGCAATCGGTGGATCGCGAGGTTCTGGCGACCCGCAACTCGGTCGGCATCTGCGATGTGACCACGCTGGGCAAGATCGACGTGCAAGGTGCGGATGCGGCGGAGTTTCTGAACAAGATCTACTCGAACGGTTTCGCCAAACTGCCTGTCGGCAAGGTGCGTTATGGTCTGATGTTGCGTGAGGATGGTATCGCCTATGACGACGGCACCGCCGCGCGGTTTTCCGAGGATCATTTCGTTGTCACCACAACCACGGCAAACGCAGTTTTGGTCTATCGCCAGATGGAATTTGCGCGGCAATGTCTGTGGCCCGATCTGGATGTTCAACTGATCTCAACCACCGAGGCCTGGGCGCAATATGCTGTTGCCGGGCCAAATTCGCGCAAGCTGCTGCAAAAACTGGTTGATGCCGAGTTCGACATCTCAAACGACGCCTTCCCGTTCATGGCCTGCAGCGAAATCACGGTCTGCGGCGGCTGCCGCGCGCGGCTGTTCCGTATCTCGTTCAGCGGTGAGCTGGCCTATGAGATCGCGGTGCCGACCCGCTATGGTGACGCCCTGATCCGGGCGCTGATGGAGGCAGGAGAAGAGTTTGATGTGACCCCCTATGGCACCGAAGCCCTGGGTGTTATGCGGATCGAAAAAGGTCACGCGACAGGCAATGAGATCAATGGCACGACAACGGCGCTGAACCTCGGCCTTGGGCGGATGGTCAGCAAGAAGAAAGACTGTATCGGCAATACGCTCAGCGAACGGGGCGGGTTGAATGAACCGGACGCGTTGCGATTGGTGGGGCTGAAACCGGTCAATGCCACACAACCCGTCACTGCGGGTGGGCATCTGATGAACAAGGATGGGCCGGTCGATGCAGCTCATGATCAGGGCTATGTCACCTCGGCGGCGTATTCGCCAAACCTGGGTTCCTCGATCGGGCTTGGTTTCCTGAAAAACGGAGCTGACCGGATAGGAGAAGTCATCCGTCTGGTTAATCCTCTGGAAGGGTCCGAGACTGAGGTTGAGGTCGTCAGCGCCCATTTTGTCGATCCGGAAGGGGAGCGTCTTCGTGCATAAACTGAAAGCCATCACCGCACTGGGTGCGCGTGAACCAAAGCTGTCGACCATTGGTGATATCACCCTGAGCGAGGTTGCCGACCGCGCTTTGGCTTCCGTGTCAATGCGATTGGGTCAGGACGCCGAATTCGCCAAACGGGCAAAAGACACGCTGGGTATCGAACTCCCCGACCCTAGTAGTGCAGAGGTCGGGTCGCCGTACTCCGCCTTTTGGGTTGGTCCTGACAGTTGGATGATCGACGCGAGCTATGCTTCACATCACGCCATTGCCGCAGACCTCAAATCTGCCTTGCAGGACACGGCCTCGGTGGTTGAACAAACCGATGGCTGGTGCCGGTTTGATGTAGCAGGCGCCTCTGCCTGCGATCTGTTCGAGCGGCTGTGCAACGTAGATATTCGCGCTATGCAGGCCCAGAAAGCGACCCGTTGCGCCATTCATCACATTGGCTGCTACCTGTGGTGCATCGAAGCCGGAACACGATTTGCGGTTTTGGGGCCAAGGTCCTCGGCAGGTTCGCTGTATCACGCATTGGAAGAGGCGGCGCAGTCGATTGGGGCGCGCTAAACCGCATTCAGTGCGGGAAGCTGTCGCGCGTATGCCGGAACTGATTACGCGCCTGACGATCCTGGCGGGGTGAGGCGCCAAATTGCTCGGCATATTGCCGCGACATTGAGGTCGGATTGGTATACCCAACCGCCTGCGCGATCGATGTGAGCGAATCCTGCGTGTAGATCACCAGTTGCCGCGCTGCTCGCAGGCGTAGCTGCCGATAGTATTCACCTGGGCTTTGACCCACCGCTTGGCGAAAACTGCGCTCCAAATGGCGCGCAGATACACCAACCTGCTGCGCGATTTCGCGCGTTGTCAGCGGAAACTCAAGGTTCTCGGAAAACAGTCGAACCGCATGTGAGACCACGGTTGGCAGATGATCAGCGGTTTCATCGGTCTGAAAGGTCGGGGTTTTCTGGCGGATATTCGGGCTGCGGATCGCGGGATGCTGGAACCAGCACGCAACCTCGGTCATGATTGCATCACCCAAGGTTGTTTCGATCATATGCAACGTGAGATCAAAGGCCGCTGCCGCGCCCGAGGCCGTAAAGCTGCGCTGGTTCACGGCAATCACATCATCGCTAACCTCGATCTGAGGAAAAGCGTGCTCGAACGCGGTACGATATAGCCAATGGACAGAACAGGTTTGCCCGTCTAGGACACCGGACTTGGCGAGTGGAAAGACTCCTCCGCTGATTGCGCATAGCCTGGTGCCGTGGCGCGACAGGTAGCGCAGCTTGGCGGACACGTCATTTGGCGCATTAAACTGTCCGTCGGGTTCGGACAAGACAACAAGAAAATCAACGCTTTCTATAGCGTTCAACGCGCCGCCAGCTTGAAACTGAATGCCTGCACTACAATCAACCGACGCGCCATCCTCGGAATACAGTGTCCAAACAAACAGTTTTCTCTGTGCGATTTCATTGGCCGCGCGCAACGGTTCGATCACTGATGACAGACAGGCCATCGGAAAGCTGGGCAGAAGAAGAAAGCCGACGGAAATCTCTTCGCGCCCTTCCAGGCCCAGGTCTTTCAGGGGTGGCGCTGTTTGGGGCATGTCAGCCTCCGTTACTCGTAGTCTGGGCCTAAACGTCACAAGACTGTGTCGGCTTTATACCTAGATGCAAAAAATATTCCCCTCAAGACCATCTACCCAAGGTAGACCACTATGTGACATGGTTGGGCGTGGCTAACAAATAACATCAATGGAGCGGAAATAACTTTGGCTAAGATAAGCGAAGACAACGCGACCCTTTCGCAGAATCCGCACCGGCTGCGCGACAGCGGTGAGAAGAACCTCGAAACCGCGATTGGCCGCGAAATCAAAGCGCTTCGATTGCAACAGGGAACTACGATATCCGAGTTATCTGCCCTGACAGGCTTGTCGATCAGTATGCTGTCCAAGATTGAAAACGGGGCAACGTCGCCTTCTCTGAGCACATTGCAAGCACTGGCAGATGCGCTGAGTGCCCCGATTACGTCGTTCTTTCGCCGCTACGAGGAAACCAGAAACGCCGTGCACACCAAAGCAGGCGAGGGGGCCGAGACCGAGCGGGCCGGAACGCGGGCCGGGCATCAGTATAACCTGCTGGGACATCTGGGCGCGAATGGCAGCGGCGTTGTGGTTGAACCCTATTTGATTACGCTGACCGAGGAATCAGACCGTTTCCCAACCTTTCAGCATGACGGGATCGAGATGCTGTACATGCTGGAGGGTGAGGTCGACTATCGCCATGGCGATGAAATCTACCCACTCAAACCCGGCGATACGTTGTTCTTTGATGCCGATGCACCTCATGGGCCGGAGGTTCTGGTGAAACTACCCGCGAAATATCTGTCGATCATCTCATATCCTCAAACCGGCTAAATCCGGCCTTCAATTTTCGTAGATCGCGTTGAAGCGTCTGAGATTTTAGCAACTCAATTATTCCTGTCAGGAATATTAATTTCTTGGTGTTGCTATTAGTGAGGCGCGCTGCTATCTTCCGTTCGACAGAATTTCAGAGGATCAAGCGGATGTGCGGAATTGTCGGTCTGTTTCTCAAAGACAAAACGCTGGAACCTGAGCTGGGGACAATGCTGACGGATATGCTGGTCACAATGACCGACCGCGGGCCGGACAGTGCCGGTATCGCCATATACGGAACCGAGGCCGATGGGCGCGCAAAGCTGACGGTTCAGTCGGATGTACCTGATCAGGATTTTCCAACCCTGGCCGCCGATCTTGGTACCGCAATCGGCACCGATATCTCGCTGCGGGCGAATGACACTCATGCGGTTCTGAGCCTCGAGAGCGCCAAAGTCGAACAGGCCCGCCAAACCGTGCGAGAGCTGCGTCCGGGCCTGCGCGTCATGTCGGACGGCGAAGCGATTGAGATCTATAAAGAGGTTGGGTTGCCTCAGGAGGTTGCGGATCGTTTCGGACTTACAACAATGGGCGGCAGCCACGGTATCGGGCATACTCGTATGGCCACCGAATCCGCCGTCACCACGGAAGGGGCCCATCCCTTCAACACGGGCGCAGATCAGTGCCTTGTTCATAACGGCTCACTGTCCAACCACAACGCGCTGCGCCGAAAGCTGAAGCGTGAAGGCGTGCGGGTCGAGTCGATGAACGATACCGAGGTTGGCGCGGCCTACCTGACCTGGAAGATGCAAAACGGGGCAACGCTGGGCGAGGCACTGGAAAGCAGTCTGGACGACCTCGATGGGTTCTTCACTTTTGTTGTTGGAACCAAGGACGGGTTTGGTGTCGTTCGCGATCCGATCGCATGCAAACCAGCAGTGATGGCCGAGACCGATCAATACGTGGCCTTTGGCAGCGAATATCGTGCGCTGGTAAACCTGCCGGGCATCCAAGCCGCCAAGGTCTGGGAGCCTGAACCCGCAACCGTCTATTTCTGGAGCCACTAGCATGCAGGTCTATGATGTCGAAGAAAGCGGTCTGCGCGGCTTGAACGCGGCCTTGCAGGCACAAAGCACTGAGACCAATCAGACCAGCTGGGAGGTGCAGAACCCCAAAGGCAGCCACGCTATTGCGGTGGGTCTGAATGCCCCGATTGAGGTCACGGTCAAAGGGTCCACTGGGTATTACTGCGCAGGCATGAACCAGCAGGCGATCATATTGGTCGAAGGCTCGGTGGGTCCGGGTGTGGCTGAGAACATGATGTCGGGCACCGTGATCATCGAAGGGGATGCCAGCCAATATGCGGGCGCAACCGGGCATGGCGGGTTGCTAGTGATCAAGGGTAACGCGAGCTCACGCTGCGGGATCTCGATGAAAGGCATCGACATCGTGGTGCATGGCAATATCGGCCATATGTCCGCCTTCATGGCGCAGGCGGGGAACCTCGTGGTTTGTGGTGATGCGGGCGATGCGCTGGGAGACTCGCTTTACGAGGCAAGGCTATTCGTTCGTGGCTCGGTCAAAAGCCTGGGCGCGGACTGCGTCGAGAAAGAGATGCGTCCAGAGCATCTGGAGATTCTGAAGGATCTGCTGGACCGCGCAGGCAGTGACGCCAAGCCCGAAGAGTTCAGGCGCTATGGCTCGGGTCGCAAGCTCTATAACTTTGACCTCGACAACGCCTATTAAGGAGATCGGAATGAAAGACACGGATCAAAACACCCCGCGTACCATGCCGATCCAATCGGCGACGTTTTCAAATGAGGTCAACGCTGAAATCCGGCGTGCAGCAGCCACCGGTATCTATGACATTCGCGGCGGTGGAGCCAAACGCAAGGTGCCGCATTTCGACGATTTGCTGTTTCTGGGCGCATCGGTCAGCCGCTATCCGTTGGAAGGCTATCGCGAACACTGCGATACCTCGGTCACCTTGGGCACGCGCTTTGCCAAGACCCCCATTCAACTGGACATTCCCGTCACCATTGCGGGTATGAGCTTTGGGGCGCTGTCCGGCCCCGCGAAAGAAGCCTTGGGCCGTGGCGCGTCGATGGCAGGCACGTCCACCACGACCGGCGACGGGGGTATGACTCCCGAAGAACGCGGTCATTCCTCGAAACTGGTCTATCAGTATCTGCCCTCGCGCTACGGCATGAATCCCAACGACCTGCGTAAGGCGGATGCGATTGAAATCGTTGTGGGGCAGGGTGCAAAGCCCGGCGGCGGCGGCATGCTATTGGGTCAGAAGATCAGCGACCGCGTCGCCGAGATGCGCACACTGCCCAAGGGGATCGACCAGCGCTCAGCCTGTCGTCACCCGGACTGGACCGGGCCGGATGATCTTGAGATCAAAATCCTTGAACTGCGCGAAATCACCAACTGGCAGGTGCCGATCTACGTCAAGGTCGGCGCGACACGTCCCTACTATGACACCGCACTGGCGGTGAAGGCTGGGGCCGATGTGGTTGTGATGGACGGGATGCAGGGCGGTACCGCTGCCACGCAGGACGTGTTCATCGAACATGTCGGCATCCCGACGCTGGCCTGTATCCGCCCCGCCGTTCAGGCGCTGCAGGATCTGGGCGTGCATCGTGAGGTCCAGCTGGTGATCTCGGGCGGTATTCGCTCGGGTGCAGATGTGGCCAAGGCGATGGCTCTGGGCGCTGATGCGGTGGCCATTGGCACAGCGGCCCTGATCGCTTTGGGCGACAACGATCCCAAATGGGAGGCCGAGTATCAGAAGCTCGGCACTACCACCGGGGCCTATGATGACTGGCATGAAGGGCAGGACCCGGCGGGCATCACCACGCAGGACCCGGACCTCGCCGCACGGCTGGACCCCGTCGAGGCTGGGCGACGGCTGCGCAATTATCTGAACGTCATGACCCTTGAGGCGCAGACCATTGCCCGCGCCTGTGGCCATAACAGCCTGCATAATCTGGAGCCCGAGGACCTCTGCGCCCTGACGATGGAGGCAGCGGCCATGGCAAAGGTGCCGCTGGCGGGCACCGACTGGTACCCCGGAAAGGCCGGGTTCTGATTGAACAAACACCAAGGCGCGGCCCCAACGGGCGGCGCCTTTCTTCTTTTGATCCAACAGGGAAAGGAAAGCCGACCATGACGACAGATCTGGCTGCTTTCGCCGCAAAAAAAGGCGTCAAATATTTTATGATCTCGTTCACCGACCTGTTCGGTGGGCAGCGGGCCAAACTGGTTCCGGCACAGGCCATAGCCGAGATGCAGGAAGAGGGCGCAGGTTTTGCCGGCTTTGCCACTTATCTCGACATGACCCCCGCGCACCCGGATATGCTGGCCGTGCCCGATCCGACCTCAGTGATCCAACTGCCCTGGAAGCCCGAGGTCGCTTGGGTCGCCGCCAATTGCGTCATGGAAGGCGAGGATGTCGCCCAGGCCCCGCGTAACGTGCTGCGCCGCCTAATCAATGAGGCCGCTGCCGAAGGTATGCATGTCAAAACCGGCATCGAGGCTGAGTTCTTCCTGCTGACCCCCGATGGTGAACAAATCAGTGACCCGTTCGATACGGCCGAAAAACCCTGTTACGATCAGCAAGCTGTCATGCGCCGCTATGACGTGGTGCGCGAGATCTGCGACTACATGCTCGACCTCGGTTGGGGCCCGTACCAGAACGACCACGAGGACGCCAATGGCCAGTTCGAGATGAACTGGGAATTTGATGACGTTCTGCGCACAGCCGACAAGCATTCTTTCTTCAAGTTCATGACCAAATCTGTGGCAGAAAAGCACGGCTTCCGCGCCACCTTCATGCCCAAGCCTATCGAAGGGCTGACCGGTAATGGCTGCCATGCTCATATCTCGGTCTGGGACGCGCCGGGGGCAGGTTCGAAAACCAACGTGTTTGCGGGTGAGGGCGACGGTCCGACGGGAGAGGTTGGCCTCAGCGAGAAAGGCAAGCACTTCCTCGGCGGTATCATGAAGCACGCCAGCGCTCTGGCGGCGATCACCAACCCGACGGTGAATTCGTACAAACGCATCAACGCCCCACGCACCATGTCGGGCGCGACCTGGGCCCCCAATACCGTGACCTGGACCGGCAACAACCGCACCCACATGGTCCGGGTGCCCGGTCCGGGCCGGTTCGAACTGCGCCTCGCTGACGGTGCCACCAATCCCTATCTGCTGCAGGCGGTCATCATAGCGGCAGGCTTATCAGGTCTTCGCTCCAAAGCCGATCCGGGACCGCGCTATGACATCGACATGTATGCCGAAGGTCACACAGTCGAGAACGCACCAAGATTGCCACTGAACATGCTGGATGCTCTGCGCGAGTATGACAGGGACGCCGATTTGAAAACCGCGATGGGCGAAGAGTTTTCTGCAGCATACCTGAAGATGAAACATCAGGAATGGACCTCATTCGTCAGCCATTTCTCTCGCTGGGAGAAAGAGCATACGCTGGATATCTGACCAGAAGCGTGCCGCACCAATCATCCAAACCAATGGCTGTGGATCATGGACCTGACGCGAAAAGCCGTTCCGCGATTCTCGTGGTGTCATCCAGATGCCGCTCGACCGCCTTGCGGGCGGCGGCAGGATTGCCCGAGATGATGGCCTCGCAAATCTGTTCCATATGCGCGATACCGGGCTGATCTCGGTCTTTAGACGACAGGGTCATCATGCGTAGGCGGCTGATCCGCCCATTCAGGCGCTGGACGATGTCCCAGGCGATATGATGCCCCGCGCCGTCAAAAATCTGGGAATAGAAATCTGCCGTGGCGCGAAACACCGTACCAGACGTGTTGTCCTTGAACCCACGTCTGAGGCGATCCAGCGCCTGGTTTAGTGCCTTTTCACGTTCCGATGTCATGTTACGTGCGCAGTTCTCGGCTGCGGCAGTTTCCAGCATGCGGCGGATGTCATAGATTTGACGTGCATCGTCCCAAGTCATGATCGCCACGATCGGTCCGCGCCCTGGCAGAATCTCCACCAGGCCCTCAGCTTCGAGATACCGGATGGTTTCCCGCACCACTGTCCGGCTGACGCCCAATTGATCACAAAGCGGACGTTCCACCAGCCGTTCACCTGGCTCGAACGCGCCTTCGATGATCGCCTCGCGCATCCGTTCTTGCACCATGTCGCGCAAGGTGGCCGGAGGGTGATCTATTTTCATCAGTTTCGATGCTGCCATAGCCAAAGCAGTAGCGGTTTGGCGATTTCCATACAAGGTATGATTGACAGATTGTATGATGGTATACCATCTTCTTCTATATCGAATCGCAAGGACCAACCACATGCCCGCCGAAATCCGCAAAACCCTGCTGCATGTCGAAAACACCCTGATCGAAGGGGGGAAGGTGGCGGAAACCCCGCTGAAGATGATTGCTGCCGTTGCAGTCATCAGAAACCCCTGGGCCGGGCGCGGTTTTGTGGACGACCTAAAGCCAGAGATCCACGATTGCGCGCCGGGATTGGGTAAGATGCTGACCGACATGGTGCTGGAGGCTGCTGGCGGTGGCGACAAAGTCGAAGGCTATGGCAAAGCCGCGATTGTCGGCGTGAATGGCGAGGTCGAGCACGGCTCGGCCCTGATCCACACGCTGCGGTTTGGCAATTTCTACCGCGAGGCCGTGGGCGCGAAATCCTATCTGGCATTCACCAACACACGCGGTCCGGCCAATGCCGAGATGCAAATCCCGCTGATGGACAAGAATGATGGTGGGCGGCGTAGCCACTACCTGACCATTCAGCTGCAGGTGGCAGATGCCCCCGCACCAGATGAGATCATGATCGCATTAGGGGCCTCCATCGGGGGCCGTCCGCATCACCGCATTGGCGACCGGTATCAGGATCTGAAGGAACTGGGTCATGACGTCGACAACCCTGCAGCTGTCTGAACCCTTCGGGCAGGTCTCATACCGCGAGGCGGGACAGACCCATGCGCGGGTTCGCGCACCCGTCGTGCTGATCCACGGGGTTGGCATGCAGTCGGCGGCCTGGACCCCGCAGATCCAAGCGCTGTCGAAGACGCACCATGTGGTCGCTCTGGATATGCCGGGACACGGGGGCAGCGACCCGATCCCCGCAGGCTCGGAGCTTCCGGTCTTTGTTGGTTGGCTGCGCGCCGTTGTCGATGCGCTTGAGCTAAAGCAGGTGAACCTGACCGGTCACTCGATGGGTGCCCTGATTGCAGGCGGTTTTGCAGTTTGCCACCCCGATCGCGTTGCGCGCGTTGCACTGCTGAACGGCGTATTCTGTCGCGACACAGCGGCCAGTGATTCAGTCGTCGCACGGGCTGAACAGATCAGGGCTGGATCGTTCGATCTGGAAACACCCTTGCAACGCTGGTTTGGGGATACCCCCATGGAAAAACAGGCCCGAAAGGATGTGGCAGGGTGGCTGTCGGAGGTGGATATCGCCGGCTACGCAACAGCCTACGATGCGTTTGCCCGTGGCGATGCGCTTTATGCGGAACGGTTTGACAAGATCACATGCCCTCTGCTGGCTTTGACCGGTGAGGACGATCCGAACTCCACCCCCGCAATGTCGCATGCGATGGCCAGTGCGGCCCCCAATGGCCGCGCCGTGATCATCAAAAACCACAGGCATATGGTAAACCTCACGGCACCGGATGAGGTCAACGCAGCCCTGACCGACTGGTTGCATATGCCAACTGAACAGGACGTGCTGACATGATTGAATTTAACCCAAGCACACTCGATGACCCGCGCGCGCTACGCAACGCCTTTGGCAGTTTCATGACAGGGGTGACTGTTGTCACCACCCATGACGATGCTGGGGAACCGTTGGGCTTCACCGCGAACTCGTTCACTTCGGTCTCGCTGAATCCGCCTTTGGTTCTGGTTTGCGTGGCCAACACCTCCAGCAACTACGAAAGCTTCGCCGCAACGAAGCAATTTGCCATCAACATCCTGTCCGAGGCACAAATCGAAGTGTCCAACACCTTTGCCCGCCCAGTCGAGGATCGGTTTGCAGCCGTTGACTGGCAGCCGGGACCCCATGGTTCGCCCATTCTGAGCGATGTCTCTGCCTGGTTCGACTGCGTCATGCATAAGACCGTTGATGCTGGCGATCACCTGATCCTGATTGGTCAGGTCAAAGCTTTTGATCAGGATATCGCGCCGGGTCTGGGTTATGCGCGTGGCGCCTATGTCACACCAGCGGCCGAGGCGCGGGCACTCAGCAAACGGTCTGACATGGTGGTTTCCGCCTTGATCGAGAGGGATGGCGAAATCCTGTTGCAAGATGATGGCAATGGTCACCTGACCATTCCCAAAACCGATGATGTGGCGGGCGGTGCAAATGCTGCACTCGCGCAGCTGATCCGGGAAAGCGGCATCCACGCCGAGCCCGGGTTCATTTACTCGGTTTTTCAGGATGAAGCGCGCAAACAGCAACATATCTCGTTCTTGTGTCAGGCAGACAGCGGCGACCCGGCAAACGGTATTTTCACCGAAATCACCGCTACAACGCTGATGGATGTCTCCGACCCTGCACTCTGTACGATGTTGGAGCGGTTTGCGGCGGAAAGTCAGCTCGGGAACTTTGGGGTGTATTACGGCAACGAGGTCAGCGGTGAGGTCAAGCCGCTGTCCGGCAGGAGGTAAAGGCGCATGAAATTCTCGCTCTTTGCGCATATGGAACGGATCTCGGAAGATCAGGACCAGAAGCAGCTTTATGATGAGTTCATCCAGCTGTGCAAAATCGCTGATGATGGTGGCATGCACGCGGTCTGGACCGGTGAACATCACGGGATGAATTTCACCATCGCGCCGAACCCGTTCCTGAATCTGGTCGATGTGGCGCGCCATACCAAAAACGTGCGGCTTGGTACGGGTACGATCATCGCCCCGTTCTGGCATCCGATCCGACTGGCGGGTGAAGCGGCAATGACGGACATCATCACGGATGGCCGTCTGGATCTGGGTATCGCGCGGGGCGCTTACAGCTTTGAATATGAACGGCTGATGCCCGGTATGGATGCCTGGGAAGCCGGGCAGCGGATGCGCGAGTTGATCCCGACCGTTCAGAACCTTTGGCAAGGGGATTACGCACACAAAGGTGAGTTCTTTGAGTTCCCAAAAACAACCTCAGCCCCGCAGCCGGTGCAACAGGATGGACCCCCGATCTGGGTTGCGGCACGCGATCCGAACAGCCACGAGTTCGCAGTGTCAAATGGCTGCAATGTGCAGGTGACCCCGCTGTGGAACGGCGATGAAGAGGTCACAAGCCTGATGTCCAAATTCAACGACGCCTGCGCCAAATTCCCCGACATTCCGCGCCCGCGTATCATGCTGCTGATGCACACCTATGTGGCCAGCGATGAGGCGGATGTGAAACAGGCGGCGATCGAGTTGAACCGGTTTTACAACTATTTCGGTGCCTGGTTCATGAACAAGCGCGAGATTACACAAGGCCTGATCGATCCGCTGACCGAGGAAGAGATCGCAGCGCATCCGTTTTATTCCCCTGAAAACATCGAGCGCGATCTGGTCATCGGCACGGTTGACAGTGTTATTGACCGTCTGCGCAATTATCAGGCGTTGGGGTATGACGAATACTCGTTCTGGATCGATTCCAGCATGCCGTTCGAGCGCAAGAAAGCCTCGCTTGAGCGGTTTATCAAAGACGTCATGCCGACGTTTCAATAAAGAGGTGCCGAAAAATGCAGCGGTTTCAACAGTATATTGATGGCGCATTATCGGACGGTGCGGCACAGTTTGACAGTCTGGACCCGGCAACCGGCGCGGTTTGGGCAAAAATGCCCGAGGCCAGAGCGGAAGATGTCAATCAGGCTGTCGAAGCCGCAGATCGTGCGTTTTGCGCACCTGACTGGGCGGGGATAACAGCCACTGCTCGGGGTAAATTGCTGTATCGGCTGGCTGATCTGATCGCAGAAAACGCCTCGCGTCTGGCCGAACTGGAGACTCGCGATACCGGCAAGATTATTCGCGAAACCTCGGCCCAGATTGCCTATGTCGCCGATTACTATCGCTACTACGCCGGACTGGCCGACAAGATCGAAGGGGCGCATCTGCCCATCGACAAACCGGATATGGAGGTCTGGCTGCGCCGCGAACCCATCGGCGTGGTGGCGGCTGTGGTGCCCTGGAATTCGCAACTGTTCCTGTCGGCGGTCAAGATCGGCCCTGCCTTGGCGGCAGGCTGCACGGTTGTTCTGAAAGCCTCGGAAGAGGGGCCAGCCCCGATGCTGGAATTTGCCCGCATCTTCGATCAGGCGGGCTTTCCGAAAGGCGTGCTGAACGTCATCACCGGCGGGCCGGTCGTCGGCGCCACCCTGACCGGCCATCCGAAAGTGGCGCATGTTGCCTTTACCGGCGGGCCGGAGACCGCGCGCCATATCGTGCGAAACTCGGCTGAAAACCTGGCCTCGACCTCTCTGGAGCTGGGTGGAAAATCACCGTTCATCGTGTTCGAAGATGCCGATATCGAAAGCGCCGTAAACGCGCAGGTTTCGGGGATTTTCGCGGCAACAGGGCAGAGCTGTGTTGCCGGTTCGCGGCTGGTGGTGCAGGCCTCGATCAAGGACGAATTCCTGTCGCGGCTCAAGGCCAAAGCCGAAGCGGTCGTGATCGGCGCGCCCGATGACATGAGCACAGAGATTGGCCCGCTTTGCACCCTGCGCCAGCGCGATCACGCGGTCGACCTGATCCAGCGCTCAATCGCACAGGGGGCCATGCTGATCACTGGAGGGCACCCGATTGACCGGGATGGGTTCTATTTTCCACCCACTATTCTGGATTGTTCGGACGTGCCGGACGCCGATAGCCTGACAAACGAATTCTTCGGCCCGGTCTTGTCGGTTGTTTCGTTCGAGACCGAGGCCGAAGCCATCAACATTGCCAACGATACACAGTTCGGCCTGGCCTCGGGCCTGTTCACGCAGAACCTGACACGTGCGCATCGCATGATCCGCGCCATTCGTTCGGGCATCGTCTGGGTCAATACCTATCGTGCCGTCAGCCCCATCGCCCCGTTCGGAGGCCACGGCCTGTCCGGTCATGGGCGCGAGGGCGGCCTGCAAGCGGCGCTGGATTATACCAAGATCAAATCCGTCTGGCTGCGCACCAGCGACGACCCGATCCCGGACCCGTTTGTCATGCGCTGATGGCGAATGCGCCCAAATGCCTCTGTCACTTTCAGGCAGATTTCTGATCGAATGTGATCAGGAAACAGGCCCCTTCCTGGCTTGGACCCACGCTCAACTCTGCCTCAACCGCCTCGGCGGTGGCTTTGACGATATTCAGGCCCATGCCGGTGCCGCCACTGTTCCGGCGCGTTGTGAAAAAGGGTTGCAGCACCTTCTCGACATTCCCCTCGCTGATCCCCGGACCATCATCCTCGATTCTAAGACCCGCCTGATTGATACTCAGGCGCACACGGCCTGCGCCATGTTGATGCGCGTTCTGCAACAGGTGGGTCAGCATGATCGACAGGGTGCTTTTATCGACCGGCAGAGGCTGGATGTTGTTTTCAATCTCCAGCGTCAGTTGCGGAAAGGCCTGCCTCAACTCGGCGGCGATATCTTCCAGACAACAGGTTCCGGTCAGGGCGCTCTGATCGGCCAGGCTGAAGGCGCGCATGTTTGACAGCAAATCCTCCATCCGCGTGCTGCTTTTGTCCACAGCATCCAAGAGCCTGTGCTTTTGGGATTTGGGCAAACCGTCGTCGCGCAACAGCTCAGCCGCGCCTTTCAGCGCAGTCAGCGGCGATTTCAGCTCATGGGTCACATGGGCCGTATAGGTTTTCAGCGCATCCTGTTTACTTTGCAGACGCTCAGTCAGAGACTGAAAGCTGCGGCTCAGATCCTCAAGCTCACGCGTGCCCAGTTGATCGGGCGGCTCCCACGGTTGGCCTCCGTACCCGGCGGATTGGCTGCGCTGAATCAACAGCCGAATGGGCTGCGTGATGAAGCGCCAGAAAACATAGCCGATCAGCGCGGTCGACAGCGCGACAAAGGCCGCCGCCTTGATCAGATTGAACCGCTCACCATAGAGGAAACGGAAAATATGGTTCGGTGTCCGGCTGAGATAGACAGCACCAATCAGCGTTTCGCCGTTGAATACCGGCATGGCAACAAACACCCGCACACGCGCGCCGCGGCTCAGAGTATAAAGGGCAGGGGGCCGGTCCTCGCGCAGTCGTGTCCGCGCGACCGAGGCCGTTTCGCCAGACAGGGCAAGCTGCACCTCAGCCACATGGCCCAGTCCCTTGTCGATCTCGGCGGTACCGGCAAAAACATTGCCATCGGTGTCCAGAAACCGATACCCGACCAGCGTGCGCGCCTGTGCCGCGTCAGAGATACGGGTCAGTGGCGCAGCGATCGCCTGATATACCCGTCCGGATGACGCAGAAACCTGCGTCGCATCCGGGCGCGGCGGCAGGATCGTCTCTCGATTGACCGACAGCGACGGGAAGACCGGGTCATAGCTTGCGCCTGGCCCCGTGTCGGACGTTTGCGACCCTGTTTGCTCGGCATAAAGCTCGGCAAAGGTGGCAGACATCACCGCCGCTTGGGACAGCAGGCTTTCCTCGGTTTGTTGTACCAGCTGACTGTCGTAGAACCGGAACAGGATCAACCCGGCAAACGGTAAACACAGGACTATTGCCAGCACCAGCAGAACCACGGTCCAAAGGCGGGGGCGCCATCTGCGCGCTAACCGGAGGTGCATGAACCCATCCTGAGGCCGACACCATGCACCGTCACGATCCCCTCGGCGCATCCGACAGCAGTCAACTTGGCCCGGATGTTGCGGATATGACTGTCGATGGTCCGATCCGAGACGTGAATGTTATAGCCATAAAGCGCGTCCACCAAATGCGCGCGCGACAGAACATGATCGGGACGGGCCATCAACGTCGCCAGCAATCTGAATTCCGACCCGGTCAACGCCACGTCAGTCGCGCCAAACCGACAGAGATGCCGGTCAGGATCAAGCGCCAGATCACCGTGCACCAGCCCCTGTTCCGTCGGAGCGCTGGACGATCCAGTGCGCTTCAGGATGGCCCGGATGCGCGCCACAAGCTCCCGCGGCGAGAATGGTTTGGTCAGATAGTCATCAGCACCAATTTCCAGGCCGACAATCCGGTCAACCTCATCATCACGCGCCGTCAGGAACAGGATCGGCACATCCGAGGTTTTGCGGATTTCGCGACACACTTCTAACCCGTCTTTCTCAGGCAGACCAATGTCCAGAACGATCAGGTCAGGGTTTTCTGTTTGGCTGCTTTGAAGCGCTGTGACGCCATCAGTGGCAAACAGGGTCTCATAACCGGCTTTTTCAACCGCGATCCCGGTCACGTCCAGGATATTGGGGTCGTCATCGACGACAAGAATGCGAGAGGGCATCAAACGCGGTCCTTTAGATGTGTTGCTGATAATAGGCTTGGATTCGCCATCTCCGAAAGCCCCATTCGCGCCATGTGTCGATACGGTTTCGGTTTAGGGCGTAGCGCATAGATCTGCCACACAGCTGTTGGTTGGTCTCAAGCTCGTAGGCGTGGATGACGGGGTAAGCGTCAGTGCCCAGGTTGCAAATGTAGTAACCATCGCGTGAAGCAACATCTCCGTGACGCAGGTTGTAGTTGGCAATGATTTCAGCAAAATTTACAAAGCAACAGGCATATAATGTGACCAGCGTCGCCACAAAGCACCGCCGCAGTAGCCAGACACGGGTTTGACCCAGGTGGATTTGCAACAGGGTCAGAACCAGCCCAATCATCACCAGCGCCATCCAGATGAAGGCGGCGACCCGCAAATGGGTCAGTGCGTAGGCCTCAACATAGAATTGCAATCGAAAGGCTGCGGTCACCACCAGAAACACGTTCTGCGCAAGCCACAAATAGACCAGCGCCCGCAGCGTTGCGTCGGTTCTGATCATGGAGTGGGTTGCCAAGGTGAACAACCCTGCCAGCAAGGCGGTCACGACCAAGGGATAGGCGCCCCGGTGGGCATAGGTCGCATAGCTCATTCCCTCGGGCAGCGCGACGCCACCGGTCAGGATGCCAAGGTCCATGACCGTCTGCACAAGAAACAGAAGATTGAACAGCATCAACGAATTGCGCACAGACGCCGGGTTGATCAAGAAAGTGGATCGGGCAGGCCCGGCCATCGGAGCAACAGGTTGGCGGGTCCTTGGACCCAGCCACGGGTCGCTGAGGTTCAGGTAAGGCCAGATCAGACAGGCACATATGCCCCAGAACAAGGCGCGAAACCAGAACTCGCTTGCAAGCAGATACCCCGGATCAAGCGCCTCAATCACGTTTTCAAGCACTGGGTTTGCGATGGCCAACAAGGCCAGAAACACCACCCCCATGATCAGCGGCAACAGCAATGACGCTGCGTGGCTTCGCAGACCCGTGCCCAAATTGACATCGTGTTTTTCCGACAGGACGTCTCGGATCAGCATAGCAGCGCCAATAGTCGGCAAGCGGAACGCCAACCGCACTGCTGCGCCTTCATTCGACTTTCCACCATAAACAACCCAAACCGCCAGACAGATAACGCCGCCCAGACTGAACAGCACCGACAGGAATTGAAGATCAATCGCCACCGGCAGATTGCATAACGCAGTAAATCCGATTGCCCAAATCCATTCCGATCTGCTGGGCCGTTCGCGTTTGGCAAACATGATCGCAGCTGACAGAACCACCGCAAACACCGCAATCGAAATGCCCAGTGGCTGCTTCCAAAACAACCAATCCGCTAATGTGATCAGCGCCGCCAACACCGGGATCGCGTGCTGAATACGAACCGCGCTAAGCAATGGGCCGTTTGGTTTTGTGCTGCGAGGGTGATCCTGCTGCGTTGTGGTGATCGTTTCCAACCACCACGCATCACGTTTGATGCGGTCGGGAACGCCTTGGATGATCAGCTCTTGCCTCATGTTCTGCCCCTTGTTTGCCAGTCTGATTGTTGGCAAACCTGCCCATGCCAAATGCAGCTTTACCGATCTGTGCGCGTAGGGATCGGGGGGCTTTCGTGCAGGTTTCGTGCAGGTTGGGAAAGACGGTCCGGCGTAGAACAAACCCTGTCATCCAGAACCGGACTTGCCGAAGAATCGGCATCGATCCCGAAATATCGAGTAACGTCGATACATAAGTCACTAATATTTAGTGAATTGACGTTCGCGTAACTTAAAGTCTGGAAATTTCCTGTAACTTCTGCAAGATACGTCGACACGTTTGGAAATACGCTCTTCCAAAAATATGGATTCGGTGGGGTATTGCCGATATTCTGGCGCAAAGAGCGAGCGTCAGCAGGGGGACACTAACATGGGCGAGGGGTCATGACAAAACTTGTCACCCATTCAACCCGTCTTGGCAAAGTCCTTGCCCAGGCTGGGCTGGAAGAGTTTTTGCCCCGATTTGCCGAAGAAGAAGTCTCGGATGATATTATCGATGATCTGACCGACCCTGATCTGCGCGATCTGGGCCTGACGGTTGGTCAGCGAAAGCGCTTTCGCCAAGCTCAGATCGCATTGAAAACATTGGATATTGCGGATGACCCGCAGGTTTCTCGCGTGGCCGAACGGCGCCAGTTGACGCTGGTATTTTGCGATCTGGTGGGGTCAACCCAACTGGCTCAGCGTTATGATCCAGAAGAACTGATGCAAATCATGACGCTGTATCTGGATACCGCCATCGGTACGATGAAACGGCATGGTTGCCACCTGGCGTATCGCCAGGGCGATGGGATCATGATGTATTTCGGCTACCCCAAAGCGATGGAAGATGATGCCGAACGCGCGGTTCGGGCCGTTCTGGAAACCATCGAGGCCGTACAGAATCTGGATACGAAGTTCGGCGAAAACCTGAATTTGCGCGCGGGTATTGCCACAGGCCTTGTCGTTGTGGGTGTCGTCACCTCAAAAAGCCTGGGGACAGAGGATTTTCTTGTCGGTGAAACTGCAAACCTGGCCTCGCGCCTACAAGGGCTTGCCAATCCGGGTGAGGTAATCGTTTCTTCGGAAACGCAGCAGCTGACCAAAGGCACGTTCGAATTCGAGCCGCGCGGCAGTCACGAACTCAAAGGGTTTCAGAACGAACGCACCGTGTATCGCGTGGTGTCCGAGACACTGTCATCCAGCCGCTTTGATGCGCGTTCAGGGCCATCGGCTGTGACCCTTGTTTCTCGACAGAACCATCTGTCAACGCTGACGGACCTGTGGGAGCGTGCGAAGGCTGGCACGGGTCAATTGGCCTTTGTTGGCGGCGCGCCGGGAATTGGCAAGTCGCGTTTGATAAAGTCACTGTCCGAGACGCTGGGCACTGAACCCATTACGTTGCAATGTGTGCCGCATCTGGCCAGCTTGCCACTGCACCCGCTTCAGGGAAAGCTGCGCAGCCTGTCACGCCATGGATCTGACGAAACAGACGTTCGCGCTGCGATCTCGAAGTTTGCTGAACGCTCGTCCCGGCTGACCGAAGCAGATGTTCCCCTTTTGGTGGACCTTGCGGGACTTACTACGGAAACACCAATCGAATCCGACCCGATGAAAAAGGCGCGCATGTCGTTGGACATGTTGATCCGATGCACGGCCAGCATCTGCGACTACAACGGCTCGATGCTGCTGGTATTGGAAGATGTGCATTGGGCGGACGCCACAACACTAGACGCGCTGGATGCGCTGTTCGGCGTTTTGGAACAATTCCCGATCCTTGTGGTCATGTCACACCGCCCGGAATACCAACCGCCCGAGCATTTCACTGGTCGGGCAGAGTTCATTGACTTGACCCCGCTGGGCAAAACCGAAGCATCTGAACTGGTGCGCCGCGTAGCGGAACCGCGCAGCCTGCCGGTGATCCTGATCAGGCAGATCATCGAGAAGGCGGATGGCGTTCCGCTCTATATCGAGGAAATGACCAAGGCCGTTCTGGATCAGCTGCCACAGGACGCGCCGATCGATACCGCTGTTCTGGATGCACTGAGCATCCCGACGACCCTGCAAGATTCGCTGATGTCACGTCTTGACCGCATGGAAAATGCGAAACCGATTGCACAGCTTGGGTCGGTGATCGGCCGCAGCTTCACCGCGCCGATGATCCGTGCTGTTGCACCGGATGATACCGATGTGGATGCGGCTCTGATCCAGTTGATGGCCGCCGGGCTGGTGCTGGCCACAAGCAAGGCAGGCACCGCCACATATACATTTAATCACGCGCTTGTTCAGGATACCGCCTATAGCTCGTTGCTGCGTGATGACCGCGAGAAGATCCATCTGAAGATTGCTCGGGCTCTGTTGGACGGTAACAAGGCCTTTGGCACACCCGCCCCCGATACGGTTGCCCACCACTGCGATCTTGGCGGGCTGAATGATGAAGCGGTGACGCATTGGGTCACCGCCGGGGAACAGGCGCTGTCGCGGCTTGCGAACCTACCTGCCATATCGGCCTTCCGGGCCGCACTGCGGAACATCGAAACGCTGCCCGGCGCCGCCGAACGGGATGGGCTGGAATTGCGCGTTCAGATGAACGTACTGCCTGCCTATATGGCGATCTACGGCTGGTCCTCGGATCAGGTTGCCCAAACCGCCGCACGCGCCATGGAACTAGCGCAGGCGCTTGGCGACGGCGAAACGCTGTTTGCGGCCACCTTCTGCCGCTGGACCCATTTCTTCGTGGCTGGCGAAATGAATCGCGCGATGGAAATGGGGCAGGCGCTTGATGGGATGGCAAGCGTGGCAAAGGACCCCGTTACCAACGTTCTTGCGGCGCGCGCACTGAGTTTCACACACTACTTTCAAGGTGATTTCGAAGCGTGCCAGGCTCAGGTCGCACGGGGGCTTGATCTGATCTCGCCGGAACTGGATGCTGCGACGCTTCCAATGACGCAGTCCTCGACCGCCGCGTCCCTGCATGCGATCCGGGGCTGCCTGTTGTGGCAATTGGGCCAGTTTGACGAGGCCGAAGCCGCCCGTCTGGAATCTATCGAGATTAGCCGATCCCTGAAACACGCGCCCAATCTGGTTTACATCATGGGCGCTTGTTCGATGTTCCTGCCTTATGCGGGTGAATGGGAACGGATGGACAAAACGATGAAAGAAGCCCGTCAGATAGCGGATGAAGAAGGGTTTCTGTATCTGCACGCGATGCAGGACATCTATATGGGCCTTGCGCAGGCGGGAATGGGCGATGTCGACGGCGGTGCAGCGCGGGTTGAGACCTATATGGACATGGTCTCGAACGCGGGTGGCAATTTTACCTTCCCGCAAAACCAGATCGTTTTGTCAGAACTGCAAATCGATCAGGGCAATATCGAACAGGCGCTGGACCGGCTTGAACGTGTTTGCCAGCCCGGATGGACCCGTGGTGAGCTGTTGAACAAGCCTGAATATCACCGCGTCCGGGCCAAGGCCTTTGCCGCTCTGGGCGATATAGACAAAGCTATGTCCGAAGCGGAAACTGCGCTACAATTGGCCCAAGATACTGGTGCCATTGTATTAGAAGATCGTGCCCGGCGGCTGTTGGAAACGCTGAGCGCTGAAACAACAATTGATAAAGCTGCCAATATTAGTTGAGCAGTCCCAACAGGAGGGATTTTTGATGACCGAAGCACTTGATTGGAGTCAAGAGCAGTGGAGCACTGTTAGTCAGGTTGTTCACGATGAAGCGCTGCGCGCGCGTGTTGCGGCCAGCTTCCTGCCGCTCTATGGGCCTCTGCCTGCCGACACTCAAGCTGTTCCCTTGAACAGTCTTGAACTTGCCGCATCGCCGGGTGGGGCGGCGAAGCGCTTTGTCGTGAATGACTACGACACAACCCGACTGTCGACAGTGTCAGTTAATGTTTATCTTAAAAACGCCCAGATGTCGGATCCTGAATTGTCGGCAGCTCAGATCATGTTCCGCCGCGCTGCCGCAGTAGTTGCCCGCGTAGAAGATCAGATTGTTTTCAACGGCCAACCCGGCACCGGTAAAGGCCCGACCCCGGCAGGTCCCGAAAAGCTGCCCGAAGTTTATACGGTCAGCGGTGGCGGCAAGTATGATGGCCTGCTGCAGGAAGGGGTAAAAAACCCGACCACAGGCACCAAAGCCGGGGCCACCCCGACTGGGGACGAAGTCTTTCAGGCGGTTGTTGCCGGGATCAACAAGCTGGAGACCGAAGGGCATCTGGGGCCATTTGCCTGTGTGATGGGCAACACTCTGTTCCGGGCGGTCACGACGCCTTTGCCAAACTCGATGGTTTTGCCGCGCGACAGCATTCTGCCGTTCCTGGATGGTCCACTGCTGCGCTCGGGCGCTATTCCAGAGGACAAGGCCATTCTGGTCTCGCTGCAAGGTGCACCGATTGAGATCGTCGTGCCATCGGATATCTCGGTGAAGTATCTGCAAACTTCGGCCGATGGTGACAATATCTTCCGTGTCCAGCAGAAGTTCCGCCTGAGGGTCAAAGAAGGCGAGGCCGTCACCACAATCTCGTTCTGATCTGGACATGGTCATGCGCGAGTTCACCGATAAAGGGGTTACTCTGCGTTGGTCCGAGGCGGTCACGCAGGTGGCCAGTGGTGTACAACGGGTTCTGGTTGAGGCCGGACCCGCCGTGTCATCGCATGACACGCTGCGTCTGATCTTCTCAGAAAACGGCGGGACTGAACGCGCGGTCCGGGGGTGGCCTGTAGGCTGTGATCCGCAGACTGGAATGCAGCAATTTGCGGCAGCTTTGCCAATGGCTATGAAAGGGCACCCTTTGGCGTGGCGACCGGTTCTAACCGCGAGTGGACGAGAGATCGACCCGGGCCAACAGACGATGACGAAGCCTGAACCTGCCAAGATAACAAAGGTCGATCAGCCGTCACCGTCTCTGGAACATATTGCGCATTTCGTTGTGCCCTTTGAGGCGAATTTCCATGCAACGGGCGAAACTCCGGATGGCATTTGGCTGCATTTTGCCATCCGCGAAGGGGGCACCGTAACAGGCCTAAAGCTGAACGGCACAATAGAACCCGTTGGCGGTGATTGGATGCAGGTCCGACCAGACGGTGTTGGGAGCCTGCATGCCAAAGCGATGATCAAACCCTCAGATGGTGGCGCGCCGATCATGTTCGATGACAGCGGCATCTGTGATTTTGGGCAATCTGGGTTCGCTGCGCTTTGCAAGGGGCAGTTGCCCGCCACCGCCCCCGTGCGCATCGCCTCACGATATCTGACGTCAAACGCGCGCTATACCTGGTTGAACCGGGTGCAGGGATTTGGGATTGGACAGGCCAGCCTGTCTGATGTGACTCTACGTTTTGACGTCTATTCCGCGAAAGGAACATCCGATGACTAAGAAGGTCGTCATACTGGGCGGAGGCGTGGGCGGGATGAGCGCCGCGCATGAGCTGATCGAACGTGGCTTTGAAGTTGAGGTTCACGAACGTCAGCTGATTGCAGGCGGCAAGGCTCGCAGCATTCCCGTGATGAAAAGCGAAGATGATCGCGGATCAAAGGCCAAGCATATCAAAGCGCTGCAGCAATGGGTTGATATGGATGGCGCTGATTTCCCGCCCGGCGTCAAACGACCATGGCTACCTGGGGAGCACGGGTTCCGGTTCTTTCCAAATTTCTACCGGCATATCACCGATACGATGGCGCGCACGCCCTACTACGACAAGGGGACCTGTTACGACAATCTAATGCCGACAACCCAAGTTCTTGTCTGCCAGTTTGACAAGCCCGGCATCATCGTACCCGAGCGGTTTCCACGATCTTTGAAAGAATTCGCCGACGCGCTTAAGACGTTCGCCTATACGATCTCGCCTCGAGACCAGATTGGTTTCGAAGATGTCGAGCATTTCCTTAGCTGCATGTGGCGGATCGCCACTTCGTGCAAAGAGCGCCGCGATGACGAATATGAGCGCACCGGCTGGTGGGATTTCATAGGGGCCGAGGAACGGTCAGAGGCGTATCAGAAATTCCTGGCCATCGGCCTGACGCGATCACTGGTGGCGGCCAAGGCGAACACGGCCAGCACAAAGACCGTCGGTGATATCGCCATCCAATTGCAGATGGGCATTGCCACACCCGAGCCTCATTGTAACAGGCTGCTGAATGGGCCGACCAATCTAGTCTGGATACAACCCTGGCTCAACTACCTTGAAAGCAAAGGGGTGGTCTACAAGTTCGACTCGAAAGTAACTGGGATCGAATGCCAAGACGGGCGCGTTGTCAGCGCAACGGTCGAACGCGATGGGCGGCAGGAAACCGTGACCGGAGACTGGTTCATTAGCGCCTTGCCGATCGAACGGATCGCCCCACTTGTGACCCCTGCCATGACAGCCATTGATCCCGCCTTGGCCAAGTTGAAATTGCTGGCCGAAAACGTGCAGTGGATGAATGGCATCCAGTATTACCTGACAAAAGATGTCGAACTGACTCATGGTCATGTGATCTTTATCGACAGTCCTTGGGCTTTGACCGCCGTGTCGCAAAAACAGTTCTGGCCCGATATCAACTTCGAGAATTGGGCCGAAGGTAAAACCAAGGGCTTGCTGTCCATCGATATCTCGGAGTGGGATAGGCCCGGGATGAATGGCAAGACCGCGCGCAACTGTACCCGCGACGAAATTGCGGATGAGGTCTGGGCCCAACTCAAGCGCAGCCTCAATGTGGATGGCCAGACCATTCTGCGGGACGAGGATATGCACTATTGGTTCCTCGATCCCGATATTGTGGCCGACCCGGAACATCCCTCTCGCATGACCAATGTCGAGCCATTACTGGTCAACCGTATCAATACATGGCGCCTACGCCCGAACGCGGCCACGCTGATCCAGAATTTCTTTTTGGCGTCAGACTATGTGCGTACCTATACCGATCTCGCCACTATGGAAGGCGCGAACGAGGCAGCTCGGCGGGCGGTCAACGGCATATTGCGGCGCAGCGGTTCGGATGCCGAACGCTGCAAAATTTGGGATCTGCATGAACCTGACATCCTGCGCCCGTTGCGTGCCTATGACTACGCGCGGTATCAGGCCGGCTTACCGTGGGATGAGAGGTTTTCAGAGGCAGTTCAAGCCTCGTTGCGGTCTGCACAGGATACTACCGGCACGACCGGCGGTGGCGAGGGACCGTTGGCTGCGGTGGGACCAGCGGCCGGTGAGTACTCGAAACCTGGTGGAATTGTCGAAGAACCTGCCGTGGCAGACGCGCTGCGTATGGTCTGCCCACCAGAAGCACTATACGATCTGATGGCGTCTTATGTGCCCGGCGTCGACATTCCGATACCCGGTGCTGAACAGGCTGAAACAGCGGCCCTGGATGTCGTCGGAAATAGTGCCGAACCCTCGTCTTTGCCCGGGGTCAATCGCGTTATGGGAACGTCTTTGAACTCAAAGTCTAACCCGAAGGGCGGCCGCGCAGGTGGCACCTCAGGTCGCAAAGTCACTATTACGCAGAAGGGTTGAACCCGTGGGCGCATCAACCGCGCAATTGGATCCGGCAGCAACGCAGGGCTTTCTGGAACAGCTGACCCAATATGGGGATCAGGCACGTCAGGCATTGCTGGCGCGGTTGCCCATGACCGAGCCGCAGGATTATCTTTACGGCCCGATGCGCGACTATATCGAGACCTCGGGTAAAGGCTTGCGCCCCGCGTTGCTGCTGGCCACGTGCGAGGCGTTCGGCGGTAAAACCGATGACGCCATGGTCTCGGCTGCAGTGATCGAACTGCTGCACAATGCCTTTCTGATCCATGATGACATCGAAGATGTCAGCGACTTTCGGCGGGGCAGGGAGTGCATGCATAAACGCCTTGGCGTACCGATGGCCATCAATACCGGCGACGGTATGCAGGCGATGGCCTTACGCCTGCTGCGCGACAATCTTGACCCCCTAGGCCCCGAAACTTCGGCTCGGGTTCTTGACGAATTCGACCACCTGTTGATGCAATCCATTGAGGGCCAGGCGATTGAACTGGGCTGGATCCGCGACAACCGGCTGGATGTGACCCCGGCCGACTATCTGAATATGTGTTTGAAAAAGACCTGCTGGTACAGCTTCATTCACCCAATGCGGATTGGGGCACTGATCGCACGACCGGAAGATGTCGCCTCGGGCAAGCTCAATCTGGACGATTTCAACGCGTTTGGCTTCTTTCTGGGTGCTGCCTTTCAGATACAGGATGATGTTCTGAACCTTGTCGGCAGTCAGGACAAATATGGTAAGGAAATCGGCGGCGATATCTACGAAGGCAAACGGACCTTGATGCTGAGCCAGTTGAGCCAGCATGGTGAAACGCGCGAGAAAGACCGGCTGACTCAGTTCCTGTCCAACCCCAGGCAAAACAGGTCACCCCATGATGTAGACTGGGTACTGGATCGGATGCATCACTATGGATGCGTCGAATATGCCCAACGTGGCGCAGATGATCTGTTGCAATCCGCCCGTCAGGAATTCGAACATGTCTTTGCCGGTGCCGAAGGCGGGCCGCGTGCTTTCCTGGGTCAGTTCATGGATTATCTTGTCGAAAGGCAAGTCTAGCGGGTAAGATCACCCGTCCACAATCTCGAAGATCACCACCATGGCAGATGTCTCTGACCCGAAGCTGTGAACCCGCCCGTGATAACGGCCCGGTTCGGCCAGATCATGCACCGTCAGTATGACGCGCACTTCACCCACTTCGCCCGGTGCAAGCCGCACCGCTGGTGGGTCGACACGCAGCCGATCTGCTGGGATCACAGCTCCTTCCTCATTGGTCAGGTCACCGGGTTCAAACCGCAACTCCACCGTTTCACCATCAGCAGGGGCGGCAACCGATAAAACAATTGTTCCTTTGCTGCCGGGAGTGCAAACTGTGCGGCATTGAAACGGCCCGTCCAGCGGCAGTTTCTGACCACTTTCCGCATCCAATACGCGCCGGGCCAGTTCAGTTATCGGTGTCTGATCCAACACAGGCGCAGTCGGGGCGACGGCGTCAATCATGCTGGCATAAGGTTTTCGCTCAAAATAAGGCATGTCTAAATGTGCACCGGTCGCGACGCTCAGTAAATAGGATTCTCGCTGAATTTACATGGGAATTGCGGTTTTCAAACGTGCTCGATCAGTCCAGTCTGACGTGACAATTACCGCAGTTCTTCAACGGTGACTTTACCGCTTGGCCGCACATCGATCTCAAAATGGCGGGCTTGCACAACATCCTGCACGGCGGGCGGCACAAAACAAACCCAGTTCTCATGGCCCGGTCGGCGTACACTTTCGTACCGGATACCCACGCGCGCTACTGCAGACCCTGTCTGGCGGACATATTCGCCAAAACGTTGAGGGGTAGGATAGGTCGCATCATCGGGGTCATGAAACTCGGGGTGTCGACCGAAAACATCGATAAAAGTTCCGATCAGCCGCGCCTCATACTCCCGATAGGACTCGCGCTTATGGTTCAAACCAGACAAGGTGATTTCCTTGCGCAACCCATTGGCGACCTCGAGCACCGAGGTCATCAGATCAGTTGCAGCATACCATGCCCCCAAGACCACTGAGGTAAAGCGCATGCCCGTGACCGACCCGTGCAGAAACGAGGACATGACAATGCTGGCATTCGGTCGACCATAGACCCATTGCGACCGATCCAGCCGCGATAGGCGCGTGGCCACCAGCCGGTCATTGGTCCAGCCTTCAAGCTCAAAGATATCCGCCAGATCGTCCTCGCTGGTCACGGCCTCGAAGGCTGGAACAGGGGGAAACCGGGTTGGGATGATACGACGGGTTGATGTTGGGGCTTGCGCGCCGGGATAGGCGGTCAAATCCCAACTCACAGAAAGACCACATCGTCTTCGGTAACCGGCTCGAAACTGCCCTCGGGCGCACCATGACCCATTTCACCCCCGCGCCAGGCATCCAGATACCGGCGCACATTCATCATTCCGTCCTGCCCGCCGCCGACGATCAGGTCCAGCGGCGAGGACCCGGCAAAGATCGTGCCCTGATGCGGGCTGCTCAGCCATTTCACGGCCTGATCCTGATCCAGAAACAAGATCGCCAGGGCCTTGTAGATTCCCAGAACAGCTGAAACGCGTACCAGAGTGTCAAAGGGCAAAGAAATCGGTTTGTGATCCACAGCTTTCTTGATCCAGGCATGATAGGTCGACCGACCAGGATGCCCCAGCGCCGCGATCCTTTGTGCCTCGCTCAGCCCCCAAGCATCGGCGATGTTACGAAATGTACGCAGCCCTGGCCCGCTGAGACGCGCGCGATCAGCCGTGCCAACCGGGATCAGTAGCGGGGCTGTTGCAATATCTTGCGGTAGGGTTGCGATTTCCATGGCTCAGTGTCCAATCTTGGATATATTGTCTATATATAGACAATTTGTTTGGAAATCAACCATCGCGCGCGTTGACCACGCAGGCCGGTTTGTCTATCCCGTCTAGGCTGAAGGACGCAAATACAAAGAAATTGGGCGATCGCTTGAACAAAATCAGCCTTCTGGACCATGCAATCCTGATGATCGGCGCGGTTGTGATGACTGGTCCAATTGTGGTTTTGGGCTGGCAACTGGTGGCCAGCGTCGGTGTGGAACAACTGGGGGCGCTATTCACTAATCTGTGGGTCAACGGCGTCAGTAGCAATGCGATCAGCGCCGGCGCAATGCTGTGGAACTCGTTGGTTGTGGCCATTGGCGTTGCCATTCTGAAATGCGTTGTTTCCATGCTGGCGGCCTATGCTTTGGTGTTTTTTCGCCTGAGGTGGAGCAACCTGATCTTCGGAGCAATCCTGTTGGCTATGTTCTTTCCAATCGAAAGCCGTATGCTGCCTACGTTTGCCGTGACCAGCGATTTAGGACTTCTTAACTCCTACGCCGGGATGATCCTGCCTATCACCGCCAGCGGGCTGGGCGTGTTGGTTCTGAACCAGTTTCTGCGGCAGATTCCTGTGGAATTGATGGAGGCTGCCCGAATGGACGGTGCAGGGCCAATGCGTTTTTTCCGCGATACGGTTCTGCCCTTGTCGCTTCCGATGATTGCTGCCCTGTTTGCGATCCTGTTTGTATTCGGCTGGAACCAATACGCCTGGCCAATCATCATCATGACCACCAGCCTCACGCATAGCACTCTGGTCAGCGGGATGACCTATGCCGGGGTGGGCAGCCCATCCGGAATGGCGCTGGCCTTGATGGCCTTGGGGCCACCGGCCATTATCCTGCTACTGGTTCAGCGCCAGCTCGTGCGGACCCTGACCGCTGGAATTCATTAACAGCGAAGCGGCTTAGTTCAGAACCAGGTCAGCGCGGCGCGAGTTTGATAGAATGCGTTTTGCGTTAGGGATGTCATTGGCGAATGCTCGATCTCTGGCGTCGTCCGGGGGTAGACCATGATCCAACCAGCGTTGTTGAAGCCTCAACTCCAGAGTTTTCAAATCAACATCGAGGAAAACACTCAGCGCCCAATGCGCGGATAGATCGGACCAGCTGGGTTCTTGCAGCAACAAATAATTGCCTTCGACCAGAACAAGCTGTTGATCGGGTGTCACCAACGCACGGGCGGCGATGGATTTGTCGATCTCGCGGTCAAACTCCGGGACCGCGACCTCGCCCTCGGCCAGCAATCGCTGCAACAAGGCTTGAAACCCTGCTACATCAAATGTCTCGGGCGCACCCTTGCGAGGAAGCAGATCGCGAGCAGAAAGAATGGCGTTGTCATAGTGAAACCCGTCCATCGACACGAGGCCTGTGGCGATCCCTTGTTGTTGCAAAAGATCACGCGTCAACGCAGCGACAGTTGACTTCCCTGCCCCTGGCGGACCGGCGATAGCAACCAGATTTCGTGTCTGAGACCGTGGTAGCGCCCGGACCGCTTCGGCAATACGATGCGCCAGTGTCAGCGCGCTAGAGCTGCCGTTGCTCACGCCGCCACGCCTTCACGCGGGGGTTCTTTGGCACCGGTCATGAAGGCCACCGCGTCCGACATGGTGTGGTCTTTGGGATCAATGACACAAAGCCGTTTGCCAAGACGATGAACATGGATGCGGTCAGCGACCTCGAAAACATGGGGCATATTGTGGCTGATCAGAATGATCGGAATGCCGCGCGATTTCACATCCTGGATCAGCTCCAGAACCCGGCGACTTTCTTTGACGCCAAGTGCCGCTGTCGGCTCGTCCAGAATGATGACCTTCGATCCAAAGGCTGCGGCCCGCGCGACGGCGACGCCCTGACGCTGACCGCCCGACAGCGTCTCAACCGCCTGATTGATGTTCTGGATGGTCATCAGGCCCAGTTCGCTCAGCTTGTCGCGTGCGAATTTTTCCATCGCGGGCCGATCGAGCATGCGAAACAGCGAGCCCATCGGGCCCTTGCGCCGAATTTCGCGCCCCATGAACATGTTGTCAGCAATCGACAGGGCGGGGGACATGGCCAGCGTCTGATAAACCGTTTCAATCCCTGCTTCGCGCGCGTCGATGGGCGAGTGAAACTGGACCTTCTGCCCATCCAACCAAACATCGCCTTCATCTGGAGTGACCGCACCCGAAACCGCCTTGATCAGCGTGGACTTACCTGCGCCGTTATCCCCGATCACCGCCAGGATCTCACCCGGCATCAGGTCAAAGTCACACTGGTCCAGTGCTGTGACCTTGCCGTAGCGTTTTACAAGGTTGCGTCCTTTGAGAATGGGTTCCATCAGGCTGATACCTTTCTGATCCATTGGTCGACCGCGACCGCTGCAATGATGAGGATACCAATCAACAGGAAGGTCCATTGTGCATCCGCCCCTAGTAGGCGCAGACCCAGCGTGAACACCCCAACGATGAGCGCCCCGAATAGCGACCCTAAGATCGAGCCACGTCCACCAAACAGAGAGATGCCCCCGATTACGACCGCTGTTATGCTTTCGATATTCGCCAGTTGGCCCGAGGTCGGCGATACGGAACCGATGCGACCAATCAGGGCCCAGCCCGCAAAGGCGCAGATCAGACCGGATAGCATATAGACGGACATCAGGGTGCGATGCACATTAACACCGGACAGTTCAGCCGCTTCAGGATCATCGCCCACTGCGTAAACATGTCGCCCCCAGGCCGTATGCCTGAGCGCGTAGGCCAGCACCAATATAAGCACCAACATGAAGACCACGCCGACCGTAAAGACGGCACCGCCTATGTTGAACTTTTCGCCAAATATTTGAAGGATTGGCGCGTTTGCCTCAATCTCTTGCGAGCGGATTGTCTCGTTTTGAGAATACAGGAAATTTGCCGCCAATACGATCTGCCACATGCCCAGCGTTACTATGAAAGGCGGCAGTTTGATCCGGCTGACCAGATAGCCATTGATCGCGCCGATCATCGTCCCAACCGCCAGGCCACAGACAATCGCGACTGTGGGTGGCAGTCCGTAGCGAAAGGTGAATTGCCCCATCACCACCGATGACATGACCATGATCGCACCCACGCTCAGGTCAATGCCGGCGGTCAGGATGACAAGGCTTTGCGCAGCGGCAACTATGCCAACAATCTGCACTTGTTGCAGGATCAGTGTCAGCGCGAAGGGTGAGAAGAATTTCGACCCCAAAAGCAACCCGAATATGATAATGGCAACCACAAGGACGATCAGCGGAACAAGTGACGGATTCACGTGCAGGAAATGCTGAACCGTCCCGACAAATCCCCGGTGATGATCTTCAAACTCAGCGACCTGATCCGGGCTGCCCTGTGCAGCAGATTCGAAATCATCGGAGTGTCGTGGTGTATCGGACATAAATGGATCCCCCAAGCGTCAA
The DNA here is from genome assembly GCF_056532675.1 of Ruegeria sp. I1. NCBI lineage: Bacteria > Pseudomonadati > Pseudomonadota > Alphaproteobacteria > Rhodobacterales > Roseobacteraceae > Ruegeria > Ruegeria sp. I1. The sequence continues at coordinate 69,275 of NZ_JBQFNM010000006.1, read as the reverse complement.
GAGCCCGTCTGCGGACCACTTTAGCAAGTTTTTGGGTGAGAATGAGATGAGATGGCAGGAGGCCACTTCGCAGCCTCCTACATGATCAGTTTAACCCCAGCAGAGGTTCATGCCTTCTTCGATCGTGATGGACTCAACCCCATCCGCGGCTTCGCCTGTTACAAGCGCCACGCCGGTGTCAAAAAAGTCCTTGCCCGGTGTGTTTTCAGGTTTCACGCCCTCATCGGCCCATTTCTTGACAGCCTCGACACCAAGCGAGGCCATCAGCAGCGGGTATTGCTGCGATGTTGCGCCGATCACGCCATCCGCCACGTTCTGAACGCCAGGGCAACCGCCATCGACAGAAACGATCAGCACGTCATTCTCACGTCCAATGGCTTTGAGCGCTTCATACGCGCCCGCGGCAGCTGGCTCGTTGATCGTATGGACCACATTAATCGTCGGATCTTTGGCCAACAGGTTCTCCATCGCGCGGCGACCGCCTTCTTCGTTACCAGCTGTCACGTCGCTGCCAACCAGACGCGGATCATCCTCATCGCCAATCACATTGGGATCGGCCAGATCAACACCAAACCCCTGCAGGAAACCCTGATTGCGCAACACATCCACAGTAGGCTGGCTTACAGCCAAATCCAATGTGGCGATCTTGGCGTCATTTGCGGCATCGCCCAGCGTTGCTTTGGCCCATTGACCAATCAGAAGCCCGGCCAGGAAGTTATCAGTAGCAAAGGTCGCATCCGCTGAATCAATAGGCTCCAGCGGGGTATCCAGTGCAATTACCAGAACACCCGCATCCCGCGCTTGTTGTACGGCGGGAACGATCGATGAGGTATCAGAGGCCGTCAGAAGAATGCCTTTGGCGCCGTCCAGAATGCAGGTCTCAATCGCCTGAACCTGGGTCTCGTGGTCGCCATCCACCTTGCCGGCAAAGGCTTTGAGCGTCATGCCAAGTTCTTCCGCTTTGGCAGTTGCACCCTCTTTCATCTTCACAAAGAAGGGGTTGGTATCGGTCTTGGTGATCAAACATACGGTGGTGTCTGCAAACGCACCGCCCGCCGTGACGGTCAACGCCAAAGCTGTCGCGCCTGCGAAAGTCGCAAGTTTCATGAAATATCCTCCCAGTTTCTCCCATGCCGTGTTGGCATATGCGCAATCGGCCGGGTCGGGCCTGATCGTGCCCCAAAACCATCACAAGAATCTCAAAATGAGTCAATAAATAAATCACTCTTATTTATTATTGACAGAATGACCACCTATTCTCATCCTTTGGCAGGGGAGGAATAGCCGTGTCAGTCGAGGTGTCACAAAGCAGCACGCCTTCGGATCGGGTTTCCGAAGTGCGTGGGACCAACCAAAGCGGGATGCGGGCTCGTAATGAGCGTTTGGTCCTGACCCTGGTGCGCAGGCATGAGGCCTTGGCCAAAGCTGAAATCGCGCGCATGACGGGCTTATCCGCACAAACCGTCTCGGTGATCATGCGGCAGCTTGAAAAAGACGGGCTCTTGCTGCGGGGCGAGCCTTTGCGGGGCAAGGTAGGCCAGCCATCAATCCCGATGCGACTCAACCCGGATGGGGCTCTGTTTTTCGGGCTGAAAATCGGGCGACGCAGCACTGAGCTGGTATTGATCGACTTTCTGGGCCGGGTGCTCATGCATGAGCGGCAAACCTATGAATACCCGCAACCACAGGCAACGTTGAGCTTTGCCAAAAAGGCCTTGGACCAGATGATGTCCGCGCTGACAAGCGAAGCCCAAGACCGCATCGCCGGGCTGGGAATCGCCATGCCGTTTTATCTGTGGGATTGGGCCCAGACGTTGCAGGTGCCGCAAGAAGAAATGGACCCTTGGCGCACAGCCGACATCCAGTTGGAACTGGCGGATATCTATGATTTTCCGGTGTTTCTACAAAACGACGCCACTGCCGCTTGCGGGGCCGAGCTTGTATTTGGGCCAACGGGTGGCCCACGTGATTTTCTGTATTTCTATGTCGGATACTTCATTGGCGGCGGCATAGTCTTGAATGGCGCTATCTATTCGGGCCGTGGAAATGCGGGTGCTTTGGGTCCGATGCCAGTTTCAATCGGGACCGGTGACGTGAAGCCTTTGATCGACCTCGCCAGCCTCTATACCCTTGAACGCACCATTGCGGGTGCGGGTCAAGCAGCCGGACTGATTTGGGAGACAACCGATCACTGGGACATCCCAAAGGAAGAGCTGAACAGCTGGCTCCACAATGCGGCGATTGGGCTGGCCCATGCCATTGTGTCATCGTGCAGTCTGATCGATTTTGAATGTGTCAAAATCGATGGCTGGATGCCCGCCGATGTCAAAGAGCAGCTGATTGCAAAGGTCGAATCACAAATCCTGCGCCTCAACCTTACTGGTTTAGAGCGGCCTGTGATTGCAGCTGGTACCGTGGGTCCGAATGCGCGATCGCTCGGTGCGGCCAGTTTACCTTTGTCCGAGCGGTATTTGGTAGAAGCATAGACCTACCAACAAGAAACCAGACTGCAAGCGACACGAAACTTACACCAAAAGAGCCGGATTCAAGATTCAACTTGATCATTATGGAACGTTCCAGTAGACATATTACTGGAACGTTCCAGTGATGAGGATTGCAATGAACTGGGCTTTTGTGGGGGCGAGCACGATTGCGTCACAGCATATGTTGAACGCGGTGAGAAAGCAGCCTGGCAATGATGTCACTTGGGTTGTCAGCACATCACCTGATCGGGTGGGGGGCTGGGCCAAGGATCACAGCATTGCAAACGCCACGACCAGTCTAACCGAAGCGCTCGCTGACCCGGGCATAAAGGCGGTCTACATCTCATCAACCAATGAAAAGCACCATGCCCAGGCTATGGCTGCGATTGCCGCCGGCAAGCATGTTCTATGTGAAAAACCTCTTGGCATGACACAGGCTGAAGCTGTCGAAATGGTCCGTGCGGCAGAAGCCGCTGGTGTCACTTTTGGCACCAACCACCACCTGCGCTGCTCGGGCACCCACCGCGCCATCCGTGATCTCATCGCAGATGGCCGGGTTGGTAAGGTACTTTCACTGCGCATTCATCACGCGGTTCACCTCCCGGGTCATCTTCAGGGCTGGCGGATAAACGACGCAGGTGCTGGCGGCGGAGTAATTCCTGATATCGTCGTGCATGACGCGGACGTAACCCGGTTCTTGCTACAGGAAGACCCGGCGAGCGTTGTGGCGCAAATGATCAGTTCTGGCATGGGGCAGGGGGTCGAGGATTCCTGCATGTCGGTCTGGACCATGCCCTCCGGCGCTATGGTAATGAGCCATGAGAGCTTTACCCATCCCTTCGCGGGATCGGGGCTTGAGGTACACGGCACCGAAGGATCGATCTTTGCCAAAGGTGTCATGACGCAGCAGCCGGTTGGTGAAATAACCCTCGTCACGGAAGCAGGCAGCGAGGGTATCCAATACTCCAACCATGACCTTTACGTGCAGGGCGTTTCCGAATTTGTCGCCGCCTCCGCAGGGAAAGGACGCCCTGCCGCGGATGGCCCGGATGGGGTCAAATCCCTGTCCGTCGCGCTGAGCGTGCGCGAAGCGGCGGCAACCGGTCAGCGCGTTGACGTCAACTATGGTGGCTTCTGATGACCAAGCTTGTTTCTGCATCCGACGCCGTATCCCGCATCCCGGATGAGGCGATTGTTACCGTCTCATCCTCGTCAGCTTTGGGGTGCCCCGATCTGGTTCTGAAAGCCGTGGGTGAGAGGTTTCGGGCCGAGGGGCATCCGCGCAATATCACAACGATGCACCCGATTGCCGCGGGGGATATGTATGGCGTCAAGGGCATGGAATATCTGGCGCAGGACGGGTTGCTGACCCGTGTGCTGGCCGGATCATACCCATCGGGGCCATCCAGCCTTGATATGCCCGAGATCTGGAAGATGATCGTCGAAGATCGCGTGGCCGCCTACAACGTGCCCTCGGGGATCATGTTCGACATGCATCGCGAGGCTGCGGCCCGGCGTCCGGGCGTTCTGACTCAGGTCGGGCTGGATACGTTCGTGGACCCGATCCGCGAGGGTTGCGCGATGAATGCGCGCGGGGCCGCTTCGCCCATCGTCGCGCGCGCCGAGTTTGGCGGCCAGACCTGGCTGCACTTCCCGAACATCATCCCAAATGTTTGCATCCTGCGCGCCACGACGGCGGATGAATTCGGCAACCTGACCTATGAGCATGAAGGAGCCTATCTGGGCGGGCTGGAACAGGCCATCTGCGTGCGCAACCACGGCGGTCTGGTGATCGCTCAGGTTCAGCGGGTGACCGCTGAAGGCAGCCTGCGTCCGCATGACGTGCGCGTGCCGGGCCATCTGGTGGATCTGATCGTCGAGGACCCAGATCAGAAACAGACCACCGAAACGCCCTATGACCCCGCCATCTCGGGCCAGATAATGCGCCCGTGGGACAGTTTCTCATTGGCCGAACACGGGGTTGAGAAGGTAATTGCGCGCCGGTCTGCGATGGAATTGCGCGCGGGGATGAGCGCAAATCTGGGCTTTGGCATCAGCGCCATGGTGCCCCGCGTTCTGCTGGAGGAAGGGCATCCCAAGGCCGTCACATGGGCCATCGAACAAGGGGCCGTCGGGGGTGTTCCGCTGACCGGTTTCGCCTTTGGCTGTGCGTCCAACGCGCATGCCTATGTACCCTCGCCGCAGCAGTTCATCTACTTTCAGGGCGGCGGGTTCGACATGTCCTTCCTGTCCTTCCTTGAGGTTGACGTGGACGGCAATGTGAATGTCTCGAAACTGGGCAAGAAGCCTTATTTGACCGCCGGGTGCGGTGGGTTTGTCGATATCACCGCAGGCGCGAAAAAAATCGTGTTTTCGGGCTGGTTCGAGGCTGGCGCCAAGATCGACCTGGGTTCGGACGGGATCAGCGTCGCGGCCCCTGGCAAGTTCACCAAGATGGTGGATCAGGTGGAACACGTCACCTTCTCGGGCCGCCGGGCGCGCGAGCTTGGGCAGGATGTTATCTACGTGACCGAGCGCTGTGTCATCCGCCTGACCGATCAGGGGTTGGTCGCGACCGAGATCATGCCGGGCATCAACGCGCAGCAGGATATCGTGGCAGCGTCTGAGGGTCGTGTGACAGTCGCCGAGAACGCGACGTTGATGCCAAAGTCGCTGTTTAGCGAAGGCCCAATGGGACTGACGGTATGAGCGGGATAGGCTTTCATATCGACGGGGCGACGGCTGTCCTGACGCTGAACAACCCGTCCAAGCTGAATGCGCTGACCATCGACATGCTGGATGCGCTTGAGGCGCATGTGCAGCAGGTTGAGCGGGACAATTCGATCCGGTCTCTGGTGCTGACAGGGGCCGGGGACAAGGCATTCTGCTGCGGCGCGGATATCGGTGCCTGGGGGGGTCTTAGCCCAGCAGAGTTTGCACGCCATTGGGTGCGGGACGGGCACCGGATTTTCGACCGCCTCGCACGGCTTGGTAAACCAACAATTGCCGCGATCAACGGCCATGCCTTTGGCGGTGGGCTCGAGCTGGCCAGTTGTTGCGACCTGCGCCTGATGGCCCCTCGTGCAACTCTGGCCTTACCTGAAGCACGGATCGGGATCGTTCCGGGTTGGTCAGGGACGCAGCGTCTGGCGCGGTTGATGCCGGAAGGGGCCGTAAAGGAGATGGCTTTGTTTGGTCGTCGCCTTGGTGCCGACCGCGCGGTTGCCCTGGGCTATGCCGCCGAAATGGCCGACGATGTCCTGGCCCGCGCTCTTGAGATCGCAACCGAGGCGCAGGCCCTGTCCCCGCGTGCAACCGAGATAGCCAAGAACATGATTCATGCACCGGTCGGCGAAGACTCGGCTGCGGCAATCGAGGCGCTTGGCAGTGCCGCCGCTGCCGCCTCTGCCGACCGTGACGAAGGCGTCGCGGCCTTCATGGAAAAACGTAACCCTCAGTTTTCAGGGCTTTGACGCATATGAAAGACCTCACGATCAACCCTGCGATCCCCTTCGATCTGCCCCAATTGTTTGAGGGCCGCCACCTGATCAATGGTGAATGGCAGGACAGCGCGTCGGGCGAAACGTTCGAGCGGATATCGCCGTCGCACAGACATGTGGTTAGCCGCTCGGCCTCGGGCAGTCAGGCCGAAGCAGAAGCGGCGATCCTGTCCGCCCGCGCAGCGTTTGACAGCGGCGTCTGGAGCCGCGCTTCGGGCAAAGACCGTGCCGAGGTGCTGCTGAAAGTGGCCGATCTGATCGAACAAAACGTCGACCGCATCGCCCTGATCGAGACACTGGAAAGCGGCAAGCCGATCAGCCAGTCCAAGGGTGAGGTAGGAGGTGCAGCCGATCTATGGCGCTATGCAGCGTCGCTGGCCCGCAGCATCCATGGTGACAGCCACAATACGCTGGGCGCAGATATCATGGGCGTTGTACTGAAAGAACCCATCGGTGTCGTGTCTATCATCACGCCGTGGAACTTCCCATTTTGGATTCTCAGCCAGAAACTGCCCTTCGCGCTGGCGGCAGGGTGCACAGCGGTGGTGAAACCCTCCGAGATGACGCCCTCGACCACCTTGATGCTAGGTGAACTGTTGATCGAAGCCGGCTTACCAGCAGGTGTTTGCAACATTGTTCTGGGCTATGGCCAACCGGTCGGCAGTACACTGTCCTGCCATGAGGCCGTAGACATGGTCAGCTTCACTGGTTCAACCACAGTGGGCAAAACCATCAGCAAGACCGCCTCGGATACTCTGAAGAAAGTTGCGCTGGAGCTGGGTGGCAAGAACCCACAGGTGATCTTTCCCGATGCCAAACTGGATGCAGCCGCGGATGCAGTGGTGTTTGGCGTCTATTTCAATGTCGGTCAGTGCTGCAACTCCAGCAGTCGCATCATCGTGCATGAGGATATCGCGCAAGCCTTTACCGACAAGGTGATCGCGCTGTCGCGGAAGGTGAAATTTGGCGACCCGCTGGACCCGAGCACGCAGGTCGGGGCGATTGTCACGCCCGAACACAACGCCAAGATCGATGCTTATGTCAAAGAGGCTCGATCCGCAGGCGCAACAATTGCCTTGGGCGGCGATCCATTGAACGTTGAGGGGTTGGGCAACCAATTCTATCAGCCGACCATTATCACCGATGTTCAACCTGATATGCCCATCGCACGCGACGAAGTCTTTGGCCCCGTGCTGTCTGTACTGACGTTCAAAACGCTGGACGAAGCCATTGAGATCATGAATGATAGCGCTCTCGGTCTTTCGGTAGGGATCTGGAGCGAGAATGTCCATACTTGCCTCGACTTTGCCCGTCGCGCCCAGGCGGGGACGGTCTGGACCAATACTTGGATGGATGGGTTCCCCGAGGTCGCCTTCGGTGGCTACAAACAATCCGGCCAGGGCAGGGAGATCGGGCAATATGGGTTCGAGGAGTTTTTTGAGGTCAAATCCGTGGTGATGCGCATCGGCGACAGCCGGGCGCCCTGGGTGCCACAGGATTGAAATACGCGCCACGCGGCGCAGGAATAACAAAGATCGCATTAAGGGAGGAAACGAAAATGCGTAACATGCTGAAAACAAAGTCGGTCATTGTGGTCGGGCTTCTGTGCACGTCCAGCCTGGCACAGGCGGAAGAGGTTGAGGTTTTGCACTGGTGGACCTCGGGTGGTGAAGCTGCCGCGCTGAACGTCCTTAAAGATGACCTGTCCGGTCAGGGCGTTGGCTGGACTGACATGCCGGTTGCCGGTGGTGGCGGTGAGCAGGCGATGACCGTTCTGCGCGCCCGTGTGACTGCTGGAAACGCTCCAACCGCCGTTCAGGGTCTGGGTTTTGACATTCAGGACTGGGCCGCACAGGGGGCCTTGGCCGACCTGAACGATGTGGCCGCCAAGGAAGGCTGGGACGCGGTCGTGCCGGATGCGCTGAAGGCCTTTGCCAAGCATGACGGCAAATGGGTCTCGGCCCCTGTGAACGTGCATTCAACCAACTGGGTCTGGGCCAACAAAGCGGTTCTGGATGCAAACGGCATCGCGCAGCCCACTAATTGGGAAGAATTTGTGGCTGCTGTTGAAGCGCTGAAAGCTGCTGGTGTGACACCAATTGCCCATGGTGGTCAGGCCTGGCAGGACGCGACTATTTTCGACGCTGTGGCCATGTCGACATTGGGTCCGGATGGCTACAAAGCTGCTTTCATCGATCTGGATGAAGAAGCCCTGGGTGGTGACGCCATGAAAGAGGCGTTCGACCGCATGGCCTTTATCCGCGACAATGTGGATGAGAACTTCTCGGGCCGCGACTGGAACCTGGCGACTGCAATGGTCATCAATGGAGAGGCCGGCTTCCAGATGATGGGAGACTGGGCGAAGGGTGAGTTCCTGAATGCCGGCAAAGTGCCCGGTCAGGACTTCCTGTGCTTCCGCTTCCCCGGCACGGCCGATCAGGTCACCTTCAACGCCGACCAGTTCATGATGTTTGATCAGGGTGGTTCGGTTTCGGCAGAACAGGCGGCTCTGGCAAGCGCGATCCTGTCTCCGTCGTTCCAGTCCGCGTTCAACGTAGTAAAGGGCTCGGTTCCCGCGCGGACGGATGTCAGCGATGCCGACTTTGACGATTGCGGCAAACAGGGAATGAAGGATCTGGCGGCGGCTGCATCCTCGGGCAACCTGTTCGGATCGATGGCCCATGGTCACGCAGCCCCTGCCTCGGTCAAGAACGCGGTTTATGACGTCGTGACGGCGCATTTCAACGGCGAATATGACAGCGAAACCGCTGTAGTCGAACTGGTCGACGCCGTGTCCATCGCCAAGTGATCACCTGATCCTCCCGACGGGGCGGCGACCGTGCCGCCCTGTCACCAGCGGGCACACCCCGCACCTCAGACACTTCCCCACTTGCAGGAGGGCGCGCCATGGCTGGCTCAGCCGACGCGGATTTCAAAACACGCCTTCAGAACTGGATCCCCAAGTTGGTCCTGTCCCCATCGCTGGCGATGATGCTGGTCTTTGTGTACGGGTTTATCCTGTTTTCGGTGTACCTGTCCTTTACCGATAGCCGCATTCTGCCAAGCTTTGGCTGGGTCGGCTGGGAAAATTACGACAAGCTCTGGCGGCTCAGTCATTGGGAAACCTCGCTTATCAATATGGGCATCTTTGCCGGGCTCTACATCGTGATCTGCACCTGTATCGGGCTGGGTCTGGCGATATTCCTTGATCAGAAAATCAGAGGTGAGGGGCTTTTGCGCCCGATTTACCTCTACCCAATGGCGCTGAGTTTCATTGTTACCGGCACCGCGTGGAAATGGTTCCTCGACCCCGGGATCGGGCTGGAAAACGTCATGCATTCATGGGGTTGGACCAGTTTCGAATTTGACTGGATCAAGAACCGCGACTACGCGATCTATACGGTTGTTCTGGCGGCCGTCTGGCAAACCAGTGGATTTGTCATGGCCATGTTCCTGGCTGGTCTGCGTGGGATCGACAACGAAATCCTGCGCGCGGCGCAGATGGATGGGGCCTCGAACTGGAACCTCTATCGCCGGATCATCATCCCGCAGTTGCGCCCCGCCTTCCTGTCGGCCTTCGTGATCCTCAGCCACCTTGCGATCAAGACCTTCGACCTTGTGATCGCCCTAACCGGAGGGGGGCCGGGCAGGGCAACGGAACTGCCGGCGACCTTCATGTATTCCTACACCTTCACGCGAAACCAGATGGGGATCGGCGCGGCCTCGGCCACGATCATGCTGATGACCATCGCGGCGATCATGATCCCCTACCTCTACGCCGAATTGCGGGAGAAACGCTGATGTCCCAGGCAACTCAGGATACCGCAATTCGCACAGGCCGGGTCACGCGCACGCTGATTTATCTGGTGCTGGTTCTATTCGCCTTGTTCTACATGTTGCCGCTTTATGTGATGTTGGTGAACTCGGTCAAACCATTGGCAGAGATCACCGGTGGCGGAATGATGAACCTGCCACAGGTCTTCACGCTGGAGCCATGGTTCAAAGCATGGTCCTCGGCACAGATCGGCGTCGATCCAACGGGACTGCGGCCGTATTTTTGGAATTCGATCAAGATGGTGGTCCCGGCTGTCATGGTCTCGACCATCCTGGGGGCGCTGAACGGCTATGTGCTGACCAAGTGGCGCTTCAAGTACGATACCATTTTGTTCGGCCTGATGCTGTTTGCCTGCTTTATTCCGTTTCAGATCGTTCTGATCCCGATGGCGCGGATGCTGGGTCTGATGGGTCTAGCGGGCACAACCTGGGGTCTGGCACTGGTGCATGTGGTCTACGGGATCGGCTTCACCACGCTTTATTTCCGCAATTACTACGCCGTCTTCCCGACCGAATTGATCCGGGCCGCGCAGATCGATGGGGCCGGGTTCTTCCAGATTTTCTGGCGCATCTTGTTGCCAAGTTCCGGGCCAATCGCGGTGGTGTCGATCATCTGGCAATTCACCAACATCTGGAATGACTTCCTGTTTGGTGCTTCGTTTGCCGACGCCAACAGCCAGCCGATGACCGTGGCACTCAACAACCTCGTCCAGTCATCGCACGGTGTCAAAGAATACAACGTTCATTTCGCAGCGGCCATTCTTGCCGCCATGCCAACTCTGCTCGTCTACATCGTGGCCGGACGGTACTTCGTCCGCGGCCTGATGGCGGGTTCCGTGAAAGGATAAGGCCTGATGGGTTTTCTGGACATAGACAACGCGACCAAGTCCTACGGATCGGTCGAGGTTCTGCATAAGGTCGATATCTCGGTGCAGGAGGGGGAATTTCTGGTGCTGGTGGGCCCCTCGGGCTGTGGCAAATCCACTCTGCTGAACATGATCGCCGGGCTGGAAGAGATCACCAGCGGAGAGATACGTATCAAAGATCAGGTGATGAACGGGGTGCACCCGTCGAACCGTAACATCGCCATGGTGTTCCAAAGCTATGCTTTGTATCCGAACATGACGGTCGGGCAGAACATCACCTTCGGGCTAGAGATGCACGGCGTTCCAAAGTCCGAACGCGACAAGGCAATGCACGAGGTCGCCACCCTGTTGCAGATCGAGCAGCTGCTGGATCGCAAGCCCGGTCAATTGTCAGGCGGACAACGCCAGCGCGTTGCCATGGGGCGCGCGTTGGTGCGGGAACCGGATGTGTTCCTGTTTGACGAGCCTCTGTCCAACCTCGACGCCAAACTGCGCGTCGATATGCGGACCGAGATCAAGAAGCTGCATCAGAACCTTGGCACCACCATCGTCTACGTGACCCACGACCAGATCGAGGCGATGACCCTGTCCAGCCGGATCGCCGTGATGAACGGAGGCTACGTGCAGCAGCTGGGAACCCCCCAGGAAATCTACGACACGCCGGCCAATATCTTTGTGGCAACCTTCATGGGCTCACCCGCGATGAACGTGATGCCTGCGAAAGTGGCCGTGCTGAACGGTCGTCCTCATGCCGAGGTTGCCACCCATGACGGAACGATGGCGCAACTGCCGTTCAGCCAGGACAATCTGGCCGAATGGGATGGGCGCGACATCTTGCTCGGCATCCGTCCGGAAACCATCACCGATATGGATGGTGCAGACCGGAAATCCACGAACATCGCGCAGATGACCAACCGGATTGTTGTTACCGAACCCGCCGGGTCGGACACCTTTGTCTCGATGCAATTGGGGGGCCGCGATGTGATTGCCCGGATGCGCTCTGACGCTGAGGTTGCGGCGGGACAGGATTTCGACTTTGCCGTCAATATGGAAAAGGCCGTGGCCTTTGACCCGGAAAGCGAGATGCGGATTGTTCCGTGACAAACCCGGATGTCATAATCATCGGATCTGGGATCGGAGGGGCGACGCTAGCCGCAGCACTTGCCCCCACGGGCCGTCGCATTCTGATCCTAGAACGCGGCGACTATCTGCGCCCTTCGCCCGTGGACCGGGACACCAATGCGATCTTTGCGGATGGGCGCTTCCGCCCCGATGAAACATGGCTGGATGGCGAAGGGCAGCCCTTCAATCCGGGGAACTACTACTGCGTCGGCGGCAACTCGAAATTCTACGGTGCTGCGCTGATCCGTTACCGGGCCGAGGATTTTGAACCGCGACAGCACATGGGGGGTCGCTCTCCCGGCTGGCCTCTCCGTTACGACGATCTGGAACCGGACTACACGGCAGCCGAGCAGCTGTACACGGTGCGTGGGACTGCTGATGAGGACCCAACCGAGCCGCCGCATAGCGGCGCTTACCCGCATCCTCCTGTGGCCGATGAGCCTGACATCGCGGATCTGCGCGCGCGCTTGCGTGGGGCGGGCCTGTCGCCTGCATCGGTCCCTTTGGGGGTGGATATCGATCGCTGGCTCTTGGCCGGGCAAACCACGTGGGATGCATTTCCGAACACCTGCGGTGGCAAAATGGATGCCGAAACCTGCGCTCTGGCGGACGCCCTGAAGCACGAGAATGTCGAACTATTGACGAACGCACCTGCCGAAAAACTGCTGAGCGACAATGACGGGCAAATCACAGGCGTTGAGGTCAAGGGGCATGGTACCCTGCACGCGCCGGTGATCGTGTTATCTGCTGGGGCGGTTCAGTCCGCTGCGCTGTTGTTGAAATCCGCCAATGACAATTGCCCCGCCGGATTGGCGAACCGATCCGATCAGGTTGGGCGCAACTTCATGAACCACAATTGCTCGGCGGTTCTGGCTTTGCATCCGCTGCGCCGTAACCGCTCGGTCTATCAGAAGACATTGATGTTCAACGACTATTACAACACTGACGGGCAGGGCGGCGCGCCTTTGGGCAATATTCAAATGCTGGGCAAGATCACTGGTCCGATCCTGGCGTCTCAGACCGGGCTGCCCGGCTCAATAGCTGCGCTGATCGCAAACCGCAGCTTCGATTTCTACGCCATGTCCGAGGACCTGCCCAACCCCGACAGCCGGGTAACGATCGAAGGTGATCAGATCCGGCTGGACTGGAAACGCTCGAACTGGCAGGCGCATGAGGCACTGGTGGCCAAGCTGAAACAGCACCTGCGACGGGCCGGGTTTCCAATTGTCCTGTCCCGGCCCTTCGACCGGCGCACCCCCTCGCACCAATGCGGAACCGCGCGGATGGGGCAGGACCCGGCCAGCAGTGTTGTGGACCCGTTCTGCCGCAGCCATGACCACCGGAACCTGTTCATCGTTGACGCCTCGGTCCTGCCGACCTCGGCTGCCGTCAATCCCGCCCTGACTATCGCGGCGCTGGCCTTGCGCGCCGGTCGTCACATTATTGAAACGGAGTTAGCGGCATGAGCCGAGTCGCTTTGGTCACCGGAGGGCAGCAGGGCATTGGCCTCGGCATCGCACGCGCATTGATCGCCGCCGGGCACAGAGTTGCGCTTGCCTCGGATGTGAACCCAGAAGACCCGGTCGTGCAAAAGGCACTGGCGGATCTGGGCCCGAATGCAATCTACCTGCAGCATGATGTCTCTGACATCAAATACGTGCCCGCACTTCTGGATCAGGTCGAGGCACAGCTAGGCCCGGTCACCGCGCTGATCAACAATGCAGGCGTCGGCGCGCCGGTCCGCGGCGATATGCTGGAACTGACGCCCGAGAACTGGGATTTCGTGCAAAACATCAATCTACGCGGCGCATTCTTTCTGACGCAAGAGGTCGCGCGGCGCATGTTGGCCGACCCGCAGGACAGCTATCGCTCTATCACATTCATTACATCGGTCAGCGCCGAGATGGTGTCCGTTGAGCGGGCCGAATACTGCGTGTCCAAGGCCGCCGCCGCAATGATGGCGCAGCTGTTTGCGGTGCGGATGGCCCCGCATGGGATTGGCGTGTTCGAACTGCGCCCCGGCATCATCGCCACGGAAATGACGGCGGGCGTGCGTGACACATACACCGCCCGGATCGAAGGCGGGCTGGTCCCTGCCGCGCGATGGGGTGAGCCGCAAGATATCGGCACGGTCATCGTTCCCATCGTGGACGGCCAGATGCAATTCGCCACCGGTGCCGCGATCCCCGTGGATGGCGGGCTTTCGATCTCGCGCCTGTAAGGAACTCAGAGGACAAGATGTCTGAAGGATATGATTTCATCGTGATCGGCGGCGGCTCGGCAGGTTCGGTCATTGCGGCGCGCCTCTCCGAGGAACCCGAGGCCAAGGTATTGCTGCTTGAGGCCGGGTCTTCGGACCGGCATCCGTTTTTCCACCTGCCTGCAGGCTTTGCCAAGATGACCAAAGGCATTGGCAGCTGGGGTTGGTCGACGGTGCCGCAGAAGCACATGCAGAACAAGGTGTTCAACTACACACAAGCCAAGGTGATTGGCGGCGGGTCGGCCATAAATGCCCAGATCTACACGCGCGGCGCGGCGCAGGACTATGACGACTGGCGGCAGATGGGGTGCGAGGGCTGGGGCTATGACGATATCCTGCCCTATTTCAAGAAGTCCGAGGATAACGACAGCTACGACAATGAGTTCCACGGCAAAGGCGGCCCGCTGGGCGTGTCGATGCCGGCCGCGCCTTTGCCGATCTGCGATGCCTATATCAAGGCCGCCGGGCAGGTTGGCATCCCCGAAACGCGCGATGTGAATGGCGCAAAACAGGACGGGGCAGGGTACTACCAGCTGACCCAACGCAACGCACGCCGATCCTCGGCCGCGATGGCGTTTCTGACACCCAACCGGACCCGTCCGAACCTTACCGTGCGTATGGGCGCACAGGTCCACCGGATCACAGTCGAAAAGGGTCGGGCAACCGGTATTGAGATGATGAGTGGCGAAAAGATCACTGCCGCGCGCGAGGTGATATTGTCCTCCGGTGCAATCGGCTCACCCCGCCTGCTGCAACTGTCCGGGATCGGACCGGCGGATAATCTGGAAAGCCTCGGGATCAAGGCAGTCTATGACCAGCCGCAGGTTGGTGAGAACCTGCAGGACCACCTCGATCTCTATTCGATTTGCGAGGTCACCGGCCCGCACACTTACGACCGCTTCGCCAAGCTGCACCTGTCGGCTTGGGCCGGGCTACAATATCTGCTCACCCGCAAGGGGCCGGTGGCGTCCAGCCTGTTTGAAACCGGCGGCTTTTGGTACGCCGACCCCGACGCCCGTTCGCCCGACATTCAGATGCATCTGGGGCTGGGTACGGGGATCGAGGCCGGGGTCGAAGCGATGCCCAATGGCGGCGTCACCCTGAACGCCTGTTTCCTGCGGCCCCGGTCTCGGGGGACGGTGCGATTGCAAAGTTCCGATCCCGCAGCAATGCCTTTGATCGATCCGAACTATCTGGCCGATCCCTATGACCGAGAGATGTCGATCCGGGGTCTGAAACTTGTGCAGAACATCCTCGCGCAGGATGCGTTGAAGCCATATGTTCTGGCGGAACGTCTGCCCGGTCCGACTGTAAAGACCGAGGAGGAGTATTTCGACTTCATCTGCGTGCATTCCAAAACCTCGCACCACTGCGCGGGCACCTGCCGCATGGGCAATGACGCCGAGGCCGTTCTGGACCCGCGCCTGCGCTTCAACGGGATCGAGGGTCTGCGCGTGGCCGACGCCTCGATCATGCCAACGGTTAATTCTTCGAACACCAACGCGCCCACGATCATGATCGGTGAGAAAGCCGTCGACATGATCAAGCAAGATCAAGGATTTACGCAATGATCCGTCATATCGTTCTGACGAAATTCCGCCCGGATGTGACCGAGAAGACGGTCGCCCAAATCTACAGCGGGCTGGCCAAGGTGGCTGAAGCTCTGCCCGGTGCCAAAGGTTTCACCGGGGGCCGCAGCCAAAGCCCGGAACAGATCGAGCGCGGATATATGCACGGCTTCGTAATCGATTTCGACGATTGGGACGCCTTGGCGACCTATCAGGCGAACGAGGATCACAAGGCGTGCGGGGCGCAACTGGTCGCAAACGCCGTGGGTGGAATCGACGGCATTCTGGTTCTGGATCTGGAGGTCTGAGACAATGAAATTAGTATTGCCCAACCGCGACGGCCAGTTGGAACCTTATGCTCTGACCGGAACACCCTTGATCCCCCGCGCGCCGCAGGTGCCGTTGACGCGCACGGCATTTGCCGCGGCGCATGTCGTCTCGGACCCGCTGGCCGAGCGAAACCCGTGGGATGGCCGACCGGCGGTAGATTGGGACGCGACCCTGAACTTCCGCCAGGGTCTGTGGGATCAGGGCCTTGGGCTGGCCGAGGCGATGGACACCGCCCAACGCGGCATGGGCGTGGATTGGGAGACGGCGCTGGAACTGATCCAGCGCACGATGGTGGCCGCCAAAACGCACCCCCTGTCGCCACGCGTTGCCTGCGGGGCCGGGACGGATCATGTGCCGATGAGCGCGCTAAACACGGCAGGGGAAATCCTGTCCGCTTATGAACATCAAGCTGAGGCGATCGAGGCCGCCGGTGGTCAATTGATCCTGATGGCCTCACGCGCCTTCCCTTCCATCAACGCAGGACCCGACACCTATCACGATGTCTACCACGCACTGATCGACGGGGCGGCGGAACCGGTGATCCTGCATTGGCTGGGCGATATGTTCGACCCGGCCCTGACCGGCTATTGGGGCAGCACGGATGTGGATCAGGCCAGCGAGTTTGTGCTGTCTCTGATCTCTGAAAACCCCTACAAGGTCGATGGCATCAAAATCTCACTGCTCGATCAGGCGCATGAAGAGGCGTTTCGCAAGCGCCTGCCGGACGGTGTGCGCCTTTATACCGGGGATGATTTCAACTATGCCGATCTGATTGCCGGGGACGAGGACCATTACTCCCACGCCTTGCTGGGCATCTTTGCGGCGATTGCTCCGGCGGCCTCTCAGGCGCTTGAGGCCCTGGCGCAGGACGACATGGATCGTTACCACGCGCTGTTTGCCCCGACCGTGCCGCTCAGCCGCGAGATCTTTCGTGCCCCGACGCGGTTCTACAAGGCCGGGATCGCCTATCTGGCCTGGCTGAACGGGGCGCAGTCCCATTTCATCATGCCCGGCGGGTTCCAATCCAGCCGCGACATCTGTCATTACGCCGAAGTGTTCCGGCTTGCAGATCAGGCAGGTTTGCTCTCGGACCCGGATCGGGCCACAGCGCGGATGACAACATTGCTGAACCTGCATGGGGTAGATCAATAGACTGAATGCGCAGACCGACGATCATAGATGTCGCCAACAAGGCGGGCGTGTCGAAATCCACGGTCAGCCTTGTGTTGCAGGGAAGCGCGCAGGTCAAAGCGGAAACCCGAACGCTGGTTCACGCAGCGATGAAAGAGATCGGTTATGTTTATAACCGATCCGCGGCCAATCTGAGGTCAACCGGGAACGCGTTGATCGGGTTGGTGATCAACGATCTGACCAACCCGTTTTTCACCGAATTCGCCACCTCCCTGCAAATGGCTTTGGGGTCGCGGGGCTATGCGGTGGTGGTCGCAAACACCAATGAAGACCCCAGTATTCAGGACCAGGTGGTCACCGCGATGTTGGAGCACGGTGTTTCAGCCCTGATCCTGTCCCCTGCTTATGGGGATGTCTCAAAAACACTTGAGGCTGTTGAGCGTGCTGGTATCCCGATGATGCAGGTCCTGCGTCAGGTCGAAAACGAGACGGATAAACACCCCTTCATCGCCCCTGACTACCGCGCAGGCGGGCAGGCCGCGGCCCAGCACCTATTGAACGCCGGCGCACGCCGGGTTGCCTTTGTGGGCGGGCTCGAGGGGCGGCAAGTCACTCAGGAACGCTTCTCAGGCTATCTCGAGGTTATACAGGAAAACGGTTTGGACCCGATTGTCATGACGGGCAAAACCAGTCGCGCGTTTGGGCATTCAGCAGCGATTGACCTGTTCAGGGACCACCCCGATTGCGATGCGGCACTGTGTTTCAACGATTTGGTGGCCTTCGGAATGATCAACGCCTGCCACGAGGCCCGCGTAGAGATCGGAAATTCCTTTCAGATCATCGGGTTCGACGATATTCGCGAGGCCTCAGAGTGTTGGCCAGCGCTATCCTCGGTTCACTGCGGCGTCGAGGCCTTTGGGCGACAAGTGGCAGATACGATCTTATGTTGGCTGCAAAAGGACGAGATGCCCGAGGCCGAAACTCGAACAGATGTCCGCCTGATACCCCGACAAACGACAAAAGCGCTCGGCTGACAGTACTACGAAAGCGTTTGGCCAGAACCCGGCACAGGTTTTGGGATGACATGCCAACGTATATCGGATTGTAATGAATCAACCGGGGCTATGCTGCCTCTGTCATCCACGGATAGGCTGTTTCACGCATGAAGATTGTCTCGCAATTCCCCAATTCTGTTGAAGAAATCTATCACGTCGAGATTCCAATGTCGGATGGCTGCCGACTGGGTTCGCGCATCTGGATGCCCCAAAGCGCTCCGTCGCAGCCAGTGCCTGCGATCTTCGAGTTTCAGCCCTATCGCAAGAATGACATCATGGCCGAGCGGGATGTGACGCTTTACCCCTATCTCGCGGGGCATGGCTATGCAGTTGTCCGTGTCGATTTGCGCGGCAGCGGCGATTCCGAAGGCGTTCTGACCGATGAATACACCCCTCAGGAGCTGCAAGACGGGTGTGAAGTGATCGCCTGGATCGCTGAACAAGACTGGTGCGATGGCAAGGTCGGAATCACCGGGAAATCGTGGTCCGGGTTCAATGGGTTGCAGATCGCAGCTCTGCAACCGCCTGCGTTGAAGGCCGTCCTGACCCTGTGTTCAACCGATGATCGCTATGCCGATGATATCCACTACTCTGGGGGCTGCGTGCTGGGCGAGCAATTGACGTGGTCCTCGATCATGTTTGGCAAGAACACCATGCCGCCAGACCCGGCAAATGTGGGTGAACGCTGGCGCGAAATGTGGTTGGACCGCCTGCGTGGCTCGGGGCTTTGGCTGAAAACCTGGATGCAGCACCAAACCCGCGATGCGTTCTGGAAACACGGATCGGTGTGTGAGGATTTCTCGCGCATCAAAATCCCGGTCTTTGCAGTCTCAGGCTGGGCGGACGGGTATTATCCGGCGGTGTTTCGCATGATGGAACATCTGCAAGGACCGCGCAAAGGGCTGATCGGGCCTTGGGCACATCTGATGCCAAATGCTGGCTTGCCAGGTCCTCAGATGGGGTTCCTGCAAGAGGTTCTGCGTTGGTGGGATCATTGGCTAAAAGGGCATGACACCGGCATCATGGATGAGCCAATGCTGCGCCTTTACATGCAGCACAGCGCCGAGCCGAAGGAGGCGATGACCCATCGCGACGGGCATTGGGTGGCAGAAAGCAGCTGGCCATCACCCGCCATAGGATCATCTGACTGGTACCCGAGCGCAAAAGGTACTTTGGCGACCGATGCCCCCGGATCGGGAACAGTATCGGTCAACTCACCGGTCATGTCGGGTGGCTATGCCGGGTTCTGGTGCGCCTTTGCCAGCGATGGGGATTTGCCAGGCGATCAGCGACGTGACGATGTGCTGTCGGCCTGCTTTGACAGCGCACCACTCTCGGACTCATTCGACATTGTGGGCCAACCGATCCTGCGGCTGGCCTTTTCCTCCGACAAGCCGGTTGCGCAAATAGCCGTGCGCCTGAACGAAGTTTTGCCAAGCGGGTCATCATCACGCGTGACCTACGCTGTTTTGAACCTGACCCACCGCAACAGCCACGAAACTCCCGAGGCTTTGGTGCCCGGACAGAGCTATGAGATTGAGGTTCCATTACGCGCCATCGCCCACCGGTTCGGGGTCGGCAGCCGCATCCGTGTTGCGCTTTCCACCAGCTATTTCCCGTTGATCTGGCCAGCACCCGAAGCCGCGACCCTGACGCTCAATCTGGATCGTTGTTGTCTGACGCTGCCAGACCGGCAACCAAGCCCGTTAGATAAAACGCTTCACGCTTATCCCGAGCCCGAGCAAGCCGCACCGCTTGAAACGGTGACGTTGGCGGAAGGTGAAGGCGGCCGAAGCATCACCCATGATGTGGTCCGCGATATTGTGACCGTCGACACAAAGCATGAGACGGGCCGCTACAGGATCGTAGAAAATGGCCTTGAGATCGAAGTAAAAGGCCGCGAAATCTTTAGCGCTTCCGCTCAATACCCGGCAGGCGCAGAAGGCAAGACGCGCTGGGTCTACCAGATGTCACGCGACGACTGGTCGATCCGAACCGAAACCGAAGTTTGCATGACCGCCACGCCGAAGAACTGGCAGATCACCGCAACCCTACGCGCTTTTGAAGGCACCGAACCTGTCCATGAACAACATTGGTCTGAGGAGCTGCCGCGCAATCTGAACTGATGGCAGCAGGTCAGAGCAGACCGCGCTCCTCCAGCACTTTCCGGGCAACGCGGAAGCACTCCAGCGATTGCGGTACGCCGCAATAAATGCCGATCACGTGGATAATGGCCTGAATTTCTTCTTTGGTGACACCATTGTTCAAAGCGCCTTTGCAGTGAATTTCCCATTCATGCATCTTTCCCAGCGCGCCGATCATAGACAGGTTCATCATCGACCGGGTCTTGGCATCGATCGTGTCATCACCCCAGCCAAAACCCCAGCACCAGGCGGTCATCGCCTCTTGAAACGGGCGAGTAAAGTCATCGGCGGCGGCCAGGTTCTTTTCGACATAATCTGCCCCCAGTGTCGCCTTGCGCTGCTCTAACCCTTTTTCGAACAGATCTTCATCCATCATTTCTCTCCTGTTTCAATGCTTTGATGATGGCGCGACCCTATGCCCGCAACCAGATCACAATTCCAGATTTTCACATAGATCAATCGACTGCGTCGCGCATCCATTGCTGTAGCCGAGCGATTGAATGCTCGCTCATCACCCCGCCATCGGGGTCTAGAACCAGAGGCCCGGGAACATATCCCTTGGATTTCAGGCCGCGATACACGGATTCGACCAGACGGATATCTTCGGCCACAGTTGTCTCGCGATCCTGAACCGCCAGCCCGCGGATCACATCGCTTTCATGCCCGCCGGTCGTGTACCAGCCGCGCCAGACCGTACAGGTATCAACGGATTCAGCGCGCCAGTGATAGGTGTTCAATACATTGCCTGGATAACACTGGAACGAGAACATCGGCCACAGGAACCATGACTGGTAGTCGCCCGCATGTGGCGCTGACATGTCGATGGGATAAGTCATCTTTTCTAGGCTTTGACACTCGGTTGTGTGGCGCAAAACATAGCCACCACCCATATCGGGCTGAATATCGTAGGTTTCGGGTTTCACTACGCCTTCCGCAAATGTCGGGTGGTTGGTCGGGCAATGGTAGCATTCCGAATAATTCTCGACCGAGACTTTCCAATTGCAGTTTTCCGGGATTTCAACCCATTCCAACGGTGCCAACTCATCAATCTGGGGAACAAACGCGGCAATCTCTTCCCGCACACCGGGATACCAGTCGTCCATTGGCGCGGCATCCTTGTCCAAATTTACAAAGATAAAGCCCAGAAAAATCTCAGTCCGAACCT
Organism: Ruegeria sp. I1; assembly: GCF_056532675.1. Lineage (NCBI taxonomy): Bacteria > Pseudomonadati > Pseudomonadota > Alphaproteobacteria > Rhodobacterales > Roseobacteraceae > Ruegeria > Ruegeria sp. I1. Next base: position 47,817 of record NZ_JBQFNM010000006.1, on the reverse strand, counting down.
CGGTCAGGCAGATTTTCTCACGATCAAATCCGGGAACCTTTTTGATGTTCGGCCCGGCGCGCAATCCGCCGGTTAGCTCATAGGTCCATTGGTGATAGGGGCAAACGACCACGCGAGTGTTGCCTGTACCAGTTACCATCTCATGCGCGCGATGCTGACAGACGTTGTAGAACGTGCGGATCACCTCATCCCGGCCACGAATGGCAAACAGGTTCTGACCGGCGATCTGAAAGGCAAAATAGTCGCCCACATTTGGAATATCTGCCGCATGCCCTGCAAATTGCCAGGTACGAGACAACAGCCCGTTCATCTCATTCTGGAAGACGGCTGGATCGGTGTAATAGCTGGCCTCCAGCGAATGGGTGAGCGGTTTATTCATTCCCTGACCTCGTAACAAAGCCCAAGTGATAGGCGGCAAGTTTGGCCTCAAAAACCCAAGCCGCAATCATTTGTATCATTATTCATTGACCGTGGTACATTTGTTTGAATATCAAATCCACAGAAATCTGCGACTCTCGAACAGGAATTTTGTGATGTCCAATAAAGAACTGCCGCAGCGCGCAAAGGTCGTCATTGTTGGCGGCGGCGTTATGGGCTGCGGCCTGGCTTATCATCTGGGGCATGAAGGCTGGGGCGAAGACGCGATCCTGCTGGAAAAGGCTGAACTGACCAGCGGATCAACATGGCACGCGGCCGGACAGATCACCCATTCCACCAGCTCCTACGGGCTGGGGCGGATGGTCGATTACAATATTGGCCTCTATTCCAAGACGCTTGAGGAAGAGACAGGGCAAGCGGTCACCTGGCATGGCTGCGGCTCGTTCCGGCTGGCCTATACCGAGGATGAGATGGACTGGCTGCGCCACACCTTGTCAGTCGGCCGTTCGCTGGGTTTCAATATCGAGCTGGTCGGGCCGGACTTCATCGCAGAAAAGCACCCGTTTTATAATCTGGATGGCGTTTTGGGCGCGCTTTACACCCCGGATGATGGCCATGTGGACCCGTCTAACGTGACCATGGCGATGGCCACCGGTGCGCGTCAGAAAGGGGTGCGCATCTTCCGTCATTGCCGCGCTACCAACATCACCCAGAATGATGCGGGCGAATGGGTGGTTGAAACCGAAAACGGCACAATCATTTGCGAGCATGTGGTCAACGCCGGTGGCACCTATGCCCGCCAAATGGGCGAATGGTCGGGCTTGCAACTGCCCATGACCTCGATGACCCACCATTATTTCGTCACCGAGAATGTGCCCGAATTTCAGGATCTGGACACTGAACTGCCGGTGATCCGGGATGACAAGATGGTCTCGGGCTATATCCGGATGGAGCAGAAAAAGGGTCTGATCGGGATCTACGAGAAAGAGAACTCGAACTCGGTCTGGCATGACGAATGCCCGTGGGAATACGAAAACTGGCTGTTCGAGGCCGATTATGACCGTGTCATGCCATGGCTGGAGAATTCTCTGGAACGCATGCCGATCTTTGCGGAACTGGGTATCACCCGTGAGGTCCATGGCGCCATCAGCCACCCGCCGGATGGCAACCCGATGGTTGGGCCTGCGCCAGGTGTCAAGAATTATTGGTGTTGCTGCGGCACTCAGATCGGGATCGGCTGGGGCCCCGGCCTGACACGCGAACTGGCCAAGTGGATGGTGCGGGGTGCCGCCGATATCTCGATGCGCGATTACGACCCCCGCCGCTTTGGCAGCTATGCCAAAAAGGACTGGCAGGTCATCAAAGCGCATGAGGATTACAAGCTGCGCCACGAGATTCCCTTCCCGCATTTCAACCGACTGGAAGGTCGCCCGATCAAGCCGTCACCGCTCTATGAGATCCTCAAGGACAAAGGCGCGGTGTATGAAGAGGTTTACGGGTTCGAGCGTCCCCGCTGGTTTGCGCCGGACGGCGTCGAGCAGCGCGACCACTACAGCTTCCGCCGCAATGTGGTGCATGATGTGGTGGGCGCCGAGGTGAAAGCCGTGCGCCAAGGCGTCGGCATCATGGATGTCACCGCCTTTACCAAGGTCGAGGTTTCGGGCCCGGACGCTTACGCATTGCTGGACCGTCTGACCGCCAACAAGATGCCGCAGAAAACCGGCTCGATCACGCTGACCCATATGCTGAACCGCCGGGGTCGGGTCGAGTTGGAAACCACGCTGGTGCGCATGGCGGATGATCGGTTCTATCTGGTCTGTGCCGCCTTCTTCGAACAGCGCCTGCTGGACCATTTGAACCACAACCGCGCCGATGAGGATGTAACCATCACGGCGCTGTCTGCCGAATGGTCGGCCCTGTCGTTGAACGGCCCAAAATCGCGCGATGTTCTGGCGCAATGCACCGATGCGGATCTGTCGAATGCCGGTTTCCGCTGGCTGTCGGCGCAGGAAATCACCGTTGCAGGCCACAAGGTCTGGGCGTTCCGGATGTCCTATGCGGGCGAATTGGGTTGGGAGCTACACATGCCCGACGCGGCTTGTGTTGACGTCTACACCGCGCTTTGGTCTGCGGGTGTACCTTACGGCATCGTCAACTACGGCTCTTTCGCAATGAACGCCATGCGGATGGAGAAAGCCTTCCCCGGCGCAGGCGAATTGACCAACGAGGTCACGCTGCCCGAGGCCAATGTGGGCCGGTTCATTAAGCTGGACAAAGACTATTTGGGTGTCGAGGCCACGCGGGTCAGCGCGGAACAGGCCGAGACAGGCGAAATGCCGTGGATCTGTGCCTATCTGGAGATCGAACCGGACGGGGTCGAGGACGGGCATGGCGGCGAAGCCGTTGTTGTAAATGGCGAAATCGTCGGCGCAACGGCCTCGGTCGCTTATGGTCACACGGTCGGCAAAATCCTGGCCTTTGCCTATATCAAACCGCACGCGCATGTGCCCGGCACAGAGATCGAAGTCATCATAGCGGGCAAGCCGCGCAAAGGGCGTATTCTGAGCGAACCAGCCTATGACCCGGCCAGCCTGCTGCCGCGCACCGACGCCCCACAGCTTGAACAAGTAGAGGAAGCCTGAAGTGAAGATCACGCGCATCGCGCTGTGGGAAGTCCCCCTGACCAGCCATGAGACCTACTACATGGCAGACGGAAAAACCTGCGACACCACCACCTCGGTGGTATTGCGGATCGATACCGATACCGGACTGCAAGGATGGGGTGAGGTCTGCCCCATTCCGCATTATCTGCCTGCTTATGCCAAGGGCGTAGTGCCTGCCGTCATGGAACTGGCCCCGGTTTTGATCGGGGCCGATCCGATTGGCCCCGAGGCGTTGATGGAGCGCGCGAACACCTACCTGTATGGCCATGGCTATGCCAAATCGGCCATCGATATGGCCCTGTGGGATTTGACAGCACAGGCGGCGAACCTACCACTGTACTGCCTGTTGGGCGGGCGACAGGTCAAGGACATGCCGCTCTATCACTCGATCACCTGCGTCGCGCCGGATGAAATGGCCCGAATGGCTCGCGACGTTTACGACGACGGCATGCGCCAGTTTCAAGTGAAGCTAGGCGCGGACGACGACTGGCAAGCGGATGTGGAACGTCTGGCCAGGGTGCGCGAAGCCGTTGGGTCAGGTCCCTTGGTGTACGGCGATTGGAACTGCGGCAGCGATGCGCTGACGGCCACTCGGGTCGGGCGGGCGGCATCTCATCTAGACGTGATGCTGGAACAGCCCTGCGCCACTTTGCAAGAATGCGCCCATGTCCAGCGTACAACCGGCCTGCCGATGAAAATCGACGAAAACGCCCATGACATCACCTCGGTGCTTGAGGCGCACCAACTGGGCTGCATGCAGGCGGCGGCGTTGAAACTGTCAAAGATGGGTGGCCTGTCTGCGATGCGGCAAATCCGCGACCTATGTCTGACGCTGGGCACCCAGATGTGTATCGAAGACACTTGGGGTAGTGACATCACAACGGCGGCCGTGCTGCATCTGGCGGCATCGACACCCGCGCGCGGCATCATGAATACTTGTGACCTGAGCCACTATGTCGGACCCCGCTTGGCTCCGGATTGCCCCGTGCGTCAGAATGGTCGCATCACTCCGCCCGAGGGGCCCGGTTTGGGTATCACGCCCGATGCTGACACGCTGGGCCAGCCAATTTCTATTGTTGATTGATCCAAATCTTCGCGCGGTTCGGCTTGTCGTTGGCACTGAGCAATCCTAGGCTGCCCCGAACTGCCACGGATCGTAAGTGGCGTAAACTTCGGGCGTAGTATGCCAAATACTTTCGACAATTGGATCGGGCGCAGCGAAAGCCACGGTGACATCCTGCGCCCCGAACCAGCGCGGTTCATGCAGGCCACGCTGGGGCAAGAGCCCGGCTTGGGCATTGGCGATCCGCTCCCCCCGCTGTGGCATTGGCTCTACTTTCTCGATGCCAAACCTCTGGATCAGTTGGGGCGGGACGGGCACCCGAAGAAGGGCGGTTTTTTGCCGCCTGTTGCATTGCCTCGGCGCATGTGGGCAGGGGGTCGATTTACGTTTCATACACCCTTGCCGCTGGGGGCGCGTATCAAGAAACGCTCGACCATCAAAGCCATCACTGAAAAAAGCGGGCGCAGCGGGGAGCTTTGCTTTGTCACGGTGGTGCATGAGGTTCTGGCCGAAGATGGCACGCTTGCCCTGACCGAAGAACATGACATCGTTTATCGCGAAGACCCAAAGCCCAACGCATCAAAACCCGCGCAACCTATCGCGCCTGCCGACGCAGAGGTTTCGGAAATGGTTACGCCGTCCGAGGTCATGCTGTTCCGCTATTCGGCCCTGACTTTCAATGGCCACCGCATCCACTACGACGTGGACTATGCCCGCACCGTCGAAGGGTACAGTGGGCTGGTTTTTCACGGCCCGTTGACAGCGACATTGTTGGCCGATCTAGCCAGTCGGAGCGTCAACAAACCGCTAAAAACATTCGCATTCAAAGGCCTGTCTCCCATCACAGGGATGGCACCATTTCAACTGCAAAGCAGGGCGAGTGAAGATGGTTTGGACCTTTGGGCCCGCCGCCAAGATGGGGTCAACGCGATGCAGGCCTGCGCGACATTCTGATCATCAGTTGTTAACCGCACTCAACACCGCGCCTCAAGCAATTCAACAGCCTGATTGAAGCTCGAGGTGTTTTCTTCGGCCCGTGCGGTCAAATGTGCCCCTTCCAACAGGGCAAGGGCCGCGCGGGCCTCGGCTGGGGCGGCGCCCAAAGATGAAATGGACCCATCCTGCGCCGCCAGTTCGAACACTCGGATCAGCCAGTTCACCATCATTGCTCGGAACTCAGATATCTTTTGGATCACCTCATCCGACAAGCTTTCGCGGCTGCCGATCAAGGCCACGCACAGACACAACGTTTTGCCACCGCCTAGCGCATCCCGGTAGATATCGATCAGCGCTAGCAGACGCTGGCCCGCAGTTGGCCAGGCGGCATCGATCCGATCACAATCGGCCTTCAGCGCGTCATGGTATCGATCCATCAACGCGGCAGTTAGTGCTGCCTTGGTCGGAAAATGATAGTGGATCGATGCTTTGCGAATGCCGACCGCATCGGCCAGATCTGCATAGCTGAACCCGTCAAACCCACGGGTGCGCGCTGCCTGCTCGGCGACGTTCAGAAGGGCTATTTTCGTATCGGTCATCATGACAACTCAACCTTTTGGTAGATGATAAGCCTTGCGGCCTGCTCCGCGGCTTCCAATGCACCTTCAACGTATCCACCGAACTGGGGGGCAACCTCGGTCCCAGCGAAAATCAGCGCCTGGTCCCAAAGACCCATCAGGGGTGAGGGCAGGCCATAGGTTGGGTGACTGAACAGCGGTTGCTGATCTTCCAATGTTGCCGTGAACGGGTCATTGGCCCAGTCTTTGACAAACAGGTCCAGCGGCTGTGCAGCCTCTGGCCCGAACAGCCGCTTGAGTTGTTCCAAGACCAGTTGGCGCAGACGCACCTGATCTTTGCGCGCCTGCGGCGGCAATCCGACAAAACCGAATAGCGCATAGGGCCCGTTTTGGGCGGGCGAGGCATCATGAATTTCAACCATCGGTCCCCGACGGCTCATCGCGTCGCCGGACAGTCCGGCGTCGCGCCAGAAGGGTGATGCGTAGATTGCGACGGCCTTGGCCTGACCCGCCATCCAAGTGGGAACCGCAAGCATCGAACTCAGCGCTTTGTCAGGCAACGCGGGCTCGAAAGACAACTGCGCAGCAACCCGCGGGGGCAGGGCGAGCACAACCCGGTCTGCGTGAACGGTCCGGCCGTCGGCAGCTGTTGCAATCACGCTATCTTCGCCCCGCGCGATCTGTTGTATTGGCATCGACAGGTGAACTCGGTCCGGGTGGACGCTTGCCGCCAAAGCGTCGATCAGCGCACCAAAGCCGCCGTCCAATCGCAGTGACCCCTTCATGGATGAAAACCCAAGGCCCCGCGACACGCGGCCTTGTTTGTCCTCATAGGTCAGCTCGCCTGCACAATGCTGTTCGAACCAGGATAGACCAAGCTGACCGATCAAGTCTGCAATCCTTGGTTGACCGGGCCAGAACCAGGCAGGACCCAGATCATAGCCAGTATCGCCATGATGCCGGGTCAGAATACGACCGCCTAGGCGATCCCGAGCTTCAACCAGAACAAAGTCATGCCCTTGTCGCGTGAGCTCTGTCGCGAGGCTCAGGCCCGAAAGACCCCCCCCGATGATCAGGGTCTGCGTCCGCCGTCTGGGTTGCGAGTTCATGTTCACTGCTGGATCAAACCGCAGGCGCTTTGGCATAAGGCAGATGGCCGGTCTTGATCCAGACCTTTGCACCATCTGGACCTGCCACAGCTGTCAGGTTTTCACCGTCAGGCAACCGTAGCCATGCATTCTTAGCCAGCGCATCCCCGCCCGCAGTGATCTGGCCGCCTATGACCAACAGCTCATGCCCACCAGCTGCATCCGAGATCAATTCCGCACCCGGATCAAGATGGCTGTAGGTGACGCGTTCGCGGGGATCTTCATGCAGGAGTGCTGTCGCAACGCCCTTCACTGGTGCGCTAAGCTCCTCCGCCATGGTTTTGCGAAACTGCGTTCGATCCTCCATGTCAAACTGCCAGAGTTTGACAAAGATCGTACATCCCGGCTCTGAACCGGGTGTGTGAGACGAGGTTGGTGGATTGCGCACATAGGTACCTTCAGGGAAATCGCCGTGTTCGTCTTGAAACACCCCGTCCAGTACGATGAATTCTTCGCCTCCGGTATGGGTGTGGGCCGAGAACGAACTGCCCGGTGCATAACGCACAATGGTGGTGGCACGGGCCACTTCGCCTCCGATCCGGTCCAGCATCCGACGGTCAACGCCCTTCATAGGCGAGGGCAACCAATCAATCTGGTCCGAGTGGACAACGACGCGGGCGGAGAAATCGGAGTTCAGTTCCATGGGAGGTTCCTTCTCGGGAAAGGTAGATTGGCATACAAGTTTCGCAATAACTATCTACTACTAGGTAGGCGGATTTCAACACCAAGTTTTGAACAACGATTTTTTTGTTGTACTTTAGGCATTTAACCGATCAAAACCGCTATGAATGCGCCAGAGCAGTGACCAGATAGTCGATCAACGCGCGAATTCTAGCGGTCAGGTGCCGGTTGGGCGGGTAAGTGGCGTAAAGGCCCAAAATCCGGGCCTCGTATGCCTCAAGGATCAACTTTAGCCGTCCTTCCGCCAAGAACGGCTTCGCGGTGTACAAAGGCACCCGCCCGATCCCCAACCCATCAGCGGCCATGTTCGCGACCGCGCGAGGCGAATTGGCGCGGAAATTGCCCGAGACTGGTACAAACAGCTTTCCGTCTGAGGTTTTGAAATCCCAACTGTCGATCAGATTGCCCGTCGTTTGCAGTAGGCAGTTGTGCCGTGACAGATTTTCTGGCGTTTTGGGGGCTCCCATTCGGCCCAGGTAGTCAGGTGCAGCACAGCAAACGATACGCATATCGGTCAGCTTACGCGCTACCAGCGAGGAGTCTTTCTGCGCCCCAAAACGAATGGCCAGATCAAATCCTTCATCCACCAAGGACACATGGTGATCAGACAAATGCAGTTCGATCAAAACGCCTGGATGTTCATCCTGAAAGGGTTTGAGCAGGTGAACTAACTCGGCCGATCCATAACCGGTTGGGGCGGTGATCCGGATGCGTCCGGCCAGCTCGGTCTGACGTTGCTGGACCAGCCCTTCCAACTCATCGAATTGTTCCAAGAGTGGCAAGCAGCGTTCGAAATAGGCCTTGCCGGTGTCGGTCAGGGTGACACTGCGGGTGGTGCGATGAAGAAGCTGAGCATTCAGACGCTGCTCTAGCTGGCCTATGTATTTACTGGCCAGTTTTGTGCTGATGCCGACCTGTCGGGCACCGTCTGTAAACGATGCGTGGCTTGCGACAGCTATAAAAACCCGCATTCCTGCGATGGTGTCCATTATCTACGCCACGTTCATAGTAATTCAACAAATGAATATATTATCGCCCAACTTTCCGCAAGTTATCTCTGGCTCCAGTGCAATCAAAAAGAAGGAGCCATCTGATGACACATCCCCTCCGCATTCACAGCTTTCCGCTGTCTGGCCACGCCCACCGGGTAGTTTTGTTCGCAAATTTAGCCGATATCCCTCATGACGTTGTAGATGTGGATTTGGCGGGCGGGGCGCATAAACAGGATGCGTTTCTAGCCTTGAACCCTGCAGGGCAAGTGCCGGTTTTAGAGGACGGCGATGTTGTCGTGTGCGACAGCAACGCGATCCTCGTTTACCTCGCCCGCAAATACGCCCCTGACTATTTGCCCAATGATCCGGTGCTTGAGGCTGAGGTTCAGAAATTCCTGACCCTTGCTGCTGGCGAGCTCGCCTTCGGCCCCGCAGCCGCCCGGTTGATCAATGTGTTCAACGCACCTTTGGACAAGGCGTTTACCCACGCAACAGCAGCCAAAGTGTTGGGCAAGCTGGACGCACATCTGGACGGGCGCAATTGGCTGGTCGGTGATCGGCCCACAATCGCTGATGTGGCCATCTACAGCTACACCGCCCATGCTCCCGAAGGCGATGTTTCGTTGGAACCCTACCCGAATGTGCAGCGCCTGCTAGCCAATATCGAGGCTCTGGAAGGGTTTGTACCAATGCCCAAAACCGCGGCCGGGCTAAACGCCGCCTAAAGCAGCATCTGAACCCAAAAGACACCGCGAGGTCCGCCATGAACGCCCCCCTTCAAACCGAGTATTCCCCGTTTCACCGCGGCGAACGCGAGATGCAGAGCCGCATCGGAAAACAGGACAGAATGGAAAAGATAGGTCGGACGGTGATCCGCCCGTTCATGCCGGACCAGCATCGTGAATTCTTTGCACAGCTGCCCTTTGTTTTTCTGGGCAGTGTCGATCAGGATGGCTGGCCCTGGGCATCGATCCTGTCGGGCCAGCCCGGATTTTTGTCCTCACCAAATGACAGACAGTTGAGGGTGCAGGCCCGGCCTCATCCCAACGATCCATTGGCTGACGCTCTGGTACACAACACGCCACTGGGTTTGCTGGGGCTCGAACTATCTACGCGGCGACGGAATCGTCTGAATGCAACAATTGGCGAAGTATCAGAAACCGACATACTGTTGGATGTGACCCAGTCTTTCGGGAACTGTCCGAAATACATTCAAACGCATGTCGTTGACTACATCCGAGAGCCGGGCAGCGAAGCGAAGCACTCGAAAATCGAGCGGTTCAATGAACTGGACACTGCCGCGCGTGACATGGTCGCCTCAGCCAACGCATTCTATGTCGCAAGCTATGCAGACACCGATCAGGGTCGCAGCGTTGACGTTTCGCATCGCGGTGGGCGGTCGGGGTTTGTGAAAGTGCAAGGCAACAGCCTTCTAGTGCCGGACTTTCAAGGAAACAACTTCTTCAACACGCTGGGCAACTTTCTTGTCACGCCGCGTGCAGGTTTACTATTCCCTGACTATCAAACCGGCGATGTGCTGATGCTGACAGGAACGGTAAACGTTCTGCAGGAACAGCATCCAGACATCGCGGTGTTTGAAGGTGCACAACGTGGCTGGCGGTTTGAGTTGGTCAGCGGCATTCGGATACATGACGCGTTGCCGTTTCGTGCGGAATTGACCGAATATTCACCGAACAGCCTCAGCACGGGGAGTTGGTCGACAGCAGCAAGGTAAGTGGTGGATACCCCGTTGGGTATGTCGTTCCGGGTCATATGTGTCGCAAATGCGCTAGTTCTGGCAGTTATCCAGCGCAACAAATGGCCATGCGCTATGTTTTGACAACCAACCCATTGGATCGCCGGGCAACCGGCTGTGATCTCGTTGTGATGTGCCAATAGAAGCCCGAGGGGCGTTCTGATTGGTCGAAGTCACATGCAAAACGAGATGAAACATGACATATGCGCTGCGCCTGGCCATAGATATTGGCGGCACCTTTACCGACACGGTTCTGGTTGAAGGCGATGAGACCATATTGGCCTCGGACAAAACCCTGACGACCCATCAGAACCCGGCGGACGGGGCAATGGAGGGCGCGCGGCGGGTGATGGCCGCAAGCGGGCGGTCTCTGCCACAGGTGACGGGGTTCATCCATGGCACGACTCTGGCTACAAATGCGCTGATCGAACGGCGCGGGGCCGTGGTGGCGACGATCTGCACCGAGGGGTTCCGAGATATCCTCGATATCGGGTATGAGAGGCGCTATTCCCAATACGATATCAACTTGGAAAAGCCTGATCTTCTTGTCCCGCGTGAGCGGTCGTTTGTGATCCGCGAACGTACGTCCGCCGAAGGCGCTGTGCTGATCCCATTGGATGAGGCGCAGGTCGGTGACTTGCTGGCCGAACTGGACGCAAGTGGGGCCGGGGCGGTGGCGATCTGCCTGATGCACGCCTATGCCAACCCGGCGCATGAACGGCGCCTGCGGGATCTGCTGGCTGAGCGCCGTCCAGACCTAACCGTCTCGATCTCATCCGATGTTAGCCCTGAAGCCCGAGAGTTCGACCGGCTCTGCACCACGGTCGCAAACGCCTACATCCAACCCCTGATGCAAAGCTATCTGGCCCGGTTCGCCAAGAAATTCGCAGCCGAAGGTGTGACATGCCCGATCTTGATGATGACGGCAGGCGGAGGCATGTGTACGGTCGAAACCGCAGCCCGCTTTCCAATCCGTCTGGTCGAATCCGGCCCGGCAGGAGGGGCCATTCTGGCCGCACGCATCGCCGCGCAAGCGGGACTCGATCAAGTTCTATCCTTTGACATGGGCGGCACGACCGCCAAGCTGTGCCTGATAGACGATGCAAGGCCACAGACTTCGCGTTCTTTCGAAATCGCCCGCGCGGCGCGGTTCATCAAAGGCTCGGGTATGCCGGTACGTATTCCGGTGATCGAGATGATCGAGATTGGAGCGGGCGGCGGCTCGATTGCCGGGGTGGATCGTCTGGGCCGCCTGACCGTTGGGCCGCAATCTGCAGGGTCAGAGCCCGGGCCTGTGGCTTTTATGCGTGGTGGAACGGAACCGACGGTAACCGACAGTGATATTACATTGGGTTACATAGTGCCGGATACCTTTGCCGAAGGGCATATCCAGTTAGACGCGATTAGCGCCAAGGCAGCGTTGGCCCGTAAAATTGCCGAGCGGTTGGACTTGGATGCGGTCGGTTCCGCGGATGGGGTCAGCCGCATTGTCGATGAAAGCATGGCCAGTGCCGGACGCATGCACGCTGTTGAGTCGGGCAAGGATCTGGGCCCGCGCACGATGATCGCTTTTGGCGGTAATGGCCCGTTGCACGCCGGTCGCGTCGCCCGTTCTGCCGGCGTGTCTCGCATCGTGATCCCACACAATCCGGGCGTCGGGTCGGCAGTGGGCTTCCTGTTCGCGCCGGTTTCGTTCGAGATTGTGCGCTCACACTATTCGCTGCTGAACAGCATGGACCTGGATGGGGTGAATGCCTTGTTTGATGCGATGATTTCCGAGGCGGAAGAGGTCGTGGCCAAAGGGGCGGGCGATGCGCAAACTCAAACCCGGCGCACAGCATTCATGCGCTATCACGGGCAAGGTCATGAGATCGAAATTCCTCTGCCGGACCGTGCGGTGACGCTCGAAGACATTGCCCCGCTGACCAACGCGTTTGAGGAGGAGTACCGCAAGCAATTCTCGCGCCCCGTACCTGGGATGCAGATCGAGATCTTGAACTGGGCCGTTAGGGTAGAGACGTTGGACAACACAGTTGCACCTGTGCTCGATACGCCCGAACGCACCATGTTCAACGCAACCGAGACACGCCCGATCACCTGCGATGTGGACGGCACGACAAAAGACGCGGCATTCATCGCGCGTGCCGATCTGGAACCCGGTGACTACGTATCCGGCCCGGCGTTGATCCATGAGCCTCAGACCACCACGCTCGTATCCGCAGATTTCTCAGCCCATATGGATGCAATTGGCAATCTAGTGCTGATCCAAGATCAGAAAGGAGGCGTATGATGAAACCCGAGCTTTCTCCCGCTCGCCTGCAAGTCATGTGGAACCGACTGCTGGCCGTCGTCGAGGAACAAGGACAGACCCTGATCCGCGCTGCCTTTTCCCCCATTGTAAGAGAATGCGGCGATATCTCTGCCGGGATCTTCGACGTCAATGGCCGGATGCTGGCGCAGGCAGTAACCGGCACACCCGGACACATCAACACCATGGCCGAGGCGGTTTTGCATCTGTGTCAGCGCTTTGCCATCCGAGACATGAGGCCCGGTGACATCTACATGACCAATGACCCCTGGCTGGCCTCGGGACACCTTAACGACTTCCTGCTGATGATGCCCGCGTTCAAGGATGGCAGGGTGGTTGGCTTTACCTCCTGCACCTCTCATCTGGTGGATTTGGGGGGCTTGGGCATGGGGCCAGAAGGATCGGATGTTTACGACGAAGGCCTACTGATCCCTCCTTGCAAACTGGTCGAAGAAGGCACGCCAAATGCGCTGCTGATGGACATCATCCGCGCCAATTCGCGCGAGCCGATTGCCAATGAGGGGGACATCTACGCCCTGATCGCCTGTTGTGAGGCTGGGGTGAACCGGCTGATGGCGATGATGGATGAGTTCGGGATCGACGATCTAGACTGTTTGGGCAATTACATCATCGACACCTCGCGCAAAGGCGCGCTGGAGGCCATCGCCGAGGTGCCCGAAGGCGTCTACAAGAACGTGCTGCGCATGGACGGGTACGAGAATGAGCTAGAGCTACACGCCACGCTGACCGTTACCAAGGACGGCATGCATGTGGATTTCACCGGCACATCGGGCTGTTCGAAAAAGGGCATCAACGTACCGCTGAACTATGCCACGGCCTATACGGTCTTTGCCCTGCGTTGCATCGTCGGGCCGGATATTCCCAACAATGCGGGGTCGCTGGAACCGTTCACGGTTGATGGTCCCAAGGGCTGTATCCTCAATGCGCAGCGCCCGGTGCCGGTGGCGATGCGCCATACGCTGGGGCAGGTGACGCCTGATCTGGTATTGGGGTGCCTGCATCAGGCGCTGCCCGATAAGGTTCCGGCCGAGGGTGCAAGCTGCATGTTTGATCTGCCCATGCGCCACGCGCCTGAGGTTACGGCCAATGGCGGGCGTGAGTTTGCCATCGAGCCCGTGCACAACGGCGGCACCGGCGCGCGACCCCATGCGGACGGGCTGTCGGCCACGGCCTACCCCTCGGGTGTCTTCGGCTCTCAGGTCGAGATCACCGAAAGCGTTGCGCCAGTGATCATATGGCGGCGCGAATTGCTGCCGGATTCGGGCGGTGCGGGCAAATATCGCGGCGGGCTGGGCCAGAGGATCGAGATGACCTCGTCCAATGGTGCGCCGTTCATAGTGTTCCTGTCGGTTGAGCGGCTGAAATTCCCCGCCTTCGGCCGGATGGGCGGCCAACCCGGCGCGCCGGGGCGTATCCGGTTTCGGGACGGGGTCAGCGACATTCCCGGCAAGGGTGAGCTAAGGGTCGAAGGCGGAGACCGTCTGATCTTCGACACGCCCGGGGGTGGCGGGTTCGGCGATCCGGCAGATCGGGACCCGGACGCGCTGGCGCTGGATCTAAAGCGCGGATTGATAACACCCGAAGGGGCCAAGGCCTACGGTGTTAAGCCATGATCCGGGCAGTCGATCATATCCGTGCGATGGCTCCTTACGCTTTGGCCGATCTCGGAGACGCAGGCACCGTTTCTCTGGCACAGAATGAAAGCGCCTTTCCGCCCAGCCCAATGGCTGTTGCAGCGGGTCAGGCGGTATTGGATCAGATGCCGCTTTATCCTGATCCGGACTGGTCTGATTTGCGTGCACCGATTGCCGAGGTGCATAACCTCGACCCTGAAATGGTCCTGTGTGGGGCAGGGTCGATGGAGTTGATCGGTTGCCTGATCCGAACCTATGCCGGGTCGGGGGACCGGGTGTTGGGCACGGATTACGGCTATGCCTATGTGGCGTCTGCCACCGCGCAGGTGCAGGCGGATTATGTGCAGGCGCGTGAGGTCGATCTGACCGTTTCGGTAGATGATGTCTTGGCCGCTGTCACACCCAAAACGCGGATTGTTTTTGTCTGCAACCCAGGCAATCCGACAGGCACTCTGATCCCGAATCCTGAAATCATCCGTCTTCGCGACGCCCTGCGAAACGATGTGCTGCTGGTGATCGATCAGGCCTATGCGGAGTTTGCGGATGCAGACCACAACCCGGCTGAAATTTTCGCCTTGGCGAAACGTGGTGATACGGTGGTTTTGCGCACGTTCTCAAAAGCATATGGGTTAGCGGGCGCACGTGTGGGTTGGGGTGTCTTTCCCCCAGAGATTGCATCTGAGGTGCGGAAGGTCCTGAACCCGAACAACGTATCGATTCCCTCTCAGACCATGGCAGCGGCAGCGATGCGGGATCAGGCGCATATGCAGGAAACGGTGAACCGAACGGCAGCGATCCGAGATCGCTTTGCCAATGAGTGCAGGGCGCTCGGCCTGGCTGTGCCACACAGCCATACGAATTTTGTGCTGATCAGGTTCGCGGATGTCGAAACCGCTCAGAAAGTTGATCACGCCCTACTGGCCGAAGGTTTGCTAATGCGGGGCATGGGCGGCTATGGGCTGGGCGATTGTCTACGGGCAACGATCTGCCCGCAGGAGATAATGGATCGCTGTTTGGCCGTGCTCAGAAAGATAACGTCATGACCCACGAGACCCGCACACGAGCAAAGATCGGTGTCTTGGTGCCCTTCACCAACACCAATCTGGAAGCTGACATGATGCTGATGCGGTGCCCGAATACGACAGTGCATTTTCAGCGCATGGGGGGGTATGACGTGGACGAAATCCCCGGCTCTGATCAGATGGCGGGGCTGGGGGCCTCGGATATAAGCCATGACCTGAGAATGATCGCTGGCGTTCGGCCTGATGTGGTTCTGTACGGTTGCACCTCGGCCACGCTGACCCATGGGCCATCTTTTGACGCGCAACTGGTGCGCGATATCAAGGCCGCGTCTGGTGCTATCACCTTCACCGCAGCCGGGGCACTGGTACAGGCGATCAAAGCACTGGGTGTGGGCAAAGTCGGGTTCGCCTCACCCTATTTGGGTGAGATCAACGCGCAGGCTGCAGATTTTCTGGCGCAGAATGACATCACGACGGTGCATTCTGCAGATATCGGGCGGGCGTTGGGAAACTATGGGCAGGGTGAACTGACACCAGATGAGGTGTTTGATCTTGCCTGTCGCGCAGATCACCCCGAAGCAGAAGCCATCGTGCTCAGCTGCACCGACATGCGCGCGGTTGAGGCGGTTGAGCGGATCGAAGACCGACTGGGCAAACCAGTGGTCACATCGAACCAGGCGATGATGTTTGCGCTTGTCAGGGCATTGGATTTGCCACGGCATCACGGCCTTCCCGGTCGTTTGTTCGATCTCATCTGATTGGAAACGCGACGACTCTGACGCAGATGTGGCAAAAAGTCAGTGTCGGACCTCTTGTGATCGGCAATCCTTATTACTATTGTCAGGTTTAAATCTGCAACTCACTCACGCAGACGAACAGGTTTCAGGCAACTATGCACGCAGTCGTTTACAATGCGGTTGAAGAACAGCACCTTGCGCCAGCCCAGCAAATGGCGGATCGGCCCTTGGCGATCATCAACCACTTGCGAATGGTTGCGCTGCGCTGCCGTTCTGCTGCGCGGGTCGATCTGGATCAGGCCTGTGCCTTGCTGTTGGCTGATCCCGCAGATGCACAGATGCGGCATGCGGAAACTTTGATGCGCGGCTTCCGTCAGGCGGTTGAAAAACGCCCCATCTTTCATCGTCCGGGTTCGTCCGAACTGTCCTTTGATGAGGCCTGGCTAGCGCGGTTGTTCGATGCCATCGAGCGCGAGGATGATGACAGTTTCCGGTTTCTGATCCAGTCCCGCGTTTCACGTTGGCGGCAACGAAACTTGGCTTTTCTGGTTCGGGCTGTCTCGGACCAGTTTTAGCTTCTTTAGAATAATTCTAAAAAGGTCTTGGAATCTCTGCCTGATCCTTTAGATAGAGGTAAGATCCCTGTTCTTGATCGACAAAAACATTTCGAACCCCAGGAAAAAAGGTGACTTCCATGACACAAACAGCCGTTGATCTGACCACCGACGCCCGCACCGCCATCGCAGATGCGTTGAACCAGTCAGTTGCTGAAACAGCCGTAACAACCATGTTGGCGCAGAATTTTCATTGGAATGTAACCGGCATGGCCTTTAGCCCGCTGCATGAACTGTTCCAGAAAATCTACGAAGATCACTTTGTTGCACAAGATGATCTGGCAGAACGTGTAAAGGCGTTGGGTGCCCATGCCGAAGGCACGCTGGCAGGGATGCTCAGGCGCTCGAAAGTTGAAGAACATGACGGCCAGGCCACCGACAAAGAAATGATCAAGCTCATGCTGGACGCTCAGGAAACACTGGCGGCCACTCTGGCCGGTGCAGGCGAACTGGCGGCCGAGCACGGTGACACCTTGACCGAGGATCTGTGCATCGGTCGTGGTCAGACACACGAGAAATTTGCGTGGTTCCTGCGCGCCATGCTGCGCTAAGTTAGTTGGCCAGGGGAATACCAACCTTGGCCTTCTTCTTTTTTAGCTTTTTCAGATAGGCCGGTCCCCAATGGGTGTACCGGCCCATTTTTTCCTGCTGGCAGACAAGCATCTGCACAAAAGCCTCTTGCTGATCCGCTCGTTTAATCGATTTGAACAGCTTCTTCTGGGATTTGGTCATCGAGCAGCCGATGCAATGACCCTCGCGCCGGAATTTGCAGACGTCGATACAGGGCGAAGGGACTTTCTTGCTCATCAAGACTACTCATTGAATAGGGGCCAAGGAATCGCCCCTAGCTGGATTTGTGGTTGTCACGTTCCAAATAAGGCGATCTGCTCCAGATTTCGAGAGATGCAGTTCAAAATTGCGCCTCACGGGCAATCAGCATTGTTGTTAAGGTGGGCCAAGACTGATTGCGGCCCTTTCCCCACGCAAAATGTCGTGGAATAAACCACTGAAACAGGTCGGGTGTGCTAGTACCTTATGGGCCCACCCATGAGCAGCGACAGGAACCCCAAATGATCAAAGACAATCCCGATCTGATCGCGGCCATCCGCGACCGTTTCGCCCATGTCGAGAGTTGCCCGTTTCAGGGAGAGCGTATCTTCTTTGAAAACGCAGGCGGTGCGCTGACTTTGAAAAAAGTGGCTGAGACCTCTGCGTTTTATGCTGCGATCCCTGACAATCCTGGGCGGATCAATCCGGCCGGGCAGGGCACGCAGAATGTGATCAACAAGGCCAAGGCCGATCTGGGCGTATTCATGAATGCCAGCTCGGGTCAGTTCTTTGCGGGGGAAAGCGGGACCGAGCTGTTGTTCCGGCTGATCCGCACCGCCTGTCTTGTTGTGCCGAAAGGGGCAAAGGTCATCGGGTCCTCAATCGAACACCCCGCCACCCGCAGCGCCGCGCGCCGTTGGGCTGGGATTGCCGGGCTGGACTATGTCAACGTTCAGCATGACGATGAAGCCGGGCTGGTCACGGCCAAGGATTATGCCGCGCTGATGACCCCGGACGTGGCAGTGGCCACGATCCTGCACGCCTCACCCGTCACGGGGATGGGGATGGATGTGGTGGCGATTTCCGCCGCGATCCGCGCGGTTTCGCCCAACTGTCTGATCATCGTAGATGGTATCCAGCACGCGGCGCACGGGCAGTTGGATCTGGATGCGTATAATGTCGATGGCTATGCGATCTCACCTTACAAAGTGTTCTCGCGCCACGGCTATGGCATCGCGTGGATCTCCGATAAGCTAAGCGCGCTGCCCCATGACATGCTGATCGACGCGCCCGCGACGGGGTGGGAGTTCGGCACCCGTGATGCCGGTTCTTACGCCACAATGTCTGATGTGATTGAATATTTCGTCTGGCTTGGTGGAGAGGTATCGGACGAGGCAGAACCGCAGAAACGAATCGAGGCGGCAGGCCGCGCCATCCACGCCTATGAGACCCACCTGACCAATGCGATGATCAACGGGGTCGGCAACCTGCCGGGTCTACGCGATATGGATCACATTCGCATTCTGGCCGGAACGGACAACACAGCGCGCGAAGGTCTGGTGTCGGTTGTGGTGGATGGCGTCCCGTCCGAACAAGTCGTCGAAACACTCAACCAGCAGGGCATCCGTACCCATGTGCGCAAAGCGGACCATTATTCGGGCAATGTACTGACGCCGCTGGGGCTGTCGGATTGCATCCGTATCTCACTGTGTCACTACAACACCGAACAGGAAGTGGCGCAATTGCTAGCCGTCTTGAAAGACATGGCAGCTTGAGCGCATGAAAAAAGCCCGACCAATGGGCCGGGCTTTTCAGTGATCAGATCAAAGCTTTAGAAATGAGCGGAATTGGTCGTCGCAGGTGCCTTTACCGGTGGCGCGAATTTGGTCAAATCAATGCCATCTACCGCCGTTTTGTATTCCTCGATGGTTGGGGTGCGGCCCAGAATGGCCGACAAGACCACAACAGGGGTCGAGGCCAACAGGCTTTCACCTTTCTTGTCAGGCGCATCCGCCACGACTCTACCCTGGAACAGACGGGTCGAGGTGGCCAGAACTGTGTCGCCTTTGGCCGCTTTCTCCTGGTTGCCCATGCAAAGGTTACAGCCCGGACGCTCAAGGTACAGGATGTTCTCGTATTCTGTGCGGGCTTGCGTTTTGGGGAACAGATCGTCGAACTCGAAACCAGAATAGCGTTGAAGGATTTCCCAATCTCCCTCGGCCTTCAATTCATCAATGATGTTGTAAGTTGGCGCGGCCACAACCAGCGGCGCATTAAACTCAACCTTGCCCGCGCCCTTTTCGAGATTGCGCAGCATTTGAGCGACAATCTTCATGTCGCCCTTATGCACCATGCACGACCCGACAAAACCCAGATCCACATGCTTTTCGGCATTGTAATACGAGATCGGGCGGATTGTATCGTGGGTGTAGCGCTTGGACACATCAGCATTGTTGACATCCGGATCGGCGATCATCGGTTCGACGATCTGATCCAGATCGACAACAACTTCTGCGAAGTACTTTGCGTTGTCATCAGGGCGCAGCGCCGGTTTTTCACCCGACTTGATTTCGGCAATGCGTGCATCTGCGATATCGATCAGCTTTTGCAGCATGCCGTTTTCATGCTCCATGCCCTTTTCGATCATGATCTGGATGCGCGACTTGGCCAGCTCCAGCGAACCAATCAGGGTCTCGTCATTTGAGATGCAGACCGAAGCTTTGGCCTTCATCTCAGCCGTCCAGTCGGTGAAGGTAAAGGCCTGATCCGCCAGCAGCGTGCCGATATGCACCTCAATCACGCGGCCCTGGAACACGTTGTCGCCATGCTGTTCCAGCATCTGTGCCTGCGTCGCATGCACCACGTCGCGGAAATCCATATGCTCGGCCATGTTGCCCTTGAAGGTCACCTTGACCGATTCAGGGATCGGCATTGAGGCTTCGCCGGTTGCAAGCGCCAGCGCCACAGTACCCGAATCCGCGCCAAATGCCACGCCTTTGGACATACGGGTGTGGCTGTCGCCGCCGATTATGACCGACCAGTCATCTACGGTGATGTCGTTCAGCACTTTGTGAATCACATCGGTCATCGAATGATAGACGCCCTTAGGGTCACGACCGGTAACGAGGCCGAAATCATTCATGAACTTCATCAGGCGTGGGGTGTTGGCTTGTGCCTTCGCATCCCACACAGAGGCCGTGTGACAGCCCGATTGGTATGCCCCATCCACGCTAGGTGAGACCACTGTCGCAGCCATCGCTTCGAGTTCCTGCATGGTCATCAAACCGGTGGTGTCTTGTGAGCCAACAATGTTGACCCGGACGCGCACATCAGACCCGGCATGCAGGGTCTTGCCCGGCGTGGTGCCCAGAGCGTTTTTGTTGAAAATCTTCTCAACTGCGGTCAGGCCCTGACCGTCATGGCTGATCTCTTTAGACGGCGCAAAAACCAGCGGGGCTTCGACGCCCAGTGTTTCGGCCGCGATGGTCTGCAGCTTTTTGCCAAAGACAATGGCATAGGAGCCACCGGCCTTCATGAATTCGACCTTCTGCGGCGTAAAGGATGCCGGCACATCAACCAGTTCTTCGCCATCTTCGCTCAGCAGCTTGTGGGTTTTGGTGTTGATCTTTAGCACCGTACCTGTGGCAACCGAGTATTTCTCTTCAAGGATCGGATTGCCGTCATTGTTCAGGATCGCGTTGCCGTCTTCGTCGACCTTTTTGACCCAGTTCTTCAGGTCAAGACCAATGCCGCCAGTCACGCCCACGGTTGTCAGGAAGATCGGCGAGATGCCATTGGTGCCCGCCACGACCGGGGCGATGTTGACGAAGGGCACGTAGGGGCTGGCCTGCTTGCCGGTCCATAGCGCCACGTTGTTCACACCTGACATACGGGACGAACCCACACCCATCGTGCCTTTTTCCGCAATCAGCATCACGCGTTTACCGGGGTGTTGCAGCTTCAGCGCCTCGATTTCCTGCTGCGCTGCCTCGGAAATCAGGCATTTGCCATGCAGTTCCCGATCAGCACGCGAATGCGCCTGATTGCCGGGCGACAGCAAATCGGTCGAGATATCACCTTCGGCGGCAACATAGGTGACGACCTCAATCTCATCATCAATTTCGGGAAGCTTGGTAAAAAATTCAGCTTTGGCGTAGCTTTCAAGAATGTCTTTCGCGATCGGATTGCCGGCCTCAAAGGCGGCCTTCAGACGGTCGGTATCAGCGTCATAAAGGAACACTTGCGTCTTAAGAACTTCAGCCGCTTCGCCAGCAATCTTTGTATCTTCGCCCAAGGCCAGATCCAGCAGCACCTCGACTGAGGGGCCGCCTTTCATATGCGACAGCAACTCAAACGCAAATTCCTGCGTTATCTCTTCGACATCCGCCTCGCCAAGAATGATCTCTTTCAGAAAGCGAGCCTTTTCACCGGCGGCACTCGTTGTACCGGGCAGCGTGTTGTAGATGAAATAGTTCAGTGAATCGGCGCGATATTCGTTCTGACGGTCGCGGATCTGATCGATAATCTCTTTCGCCAATGCGCCATCATCAATAGGCTTGGGGCTAAGGCTCTGCTCTTTGCGGGTTTCGATTTCACTCAGGTAATCTGTATAGAGGCTCATGGCATTTTCCGACGATTTGGGCGAGAGCGCGAGGTGTGAATTTTACCTCGCCATTCAATTTGTATGCGGCGGTATACGAAAAGCGCACAAGTTGCAAGAGTAGCAGGTGTGGCGCCATGTCTCGGTTTTGTCGTTTAACGAATGATCGCGATCCAGACATCCCCAACACGGAACTGACTGACAGAGCCAAGCCGGACAGGTTTATCCGGTGCAATTTGCCGCCCGCGCACCCAGGTTCCATTCGAAGAACCCATATCCCGAATTTGAAGCTGGTTGCCCTTGGCAATCTGCAAGATGCAATGTTTGCCCGACGCGCCCTTGCTGCGTGTCAATGCCAGATCGGCCCAACCGGGATCGCGCCCGATTTTGATCTGCCGCGAGGATTTGAGGCCCTTGACCTGATTGAAAACCAGGGTCTTGCCACGATCCGGTCCGGATTGCACACGCAGCCGCCAAAGGGTCACCAAGCGCGGCGCCATCGGGCTGAACCAGCGGACTTCAGCAGCCCTGTCATATCGTGCGGCGGTGTTTGGGTTCAGACCCATCAGACCCAGCGTCATGATCTTTTTCATGGCGCGTGTGGACCGGCGCACGGGTGAAACCGGCTTGCCGCTTTTGTCACGCATCGTCAGGCGCAGGACAAAGCGGCCAAGGGTTGCGCCGCTCAGCACGCCTTCGCAGATCAGCCAGTAGATGAGGACCATCGCCAGATAAAGCCCCGCCGTCAGGGCAGGGCCTGCACGCAGCAGCCCAAGCTCTTGCCGCAACACGGGTTCGATAGTAGCGCAAACAAATGCCAGAAACATGAAATCGAACAGCGCAGCCGCGCTGAGCAGGCGGGCGGCGTTTTTGTCGTCCAAAGGGCCCCCGATCGCCATCACCGTGCCCCCAGCATCGTCAGAATCATGAACAGCGCTGCTCCGATTGAGCACAGCATGAGCGCATCACAATGAAGCCGCAGCGCATGTTTCCCGGCTGCGTTAGAGTTGCGAAAATGAAACCCGGCGACCCACAAGGCAAGACCCATACCGACAATGGTGAACAGCAAGGTCTCGGACAGGATTTGCCGGTTCATGGCAACCGCCAACCAGTCGGCAGCACCCACAATCAATCCACCCCACAGAATGGCAACAACATAGACAGCAAAGCTCAACGCCTCATTCCGGGAACGGCTGAGCCAAGTTACCAACGCCCCCAAACCCCAGCCCAATGCGGCGGCGATGAGAATCACCAAAATCATACGAACGGGCAGCGAAAGTGTTGCCACCTCAACATTAAAGACCACCCTGGAGGTATTGTTCGCGAAATTGGATCTAACACCCAGAATAGCCAATAACGCGCCAATACCGGCGCCGATATTTCCGGCAAATGCAAAAACCTCATTCGCCAGAACCATCTTGTCCCGTAAACCAAAGGGTAATCTCATCTTAAAACTCATCCTATGATCGAATGTTCAAAAGTATTTGGTCGAATGCCAATCGAATCAGTATTCTATCTTTGCAGGTCATTTGCGAATCGTTGATTGAAAATAAAAAATATGTGAGTTCTTAATCAACTAAGAAGAAAAATTGTTTTACGGAGTAACGAGATGCGTACAGTTGCAGTGTCATTTTTTGCTGCTATTTCCCTTCTACTGACAGCATGTACCGATGAGGCTTTCCAATCTGCGTCATCATCTTCAGTAGCTGGAAAAACCCAACAGGAAAAACAGCTGGAAAAGCAGGTTAAAAGCCTGGATCAGGTGTCCAAGGACATCATTGTTAACAATACGGTTCAGGGTGCGCTGGCTGGCGCAGTTGTCGGTTGTGGTCTCGGCCTGTTGCTGGGCGGCGACGCCGGGGATTGTGCGGCTGGTGCCGCCGCAGGTGGCCTGATCGGTGGTGTCGGCGGCAACCAGGTCGGCCGTCAGGCCGCTGCTAAGAATGTTGAAATCGTCAACAGCAAGCAGGTTCTGGCAAACCTGTCGAATGTCAGCAAACAGCTGAGCTCGGTCGAAGCAAACCTGCGTTCGGTATTGGCCTCGCAAAATGCAGAACTGAAATCGCTGCGCCGTCAGCTGGACGGCGGGCAGCTGTCTCAGTCGGCTTACAATCAGCGCGTCAACGCGATCAAATCCAACCGTCAGGTTGTGTCGAACGAGTTGAAGCGCAGCGAAAAGAACATGGACAACACCATCTCGGATCTGAAGACGGCGTCAAGCAAAGGCCAACCCGGCCTGGGCGGAGCAACAAATGCCGCGGTCAGCAACAAGAACCGGCTGGCACGCACGCGGGCATCCATCAACCTGCTATAAGTTTCAATAACCCGCGTCTGACCTTGGGCGCGGGTTTTCAATTGGTAAGAGTGAGAAAATGACTTCAGATCTTCTTCGTTTTTCAAGACCTTTCGCCCTTGTCGCCGTTACCGCTGTTGCCGGATGTACTGGTTCAACAGATCCAACAACGGCAACTTTGTTTGACAATATTGCTAACCTGAATTCCGGTGAATACGACCGCCAGATCGCAAATAATAAGGCGCAGGCGGACGCTATTATTGCACAGAACAAAGCGGCAGAGCAGCGCAATGCGCAATTGGCGGCGCAAAGCAATGCCAACAAAGCCGAAATCGACTCGCTGCGCAGGCAGATTGCTGACGTAAAGGCTCAGGGTGCGAAGGCGCGTGCCGCCTCGGCCTCGGACCCTGTAAAACTGCAGCAGGTTCAGGCGCTGGACAATCAGCTGAACGCGGTCGAGCGTGACGTTAACAGCGGTGCAAGTTCCGCCGCCATCTCGTCCGAACTGAGCCGGATCAAGTCGGCGTATCGCGCGCTGTCCATATAATTCTAATCACGTCAGGTCGGCGCTTGTCGGCACATGCGACGACCGGGACGTCTTGCCTGAGGGGGGTCTTGGGATCGTGACCTACGGATTTTTACGCAGATTGGTGGCGCTTGCTGCCGCTTTGGTCATTTCGGGCGTAGCCCACGCGCAAGAGGGTAAGACTCGCGCGCCAGCCACCGGGCTGGCTATCTTGGATTGTGCGCCCTCCGATCCCGCACCCGAGGACAGCTGCCTCGTGCGCGTACCTTCCGGCAATCAGCGTGGCGATATGAGCTTTCGCTCGCTTGGCGACGCACAGGCCGATTTCGAGTTTGTTAAATCTCTGGATGACATCCCAGGCAACCTGACCCTTTCGGCGACAATGGTTCTGATTGACCTCTCCGTTGGAGAGCGCAGCGCGCGCGTGCGCAGCTGGAACCGCGAGCGCGAGCTGATTTCGCGCGTTGTGACCAATCTACCAACGGATGAAAAAGTCGCAATCTATGGGTTCGGCAATGATATTGTTGAGTTATCGCCCTTTTCGACCAACCGTTCTCAGGCCGAAGACGTGGTTGAGGGGCTCGAGATTAAGGAACAGAACACCCGTCTGGTCGCCAACGCGACCCGTGCGATCGAATTGCTAAGCCAGCAAGATGACGTGCTGCTGAAGAACCTGATCCTGATCACGGACGGGGATGAGGAAGGTTTGGCCACGGTTGAAGAAATCACCGAGGCCGCCGAGCGCGAGGGCGTTTCGGTCTCCGCCCTTGGCATGTTCTGGCGGGCACAAGGCAATGCCCGCACCACGCGCGGCATTGACGTACTGAAACGCCTGACCGATCCGCAAAATGGCCTGATGGAAGAGGTGTTTTTGCAAAATCAATCTGACGCCAATACCGTGGTGTCAGATTTCATCCGGTCCTATGGCAATTCGGTCAAAGGCTCGGGCCTGATTGTGCCAGTAGGTGATCCGGCGCCTGCGCGCATTACCATCGAAATGATCGAACCGGTTGTCGGCCAGCCGGGACAAACCCAGACCAAGAGCTATTCTGCCGAGTTCCAGCCCGTGGTTGACCCAACGCCAGAGCCTGAACCAGAGCCCGCGCCAGAACCCGAGGATGAGATTTTCGGGTTCCCGGCGCTTTATGTCTACATCGCGGGTGGCGTTCTGTTGCTGCTGCTTCTGCTGCTGGCGGTGCTACTGGCGCGGCGCGGTTCGGGGGGTGAGCCCGAGGATGATCTGGAGGCTGGCGATTTCGACGATGGCGACGCAACAGGTATGCCGCAGCCACAGGATGAGACGCGCACAGTCGCAACTGCACCTCCGCCGATTGCCTTTCTGGTTCGGGTGGATAACGGGCATCGTTTCCCGGTGCCCGCGGGACGCTCGACCATCGGGCGTAGCAGTACAAACGGGGTGGTCATCCCCGATGGCGGTGTGTCGCGTGTGCATGCGGAACTCAGCGGTTCGCCAGACGGACGATTCACCATCAGCGATCTTGATAGTTTGAATGGTACGCTGATCAATGAGCGCAAGATCAAAGGCGTGCAGAGAGTAAATGTGGGTGACACAGTGGGCCTTGGGTCCGTTCGCCTGAAACTGGTCCGGGCATAGTCCGGGACCATACACACAGGAAAGGTGAAGACATGGGCAACGACAACAAGACAAGCTGGCTGTTCGACAAGGACGACGAAGAGCTGAACGACGATCTGGATTTTGGAGCAGATGACGGGTTCACCGAAAGCATCTCGCCCTCGGATGACGAGGCGACACATGCCATGCCAAGCGGATCATCCTTCAGTGAAGCGCCGACTGAATATGTCGAAGATGAGAAGACGCAGATCTACCATGGTGGTATGTCCAAGAACTTCTCGGACAAGGCCGAATTTGATCCGATGGTCGACCCGATTACCGGGTGGCTGGTTGTGGTCAAAGGTCCGGGGTTGGGCCAGTCGGTCAATCTGGGCTCGGGCATGAACACGCTGGGCCGCGACAGTGGCGAGCGTGTTGCATTGGATTTCGGCGACAAGATGATTTCCGGCAAGGACCATTTGCGCGTGATCTTCGATGATGCCAACCGGGTGTTTTTTGCTGCCCCGGGCACGGGCCGTAACATCAGCCGTGTAAACGGTCAGATCGTGGCCACAACCATGCCCCTGGAAAACTACGCGCTGATCGAGTTGTCGAAACAGACGCATGTGCGCTTTGTGGCCTTCTGCAACGAGGATTTTGACTGGTCAGAGCTGGCCGACAGCGCTGACGACTGATCCCGATGACAATCATCAGCGGCAAACAAAGCCTCGGCCAGCGCGAAAATCAGGAAGACGCGTTCGATCTTGTCTATCAGAACGAACGCGACCCGAAATCCGACATCCTGATGCTGGTTGCCGATGGAATGGGTGGCCACGCTGGGGGGGAGGTTGCATCCAACCTAGCCCTGTCGGCGTTCAAGAAGCATTTCATCGGGGGCTCGGACGCGCCGCGCCCGCGGGACCGATTGCAGGAGTCGCTGACGGCGGCAAATGAAGCCTTGCGCCAGCGCATTGCCAGCCAGCCCGATTTGAAGGGCATGGGATGCACTCTGATCGCGGCGCTCAAGCTGGGCGATCGGCTGGTTTGGGTTTCCGTCGGTGACAGCAGCTTGTTTCTGTTGCGCGACGGACGCCTGAAAAAGCTGAACGCAGATCACTCGCTTTATGGTGAATTGTTGCAGATGGTTGCTGCCGGCAAGATCACGCAGGAAGAAGCGGACAGCCACCCGCGTCGCAATGCCTTGCGCTCGGCGCTGATGGGGGACCGGATTTCGCTGACCGATGTCAACGCCATCAGCCTGAAACCCGGCGATGTGGTTCTATCCTGCTCGGACGGGTTGGATACACTGTCGCAGTCTGAAATCCGGGATATCCTGCAAGTTGGCAAAAGCCGCGATATGCGCGGTGTCGCCTCGGATCTGTTGAACGCGGTCGAGGCGAAAGGAAAGCCTAAACAGGATAACACAACCGTCGTCGTCTACGCTCATGTCCAGGACGGCATGAGCAGCATGCTGCGTGGAAGCCAATGGGCGTTTCACAACACCGGCGGCAATGGGAATACGCTTAAATATGCAGCGATTGGTCTTGGGGCTTTGGCCCTTGTTGCGGCGGCTGGCGCATGGCTGCTGCGGCCTGATCCAGTCGAAGTCACGCCAGAGCCTGAGCCCGTCCAAAATCCGCCATCACAAGAAGAACGCAGTATTGGTGACAGCACTGTCGATGATGACCCAATTGCGTCCGACCCGAATAGCGACGAGGAGCCGTTAACAGAGCCTGAAGGCCAGGTGCCAGAGGCTGAAGAACCGCAGCCAGAAGAACCCCCTGCACCCGAGGAAACGACCCCAGAACCCACCGATCCATCTGCGCCCGAAGAACCAGAAAGCACAGAGCCGGTGGAGCCGGCAACGCCAGCGCAGCCTCCGGCAGAGGATGATGCTTCAGTAGAAAATCCTAGTGGCGAAGGAAGGTAGTTCTGACGGTGTCGGTGCATTTGCCAAAAGGAGAAACCTTTGCCGGTTACGTTCTCGGGGACGTATTGGGGCAGGGGGGCTTTGGCATCACCTACCGTTCGCGCAACCGCGAAACCGGCGAGCGTTTTGCGATCAAGGAGTATTTCCCGGCTGACTATGCAGACCGAGGCCCCAACAACGCTGTCTCGCCCACGTTCGAGGGGCGGCAGCTGTTTCACATGGGATTAGAGGCCTTTCTGCAA
Source organism: Ruegeria sp. I1 (assembly GCF_056532675.1). NCBI lineage: Bacteria > Pseudomonadati > Pseudomonadota > Alphaproteobacteria > Rhodobacterales > Roseobacteraceae > Ruegeria > Ruegeria sp. I1. The sequence continues at coordinate 19,573 of NZ_JBQFNM010000006.1, read as the reverse complement.
GAAGCCAATCTGTTGCGTGATCTACCACAGCAGCAGGGCCTAATGCGCGTGCGGGCTGCATTCCGAAAACACGGCACAGCCTATTGCGTGATGGAGTATATTCACGGCGATCCACTGGACCGGATGATGGCGCGCATGATTGATGCCCGCGGATCGGTCCCGCCCGATCTTGTCACCACTTTCCTTCACTCGATGCTGAATGCCCTGGATGCGGTTCATGATGTCGGTGTGGTCCACCGCGATATGAAACCGGCAAATGTCATGATTCGTAAAGACGGGCAGCCCATTCTGATCGATTTTGGCGCTGCTCGCCTGATGGGCAAATCCAGCGGTCTGGCGTCAATGTTCACACGCAAATACGCGGCGATTGAGCAGTTTCCGGCGGATAAAACCGGATTGACCGGCAGTGTGCAGGAAGGCCCGTGGAGCGATTTGTTTGCCCTTTCGGTCATCCTGTATGAGATGGTTTCGCAAAGCCTTCCGCCCAACGCCGAAGAACGCTGGAAAGAAAAACGGGCGACAGGTCGTGACCCCTACGTCCCGGTACGCCACAACCTGAAGCGCAATCGTGTTCAGGAAAAATATGATGATGCCTTGCTGAATGCTATCGATCTTGGCTGCAGGTTGCTGCCGCGTGATCGCATCCGCACAGCGCGTGACTATGCGCGGCTCGCGGGCATTGATCTGCACGGAGCGGTGCCCGGTCCTGACCGGCCAGAACGAGAGCCTCGCGCGAAACCTGTTAGCCGCCCAAGGCCGCGCCCAAAGAAAAAAACCGGAGGCCGCAAGGCTTCAATATTGGTGTTGCTGTTGATCCTGATCGTGGCAGCGGCCGTCATTGCATATGGAATACTGATTTGAAGATTGTAGCTTTAACTCGTTCCCTTTGTTTTACGGCCGCCTGGCTGTTCGGTATGACCTGCGCTGCCGCTGCGCAAATCGCGCCGGATATCGTTGCGGAAACGGACAAGGCGGTTGGACGAGCGGTCGTGGACGTCAGCGGCGGGCAAGCAACTGGATCAGGATTCGTCCTGTCAGAACTGCCCGAAGGTGGCGGTTACTACTACATCACCAACCATCATGTGATTAACGGTGGCCTGAACATACAGGTCGGGTTCAAACAGGATGACCGGGTCTTTTTATATGATGCGAAGGTTCTGCATGCCTCGCGCGAACTGGATTTGGCCGTACTGCGCATTGTCCCGCAGGAACCTAGCGGACATAGGCCCGGATTTCTGTCTCTGCGCGAAGGCAAGGCACTGAAGGGTGAACAGGTGGCTGCCATCGGCTATCCCGGTTCCTCGGACCAGATCAATGCCGGGCGGGATATGTTGCCTTTTTTTGAAACGACGTTGACCCAGGGTGCGATCAGTAAGGTTGCTCCGGGATCATTCAATGAAACGGGGCGGACCCTCGAAATTGTGCAGCACACAGCATCGGTCAATCCCGGCAATTCGGGCGGACCATTGATCGACTATTGCGGATCGGTACTGGGTATCAACACCGTCATCTCGGTCTGGAACTCGGATGGTCGCACGCCAACAAACAACACATTCTGGGCCTCGTCAGCGAACCCAATATCCGGTTTTTTGCGGGATGCGGGCATTCCCTTTAACGCGCACCAGCAGGAATGTGATCCAGACAACCCGGACTTTGTAGGCGGTGGTGCGAAAGACAACAGCCTGCTGATCATCCTGGCCGTACTGGCTGGCGCCAGTGCAGCGGTGATCGGCGGTATCTATTTCGTAGTTTCGCAAAGCAAAGCCGATGGCGGATCAAAATCCGCGCGCGCGAGTGGGTCGGCCAAACCTTCGGGCCGGGCCATTCTGGCTGTCAGCATGGATGGAAAATCCGAACGGTTCAGCGCCGCCCAGCTACAGTCGGGGGTCACGATAGGCCGCGCCAGCGAGAACACGCTGACCATCACCGATCGCAATCTCAGCCGCCGCCATGCCAGCCTGTCGTTGCAGGGGCGCAAGATGATGCTGACCGATCTGGGCTCGTCCAACGGCACCAAGGTCGATGGCCGCCGTCTGAAACCGAATGAACCGGTTCAGATCAACACCAAGTCCAAGGTTGAACTCGGGGGGGTAGCGCTTGTCCTCAGACGTCCCTGATACGGTTCTGTCGATCCGCAACCTTGGGATCGAACGCGCGCCCGGTTTCTTTGTGGTGATCGAAGAGCTGGAACTGAGCGCAGGTGAGACCATCGTTCTGGACGCGGTCAGCGGGGCGGGCAAAAGCACAGCGCTGGGGCTGATTGCCGGGGCGCTGCCGCTGACGGACCTGCCGGATATGCTGCATGTGATCGGCGGGGTGACGGTCACGCCGGACACCCCGAGGGCCGAATTTGCCGGGCCCGACAAGCTGGGCTTTGTACTGCAAACCAATACGCTGGTGCCGTATCTGAGTTTGCAGGAGAATATTGAACTGCCCGTTCGTGTCGCCGGGCAGGTGCCGGATGCAGAATGGCAGGATCACCTGATCCGCGCTATGGGGCTAAGGGACCTGACCGCCCGCAAACCGGGTCAGTTGTCGGTGGGCCAACGCCAACGCGCCTCGGTCGCGCGGGCGTTGCTGGGGCAGCCCGCGTTGCTGTTGCTGGACGAGCCGGTCTCGGCCCTCGACCCCGCCAATGTGGCCGAGGTCGAAGGGTTGATCGTACATCTTGCTGCCGAGGCCGGGTCGGCCGTCGTACTGGCCAGCCATCAGGCGCAAACGGGTGAGTTTGCGGACACCCCCCGTGCCGATCACCGACTTCTGGATCATCAAGGGCAATCCTATTCGATTTTCTCGACAGTAGGCCGCGCGGCGGCGAGGGTGGCGTGATGGTGCGGATACCAGCCATGTTGGCCCTGCGCGAATTGCGCCATGACTGGCAGTCGGCTTTGTGTTTTGTCGCCGCCCTGGCCGGCGTTCTTGGCCCTCTGCTGATCATTCTGGCGCTGAAGAACGGGATCATAGGCACCATGGTCGGCCGGTTGATCGAGGACCCGTCGAACCGCGAAATCCTGGCCATTGGGGCCGAGCAGCATGATGCGGCCTTCTTCGCCGCCCTGGGCGCGCGGCAGGATGTCGGGTTCATCGTTCCCGCCACCCGCTCGATCAACACATCCGCCAACGCGGTGCGGCATGAGGCGCAGCGCAAACTGGAGCGCGCGGTGCCTCTGATCCCATCGGCTGCGGGTGATCCGCTGATCGACGGCGAACCCGTTGCGCCGGGTCGCGTGTGGGTCTCGGACAAACTGGCGCAGGACCTTTCGGTCTCGGCCGGGGATACAGTTGACATGATCATCGGGCGCGAAGTGGATGGGCAACGCGAAAACGCCCGTCGCGATCTGCAGGTGATTGGCGTATTGCCCCCCGAAATTTGGCCGCGTCCTGCCATCTTTCTGTCGCTGCCCGATCTTCTGGCGGTCGAGCGGTTTCGCGACGATCTGACCTCGACCCCCGCAAACTGGACCGATCCGGTGGCCGAGCCCGAGACCTATGCCAGTTTCCGCCTTTATGCGCGCTCGCTGGAGGATATCGGAACCTTGTCTGCCAATCTGGCCGAACAGGGGCTGCAATCGCGTCCTCGAGCTGAAAACGCGGCCCTGTTGCTATCCTTCCGGCGCAATCTGAACATACTGTTCACAGCTATCGCCGCGCTGGCCATGTTTGGCTTCTGGGCCGCGATGTCCGCCAATCTACGCGGAATGGTCGAGCGGCAGCGGGTCATTTTCAGTCTGTTTTCCATGCTGACCATGCCCGACCGGCAGCGCTGTGTAATCCCGGTGGTCCAAAGCCTTGCGTTGGTGCTGGGCGGCGTGATCGCAACGCTGATCATCATACTGCCCTTCCTGCTGGCCATCAACGCCACGTTCGAAACCGCCCCCGGCGAATCTGTTGCGCGCCTTTATGCGGGCGATGTGTTTGCAACACTGGTTCTGGGCGCCGTGACGGCGGTAACCGCAGCGATCTGGGCCGTATTTGCCGTGCGCAATGTCGAACCTCAGGAGGTCTTGACCCATGCCTAAATTGACCCGCCTTGCCCTGGCCCCTCTGATCGGTCTGTTGACCTTCTCCGCAACCGCGCAGGCACAAGACATCAGTTGGCGCGAGAAATACTATAATCCGCAGCCTGCGGATGGGGACCTGTCCCTGCCCATGCCCTGCGGCGGGGCGATGACCTTCCGCAAGGTGGCAACGCCCAACACAGATGGCGTGATCGGCGATGTCTCGGTCGTGCTGGGGCAGGAGGGCAGCGATCAACCCTATCTGAACGGCCTGCGCCGCGCCTTTGTCTCGGGCGCGTTTGCCGATCCCGAAGGTGCGGCCAAGGGCTATTTCTACATGGCCAAGTATGAGCTGGCGCAGGCACAGTGGGATGTGGTCATGGTTGGCTGCCCCGACAAGGAGCCGCGTCGCCGTGGCTTTGTTCCGGCGGTTGGGAATACCAAGCTGGACTATCAGCGCTTTGCAGAGGCCTACACCCTGTGGCTGATGGAGAATGCACCCGACAGCCTGCCCCGCGTCGGCGATACGCGGGCCTATCTGCGCCTGCCCACCGAGGAGGAATGGGAGTATTCCGCCCGTGGTGGTCTGGCGGTGGATCAATCCCTGTTCCGCGCTCCTCTGCCGCCCGTGCCGGAAGGCACGCCACAGGATGAATACATCGCCCATGGCGGCACGGCTTCTGCGGGGGGCAAATTGCAGGTGGTTGGTTCTCTGAAGCCCAACCCTTTGGGTCTGCATGACATGCTGGGCAACGCGGCCGAGATCGTGGGAGATCCGTTTGCTCTGGTCCGTCACGGGCGACTGCACGGTCAGGCAGGGGGGTTCGTGAAACGCGGTGGCGATGCCCGAACGCCTTTGGCTGACATCACATCCTCGACCCGGTTTGAGGTTCCGCCCTTTGACATCCTGTCCAACACCGCCTCGGCGGATCGCTTCACCGGTACCCGGTTGGTACTACAGGGCCTGGCCATCACCTCGGCGGATCAGGATCAGGCGCTGAAGGACGGGCTCGCCGAACTGGCGCGTCCGGATGAAGGGCTGGCCTCGGCCGCAAGCGAACAAGAGGCGATGGAGTTGCTGGATGAGATATCAGCGGAAACCCTGTCGGATCGAACCAAGACGCAATTGGCGGTGATCAAGGACACGCTGAACAGGGGCCGGGTTGAGCGCAACGCACAAAGGGATCAATCGGTCAGGCTGATCCTGACCTCGGGCGTTCTGGTCTGCGGCCAGGCGCTGCGCCGCTATCTGAACGCTCTGATCTCAATGCTGACAATCCAGCCCGAGCTTGACGCCATCGAACGCGAGGCGCGCGCCGCCGGGGATCAGGAGTTGTTGAAGGAAATTGAGATCGCCCGACAAGAGGCCGCCGCAAAACTCAGGGAAATCGAAGAGAAAGCAAAGGCGGATGTGGTTGAGTATGCCAACCTGATCGAAGGGTTGGTCGATCAATACTCGCCCGTGTTGCTGCGCAAACAGATCGATTTCATCTACCCCACCGAAGAAAGCCGGGGACGTGAGCGGGCAAACTGTCTGGCGCTGGTGCAGGATCATATCGGCGCGCGCAGCGTCGCGGGATATTCGGATTTGGATCAAATCGCGGACGATATTCAGGGGCTGGCCCTATCGTTCATGGAAGACTGACTTGGAAAGGTTGAAGAATGAGGGATGTATTGAACAAATCGCTGGAGGTTCTGGTTTGGATCACCACCGCGCTGTCGATTATCTTTTTCTGTTTCACCGCTGTGACCATGCTGCGCCTGTCGCCGCTCGGTCCGGATACAACCACGATCATCGCCGCTTTCCTGACGGTGGTGTTCGGGATCACATCGTCGCTGGTATTTGCCGGTATCTGCTTTCAGATCATGGATATCCGCACCTTTAGCAAGCACAGCGCCATCAGCCTGAAAAACCGGAGGTAAGGACACCCATGGAACACTCGGTACTTGGCCTGAAACCCGGCAGCGTTCTGCAGGATACGTACGAGATCAAATCCCTGCTGGGCGAGGGCGGCATGGGAGCCACCTTTCGTGGCCTGAACCGGGCCAGCGGGCATGAGGTAGCGATCAAGGTCATGACGCCCAGCTTTGCCAAGAACCAAAAGGCCGTTGATCTGTTCCGGCGCGAAGCGAACCTGCTGCGCACCGTGCGCAGCGATGCCGTGGTACGGTTCGAAACCTCGATGCTGGACAAGGATGGTCGTCTTTTCCTGGTGATGGAATTTGTGCCCGGTCATCCGTTGGCGCACTACCTGAAAAAAGGGGCAAGGCTGTCCTCGGATGATGTCTTGAAACTGGGTCTGCGCCTGTCGCAAGGGCTTGAGGCCATTCACAAGCTGGGCATTGTCCACCGCGATGTGGCACCGGATAATGTGATGATCTCGCATGATGATATCAATCAAGCCAAGTTCATTGATTTTGGCTTGGCGTCAGACAGTGTTGGGACGGACAAGTCCATCATCGGCGACAGTTTTGCAGGTAAGCTGCGCTATTGCGCGCCGGAACAGTTGGGCCTGTTCGGCAATGAGGTGTCTACTGCCACAGACGCCTATGCGCTGGGGCTGGTCTTGATGCGGACCTCGGGGCTGGAGCTACCCGGTGAAGGCAAAGGGTTTGCAGCGGTTGAAGACCGGAAGGCGGATGTCAAAATCACCGATCCCAAGGTTGCACCCGGTTTGAAATGGGCGCTGGAGCAGTTGCTGAAAGCCAACCCAAAAGATCGCCCCTCCGACCTGCCCGGATTGTTCCGTCAAGCGCTGAACGGCGAGGTAAAAAAGAAGCCCTCAGCAGGCGCTGCCCAGCCTCAAGATGCAGTGCCGTCCGAGGAAAGCTCTGGCGGCAACAATATGCCCATGATCGCGGCTGGAATCGTCGCTCTGGCCGTCATAGTAGGCGCTGCGTGGTATTTTCTTGTCGGCCCCGGTGGTCAGTCGGCCAAGGTCAATGAATCCGTTGTCGTTGCACAAGAGGCGGTCGCAGCAGACAATCCCTTGACCGCGGCGCGCGATTTGCTGGCGGCGGGTGGGGCTCAGAATCTGGATGCGGCCCTGGGCGCTTTGATTGCCATCAGCAATGATCAAGAACTGTCGGAACAGGACCGGGCAGACGCCAATATCCTGATTGCTGAAATGTATGACCCTGAAACCCATAGTACAGTGACTTCCCCTTTTCCGCGCCCCAACCCCTCGGCGGCGCGGCGATACTATCAGCGCGCAGCTGATCTGGGATCAGACCCGGCGCGCGAAGCCCTGAACAGATTGGGCGAGTGAGGAGACGGATATGATGTTGAGACGGATACTCCTTCTTGTAACGGCGCTGGTGCTGGCCGGGCCGCTGCTGGCGCAATCGAAATCACCATTGCCTATCGAGGGCAAAACCAGCCTGTTCCAGCGCGTGCTGATCCGGGAACGGGTCGAAGCGCGCGCTGAGCCGGAAAGCGAAAGCCCCGGCACGGCCCTGTCTCCGCTACAGGTGTTCTTTGTCTATGACCGCAATGGCGATTGGATGCAGATTGGCGCCACTGATCAGGGAGACGACCTGATGTGGGTGCCTCAGGCCGCGACGGTCGACTGGAACCAAAACATCGTTGCGACGCTAGAAGGCAGTGACAATGTGGGCCGGGTTTTGTTCTTCAACGATATCGACCCGATTTACGACATCATCGAAAGCGAAAATCCCGCGGATCTGGCTGCGGATGCGCGGGATGAAGCGCTGGCGGCTGAGCAGGGGGGAGACCCATCGGAAACCGTGATCGCCCTTGGCCCGCGTGAGACTATTGATCAACGGCAGAACCTCTACGTCATGCCGATCCTATCGACCGAAGAGGCGGTGTTCGACATCGGGCCCTTTGTCAATCTATTGCAAGTCGCCGTCGCCAGCGCCAACGCACCGAACCCACCAGCCGCCCCAAGTGGTCAGGCTGCGGGTGATCTGAAAACCGGGGTGGTTTTTGTCGTCGACACGACCATTTCCATGGAGCCCTACATTCGCGCCACCCGCGATGCGCTGCAGGAAGTGTACCGCGAGGCAGCCTCCTCGGATGCAGCCGATGCGGTCAGCTTTGCCCTTGTGGGCTATCGTGACAGCCTGCAAGCCGCGCCTGATCTGGGTTATGACGTTAAGACCTTTGTGGATTTGCAGCAGGGGCTGGATGTCGAGAATTTTCTGGCCGGGATCGACCAGATGCAGGAAGCGAAGGCCAGCAGTAAGAACTTCCGCGAAGACAGTTATCGCGGGATCGAACATGCCCTGCAGGATATGGATTGGAGCGATTTCGGAAGCCGGTTCATCGTTCTGGTAACCGATGCGGGCCCGCGCGAATTTGATGATGAATATTCCTCGACCGGTCTAAGCGCTGAAAGCCTGAACCGCCTTATTCGCGAGCGGATCGGGGGCGCTATGGCCGTCATGCATCTGCGCACCGCACGCGGAGCCAAGGATCACCCCTCGGCCGAGGCGGCCTATAAGCAACTAACAGCATTTCCGAACTCGGCGCCGCTGTACTTTCCCATCGAGAACGGCGATCCCACCATCTACAAGGACACAGCTCGCCAATTGGGTCAGTTCGTGGCGCAACAGGCGTCGTCTTATCGCGGCAGCGACGGCGACGCCCTATTGGATGAAGATGCAATCGTCGATGAGGCCGAAGGCGGGCTGTTCAGCGGGCTCAACACCGCCAGCCGCACGATGCAGCTGGCCTATCTTGGTCGGACCGAAGGCGCGCAAGCACCCGATCTGTTCGAGGCTTATGTCGCCGACCGAGATTTCGACCGCACCGGTTTGAAACCACTGTCTATCCGTCTGCTGATCTCGAAAGCCGACCTGAGCAATCTGGAAGAAGCGTTGCGGATCATCGTGGATCAGGCTGAACGGAACGTGGTGAACCCTGATCAGTTCTTTACCCAAGTTCTAGGTGTCGCCGCTGATATGAGCCGTCGCCCTGATCAGGTGTCACGCCAATCCGATCCAAGCCTGGCCGAGGCAGTGGCTTTGGACGAGTATCTGGCCGATTTGCCTTATAAATCACAGATTATGGCCATTACCGAAGACGATTGGGTTCGTCTGCCCATTTCTGAACAGCAGACCATCGTCAATGGCCTCTATGACAAGATCGAACGCTATCGTCGCTACAATGAATCGACGGATCAGTGGGTCGACTATCTGGGGGCAGGGCCACAGGCGGGCAATCTATTGTATCCCATGTTGTTGGACGATCTGCCCTAGAACAGGTGAACAATCCAATAAAAACCGGGGCCTCGGGATACTTCCGCTGCCCCGGTTTTTTTTATTCTGCGACCTTAGTTTTTTCAGCACTCTTTTTAAACTGTTGGTCATAAAGCCTGCGGAAGCTGCCGTTGCGGGCGATCAGCTGATCCAGATTGCCTTGTTCGACAACGGCCCCGTCCTGAATCACCATGATATTGTCCGCTTCAAGAATCGTGGACAGACGGTGCGCGATGACGACCACTGTCATGTCCTTTGTCAGCGCATCCAGCGCTTCGCGCACCAAGTTTTCGGATTCTGCATCGAGAGCGCTCGTGGCTTCGTCCAGCAACAGAATCTCAGCCTTACGCAAAATCGCGCGCGCAATAGCCAGACGCTGTTTCTGACCCCCGGAGAGGAAGGCACCGTTCTCACCGACCAGAGTATCATAACCATTCGGCAGCTCGGAAATGAAATCATGTGCGTGTGCGGCACGGGCCGCGTCAAAGATTTCCTCATCGGTTGCATCAGGCGCGGCAAAGCGAAGGTTCTGCATCACCGTCGTCGAGAACAGGAAGGTATCCTGGCCCACGTAAGAGATTTTCTTGCGCAGCGACGCAAAACTCGCATGGCGGACATCATGGCCATCGATTTCGACTGTGCCTTCATTGGGGTCGTAAAACCGCATGATCAATCCGAAAATCGTAGACTTGCCACCCCCGGACTGGCCGACCAAAGCAGTGGTTTGCCGCGCTGCAAAGGTTACGCTCATATCTTCGATCACTGAAATTGAGCCCTGATAGCCAAAGGTCACATTGCGCAGCGCGATCTCACCTGGACCGTCCGGAATATCCTCTGCGTCGGGACTCTCGGTCATCGTGTCTTCTTGATCCAGCAACCCGAATACCAGGCTTACGCCAACCATCGCTGCTTCGATCTGAACGCGCATCTTCGACAGGCGTTTAGCTGGCTCATAAGCCATCAGTAACGCGGTGATGAACGACATCAGTTGACCTGCAGTGGGTTGCTCAGCCCCAGCAATTCCCAGTGTGCTGACGATCAGAACGCCCGCAATAGCCAGACCGGCCAGAAACTCCATCAACGGGCTGGCAATCGCTTGCAGGCGTGCAATATCGTTGGAGCGTGCCTCGACCTTTCGGATCGCGGTATCCATTCGTTTCGTCATCAACTCTTCGAGCGACAACACTTTTATCACTTTGATTCCAGCTGAGGTTTCTTGGAGCACGCGGATAATCTCAGCAAGCGATGTGAATTCCGCTTGCATGATCTTTCGCACACTTTTCAGCAGTTGACGAACTCCGAGCAATGCTATCGGACCGACAATCAGAAACATAACTGACAAAAGTGGCTGCTGATAAACCATAACAGCGATCAGACCCACGAGTGTGAGCAGGTCTCGTACAAAGCCGGTTACGAGCACATCGATCAAAGTACGGGCGGCTTGTGCACCGTGCGTCGTTCGCATCAAAAGTTCTGATGATTCGTTTTGGCCAAAAAAATCGACACCGTGCCGAAGGAGTTTACGAAAAACTTTATCTTGCTGCGCCGCAACAATCCGATTTCCAGCCCGGGCGAGGTAAATCGCCTGAATATAGGTTGCCGCAGCTTTTAACAGGAACAAGCCAACAACTGATAGTGCGATAATCGGAGCCCACCCACGCATCTCCGGGCTGGTCATGGCATCGACGATGTACTCCATCATATAGGCCGCGCCCGCAGTGGTGGCAGCGACCAATATCATCGCCACGATTGCGATCCCGTACATCCAGCCTTGTGCATAGAAGCTTTCGCCAATCAGGCGGCCCATATAGCCGGACCGCCAGTTGTTCCAGGCGCGCTTAATCATTGCGTTCTCCAGATCATGAAACCATGCGCTCGCTCAGATAACCTAAAATCATTTTGGCCAAAAGGGCAGATACCCAAGCGTGACAGAGTGACCTTTCAATTGGTCGCGTATTGACGACGGCAACGTGTCATCATTTTGGCGTGCTCAGGTAAGTATGATCCAAGTATTATGCAACAGTAAGCAAAAGGAATGATGGCGATCCGACGCCACGAACCTCCTAGTCCCAACCATTACATCCTTGAGAGAATTCACAGTTTTCCTACCTGAGCGGTTATTTGCCACCAGAGCCCTGCTAGTTATTTGCGCAGGTTTCCCCTGCGTTTATGGCTTGTGATTGTTATACTTGACCCCTAGAACCCTGCCAGATTTCGTTTAGGTAAGCCACCCGTGTCGATTAAAGCCGTCATTCTAAGCCTTCCAAGGGACATTGATCGGCGCAACGCATGTGAAGCGGAATGTACGCAGCTGGGGTTGTCACACTCTTTCTTCAACGCCATCTACGGCGATCAACTGTCAGACGCGGATGTATCGCGCGTTTACGATGCCAAAAGGAACCGGCGCGCGTTCAAAAGACCGCTTAGCCGCAATGAAGTAGCCTGTGCCTTGGGCCATCTGAAAATCTGGCAAGCAATCGCTGAGGCCGAAGATTCCCTGACCCTTGTGCTGGAAGATGATGCGACATTTCTTCAGAATCCGATGCCATTTCTGGATGCATTGTCCAAGTCATCGGAGCGTTATCAAGATGTTATGATCAAACTGGATGGTATGGCGGGCAATGGTGGGCAGGTTTTGGCTTCGGTGACAGATCAAAGCCTGATCCTGACGGATCGACTGCCACCTAGGACAACAGGCTATGTCATTGGTCGCAAAGCGGCGGCGCATCTGGCAGCTGTCCATGCCCCGTTTGCCCGCCCCGTCGATATCGACCTGAAGTTCTACTGGGAACACCAAGTGCCAATTCTGACGTTGGCGCATCAAATGGTTGCAGAACGCGGAACTTTTGACAGTACAATCGAGGCGAACCGCAACCGCAAGAAAGCCGGTTCTTCTCTGGGGCGCTTTCTAAGCAATGCGCTATACCAAATCAGATACAGTTATGGGCGGCTTAGTCATCCGCTCAAACCTGCCGAGATTGCGGGACTAACACCCCTTCTAGACAACCGAAGCGGGGCTCAGGACAGATCATGAAGAAAAACCTAGTTGTTGTCCGGGCAGGCGGAAAATCCTTGCATCCGCGCTGGCAAGAGATTTCGTATGAAGATCGCAACTATGATCTGCTGATCAGCTTTTTCTCGGATGAGGCATTTGCTGCGTTCAAGCCCGAACCGGGGGTCGAGGCCGTTCTGGTTAAGGGCGGGAAATGGGACGGTCTGTTTCTGACCCTTTCGAGCAGGGATTTGGAAGCGTATGACTATGTTTGGCTACCAGATGACGATCTAGATATTGCAGCCCAGAATGTGAATGACCTGTTCAACGCCATGGATTCCCATGGGCTAAGGATCGCACAACCGTCACTGACACCCGAAAGCTATTTCTCGCATTTTGTCTTCAGCCAATGCCCCGGGTTTGTGCTGCGATACACCAACTACATCGAGATCATGGCCCCTTGCCTTCATCGCGATGTTCTAAAAAAGGCCTTGCCCTTGTTTCAGTCCACCATGAGTGGTTACGGCCTGGATTACATCTGGTGCCGCTGGCAAGAGGCGGGTGCGTTTCGCACAGCCATTCTGGATGAGATTGCTATGCATCACACCCGCCCGGTCGGCAAGAACCTCAAATCCGCTATGGCCGCAAGCGGCAACCAAAGCTCGGAAGAGGAAGAGGCGGTTCTGAAAGAAATGTTCGATCTTTCACGCCGCACGGTTCCGATTGTATTTGCTGGCGTCTTGAACGGTGGCCAGCCAATCTCGGGCCGGGTGCAGGTTGGCTGGCGTATGTGCCGTGCGTGGTGGGCGATGTTGTCGGATTTCCGAAGCAAAAGCGAGGCCCGCGCAGGAATCTTCAAAATCGCCCGCCGCCAGCTGAGCAAACCGCTTGAGATGGGAGCTATTTCACTTAGTTCACCGAGGTAATAAAGCAGAGCGGGTCACGGCATTCTCGCGCCTTTTGACCCACGCGCCAAAACACTCTCGAGGCTTTCACGCCGGAACGTGTTCAACGCAGTTTTTCTAGAACAATTGATAATCTGCACGCCCAAAGCCTGCGTTTCGGCTTGAGCCTTCGCGTACGAGACATCCAGCACGTGAAGGTTTGGCGAATGCCATTTTTCACCTGGTTTCCTGTACTTTGGATGAAAGTGGTTTTGTTCACCATCATGAACCATTACACCCTGTTCACCCTCCACTGTACGACCCAGCGTATATGAATGGTCTAGACCCAATACGCAGACCTCTTTGAAACCCATGGCTATCGCCATTTGTATTTGCGTATAAACGATTGTCGATCCCCACGCGATTCCGGTTTCAAAGCTGGGGCTGAAACTGGGGAAGTCCGGATCTTCTAATGGAGTGTCCCAGTTGTTAGGTGGCAATATTGGGAACTGCACCACATTTGATAAGGGTTCACGATTGTGAAACATCTGTACGGGAAAGAGCTTTTGGCTGCCTTGCAGTTCTTTGATTTCGTCGAGGCATTGCTCAAATACCAACCTGTCTTCAACAGAATAGAAATTCGGGCGCCAATCTGTTTCGTCATAAATTAGAAATATCTTGTTGGAAGCAAATGAGACTTCGCCCTTAATTAGTTCAAGATCCGCAACAGTCAGGCTTGGCCCATTCCCAATAACAAAACACCTCTCGCCATCGTACTTGTTTGCAAGCTGCGCTAGTATTTTCCTATCGGTTTTCCCAATCTCGCTGAAAATTTGTTCCCGGTAATTTGATGAAAACGCCCTTTTGATCTCTCGTTTTATTTTCCAAAGAGGAATCATGCTTCTTGCAGTCCTTAATGTACTTGATCATACGGTCTTAAATTTGTCGCAAGATCATCGGGTGGCGAAACCGACCGTTGTAGTGTGGGCCTACCGACTGACTTACAACAAGACTTGAACACTTGTCCACGCGCCTAAAACGAGAGACTTTGTGCGTGACCGCCGATGGGCTTCGATCGAAGCCTGCACAACGCTTGTGCATTTGTCTCAACTTACACGGAATAGATGAGCGAGTTCTTGCTCGTCTATCGTTTGGCTTTCCCAGAACCGCTCATGGAACCGAAACCGCCGAACCATCTGCATTTGGCGAAGGCGGTGAAGATTTGCGCCAAACTGGGTCCGCCCGGCAGGTTATGTGGCCTCGCAAATCGATGCTGGATCGGTAAGCAGTCACAATGAAGACCTTTTGAGACAGCGGTGTTTGTCTTTGAGAACATTAGAGGATTAATGCAGAGTTTGTTGTGTCGCGACGACCGCGGACATGCGACGCGAAAACCGGGGCGACAGTGCTTGCTCTAGGTCGGCCGAACCGCTGCGACATGTGACCTATTCGATCAAAAATGGGGGCGCGCGCCTTTCACATCCGTGTATCGACATGAAACAAAGCCGTGTTGCAACGGGTCAGGCAATCCGATAGTGCTTTGCCGAATTTATGCAGGTAACCTAGGCTAAGAATGTCTGACAAATATTTGATGGTGGGGGCCGGTCTGTCCGGCGCTGTGATTGGACGTCATCTGGCCGAAGCAGGTCACGATGTTGTTGTTGTCGACACCCGTGAACATATTGGTGGCAACTGCCACACTGAACGTGATGAAAACACGGGCGTTATGGTTCACACCTACGGTCCACACATCTTTCACACCGATGATCAAGAAGTATGGGATTATGTCAATCGCTTCGAGACGTTTTTGCCTTATAAAAACCGAGTAAAGACAACGTCGCAATACCCAGATGGGTCGCGCGGCGTGTTTTCTCTGCCAATCAATCTACACACGATTAACCAGTTCTTCGGTAAAACAATGGGGCCAGATGAGGCCAAGCAGTTTGTGTCTGAACAGCAGGCCGACACTACAATTGACAACCCGCAAACCTTCGAAGAACAAGCCATGCGCTTTGTGGGGAAGGACCTATATGAGGCCTTCTTCAAGGGATATACGATAAAGCAGTGGGGCCTGCATCCATCGGAATTGCCCGCGTCGATTTTGAAGCGCTTACCCGTAAGATTCAATTACGACGACAACTATTTCTTTCACAATTATCAGGGAATGCCTGAAAATGGCTACAGCAACATGATTGCAGCCATTTTGGAGCATCCCAATATCACTGTTAAGTTGAATACCCGTTTTACGCGTGAAATGGGATCTGGCTATGATCATGTTTTTTATTCCGGCCCTCTGGATGGGTATTTTGACTACGAGTTGGGGCGCTTGGGATACCGCACCCTGGATTTTGAGCGGTTTGAGTATGAGGGCGACTACCAGGGTTGCGCCGTTATGAATTATGGCGAAAAAGATGTGCCCTATACACGGATAACCGAGCACAAGCATTTTTCTCCCTGGGAACAACACGACAGGTCTGTGTGCTACCGCGAGTATTCGCGCGCAGCCGATGTTGATGACATCCCCTACTATCCGATCCGACAAGTTAAGGAAAAGGAACTGTTGAGTGCGTATGTCGATTTAGCTAACGCGACCAACGGCGTCACGTTTGTAGGTCGACTGGGTACTTATCGATACTTAGACATGGATGTCACCATCCGAGAGGCTTTGGATACTGCTCGTAGTTTTGAAGGTATCGCCGAGAAGGGCGAGCGTGCTCCAGCCTTTTTTGTCGCGCCTCTCTGATCCTAGACAAGGACATAGAATTCCTTTTGCAAGAGGTCCCTCATAGCAAACGGCGCCGCCCATACAAAGGTATATTGAATGACTAGAAATGCGATCGTCTTCACTGCGAACACCATGCACGTGGCGCAGGCAAACTTGATGATTGATTCCCTTTTTGACCCAGAAAGAGGGAACTTCCAGGGCGATTTGTGGGTGATCTCAACGCATTTGAGCGCCCAGTGCCAACGATACTTGGACAGCCGTGGCATTCGCTATCTGATCAACCCTCTAATGAGTTTTCAGCAGTGGAACTACCGCACTGAGATCGCGCGTTCACAACCTGAGTTTCGGGATGGAAGCCTGAACGAGGATGACGCATTCCTGCTCTACCGCAACAAACGTATGAGCAAGCTGATTATCTGTGATTGGGTTGAGAAGTTCGGGCAAAACTACGATGGGCTAGCGCTATGCGACAACGACCTTTACTTCCAGCGAGATGTGAACGAGCTGTTTGAAAAATCGGCACAGGTCGACTCGGACGTGCTGTGGTACTGGCAGGAAGAAAACAAGAACCTACCCGGCACCAATCTTTGGAAGAAAAACTTTCACTACACACGCTTGCACGACACTGACGGAATGGATTTCGGCGAACACGAAATCAACATCGGATTTGTGATTTCTTCGCCAAATCTGATGCGACACGTATTTCAGAGAGTTAACAGCCTCTTTTCAAGCTGCAACATTGAACTTTTTCGGGACTGCAAATGGCACGATCAGGATCTCGTGAGAGTCATTCGTGCTCAGGATCCGCAGATCTTCCGCCTTTTCGAAGAAGGCGATGTATTGCATCTGTGCAATGGCGGCCAAACACTGGTCAGCGAATATTGTCCGCAAGAGTTCTATCACAAGAAAACCGGCGAAAAACCCTACATAGTGCATTTCGCCGGAGGGGCTTGGAAGCCGTTCCAATCAATTTCTGCATCGTACAACGTCGATCATGAAAACTATTTCTTCATGGAAGAACAATCGGAAAGGTTCGATGCGATACGCAGCCTGACTGATTTCGACCCTTTTGATACAGAATCCGAGTACATTTCTGCACACAATATCGCTACCAAAGAAACGGCGCGAAAGCACTGGATGACGCAAACGAACGGCAGCGATAAGAAACGCATGCTGTTTTTCACTTGGCTCGATACAGGCAGCCACCAGCCATTGCGTGAAACGCTTTCAGATTTTCTTAGTAGTGAAGATTTTGATCTTGCTGTCGTCGATGGCAACGTTAAAGCATTGGACCACAGCGGGTTGCAGTTTGAGGATTTGCCTGATCTGCTTTCCAAGGTTTCAAGCACAGTCCACGACAATTATTTTGGCCGCAGCTTTGGATACAAACACGATGATGTGCCCGAGCAGGCCATAGGCGGTGCTATTGCGGCGCTTGTCAAAGAGTATGGGTGTTCGCAGAGAAACGCGCGCGCTGTGGCCAACGCGGCATATATCTACCTTAACAAAACCGTCTCTTTCTACAAACCGGACGTAATCGTCGCATGGGGTACATATCTGCTGTGCTCGCGGATCCTCAAGCAGATCTGTAAGGAACAGGGTATTCCATTCCTGACCATGGAACTTGGTGTGTTACCTCAAACCCTTGCGTTCGATTGCTTGGGACATATGGGGGAAAGCTGGGTTTCTCAAAAATCCGAAGACTTTAATCAGCTTCCGCTGACCCAGACCGACAAGGAAATGGCGGCCCAGTATCTGGAAAACGCACGTCGAGAGAAACCATCCCGCAACAAGAAACTAAAGGTGTCTGCTTCCGCGCGCACTCAACTCGACCGTATCAAGGCATCCGGTAAGAAAGTTGTTGTCTATATTGGAAGCAATTGCGCGTTTTCGGGTCATGTCCCTTACGATGAGGCTGCGCAGAAGTTTCATTCACCATTCTATGTCGACAATGATGAGGTCGTCAGAAATCTATCCCAAGCGTTTGCCAATGACCCGGATATTCAGCTGATCTACAAGCCCCACCCAATCACTATAACACGCGGTCTTGATTTGTGGACAGAGTATCCTGGCGTAACCGTACTAAGCGACGTAAACCTTGGCGACTGCCTCGACATCGCCGATCTCGCGGTGGTGAAGGTTTCGCAAGGGAACTACGAATCTCTCCTGCGCGATATCCCAGTACTGATGCTTGGAAGAAATCAGCTTAATGGGTCTGGAGCTGTCTACGAGTTGAGTAGCAAAGACGATTTGAGGTCTGACATATTCAAAGCGCTCGAGAGCGGCCTCACGGTTGAGCAGAAGGTCGCTTTCCAAGACCACGTTGCCCGGCTGCTGAAGTACTATCTGTATGGCGTGTCTGGCAAAACGCTCGGGCGGCCACAAGCACAGGTCACTAAAGATATCTTGTCATTGCTGAACTCTGATGCCGCTAAGCACCTGGAAGTTGAACAAAATGCGTTAGCAAATTATCAGAAACAAAAGCAGACGTTGAGTGCGCAGCCGAAGCTTTCGGTAGTGATGCCTGTCTACAATGGCGCCCAGTTTCTAGCCGATTGTATCAGTTCTATCCTCGCGCAAACATTTAGTGAATTTGAGTTGCTATGTGTCAACAATGGTTCGACTGACGGATCGCAGGAGATAATCGACTATTTTGCGCGGCAAGATGCGCGGGTGAAACCACTTTATCAGACCGAAGCTAATCAACGATCCGCCCGCAATCTCGGAGTACAGGAAGCTAAAGGCGAATACCTACATTTCATGGATTGCGATGATCTGCTAGTCGCCGATGCATATACTCAACTCATTTCGGCAATGAAACAGACCAAGGCAGATGTCGTCTACTTCTTCTTCAATGAACTGCGCAGCGTTCCACGATCGGCCAGACCTCGCCATTGTGAGTTTAGGAACTACCTGCCTGAACAAGAACTATTTGCTATGGAAGAAGAGCATAAGCACCTGTTTGCGCAGTACCCATTCCCATGGGCCAAGTTTTTCAGAACAGATATTGTTCGGAAAAACGAACTATACTTTGATTTGGACTGCTCAAATTTTGATGACAACCCACACAACCTAAGAGCTTTGTTGTCCTGTCAAAACATTCAAGTTTTGAACAAAGCGCTGTATCGGTTCCGGATTAATCAGAATTCGATGACGCAATCGGTGAACGCGCGTGCAACTGGGATGATCGATGCTGTTCGATTGATGAACGAAATTTACAACAAATTCGGTCGCTATGAAGAGTTTCAGAGCAGCTACGTGCCCTACAAGATGCACCTGTTGCATTTTGCCTGGACCCGTTTGCCCGAAGAGCTGAAACAAGACTATTTGGCAAAGGTATCCTCGTTATTCTTGCAAGACGACACGGAATATTTTGAGCGCGATGAGCTAGCCTCAATGTTTTCTTACATGTCACCTGAAAAGGTCGATTTTGCGAGGTCCGCGCTAAACGGTGAGATCCCGCAGCCCCCTCTTCAGGCATACAATCCGGAGCCGCGCGTCGAAACGATCAATAAAGACTGGAGCAAAGGCAAGAAGCTGCGAAAGCGTACCTCTAGGTTCTTCAAGAAGAAGGCTCCGGGATTGGTTCGTTCTGTGCATGACTTGCGCGACACACTGCGTTTAGTAAAGAAACGCTTCAAGAAATCAAAGCAGAGCCTATGATCAGCCCCACTTGAGTGGTCCAATTTGATTGTTAGTGCATGATCGGCCTTTGGTCCATCTGGACGATGGTTTCAGGCACCGGCGGCCG